>PUNM01000142.1 GCA_003552625.1 Ectothiorhodospiraceae bacterium
CAAGCACTCAGCAATTGCGAGTCTTGCGCCGAAGTCTTGCAACCACCACTCCAGCGCAAGCGCCCACACAAACCATCCGGTCCAAATTGTTAAAGAGCGTCGGCCGCTTCGGGCCTCGCTAAGAGAGCGCGTATTCTAAATACTGTCGCGCTCTCGTCAAGCCCCTGTGGATCGCGCTGTTTTGCTTCCAGCAGGGAGGGCGGCTGCTGCCGCCATCAGGACCCTTTATTGTCGCCACGCCTGGAGGTCGTGTCAAACACCGTCGTCGGCGCGGGAGTCCCGCCTTGCCGCGGCTGTGCCGCGACAAGAGATGGCGTATTCTACGCGCCCAGTGTCGCTGGTCAACCCCCTTCCGGCCCGATCCGGGCGAATCGGCGCTTGCCCACCTGGAGCACGTGATTCGCGTCGGCGGACAGCCGCTGCTTCGGGTCTTCCACGCGCTCCCCATCAACCCGCACGGCACCCTGCTGGGCCATACGCATAGCCTCGGACGTGGAGGCAACGAGCCCGGACTCCTTGAGCGCGGCGGCCAGACCAATCCCTCCCGCCTCGTCGTAAGGCACAGCGACCCAAGGAATATCCTCTGGCCGCCCGCCATGCCGGAATCGCGCCACGAACGCGTCGCGGGCGGCGTCGGCCTCCTGGCCACCACGGAAGCGCGCCGCAAGCTCGTAGGCGAGTTCGTCTTTGGCGTCCCGCGGATTCATGCCCTGCTCATGGATCCGTCGCTGCATCTCTTCAACCTCGCCCCATGGGCGCAGGCTGAGTAGCTCAAAGTAACGCCACATCAGCTCGTCAGAGATGGACATCACCTTGCCGTAGATATCCTCGGCCGAATCCTGAACACCGACGTAGTTCCCCAGGGACTTGGACATTTTCTTGTGGCCGTCCAGCCCGACCAGCAGGGGGGTGGTCAGCACGGTCTGCGGTTGCTGCCCGAACTGGCGCTGCAGCTCACGACCGACGAGCAGGTTGAAGCGCTGATCCGTGCCGCCAAGCTCAAAATCGGCCTCGAGCGCAACGCTGTCATAGCCCTGAATCAGCGGATAGAGGAACTCATGAATCGCGATGGATGAGCCACTGCGGTAGCGCTGATCGAAATCGTCGCGCTCGAGCATACGGGCGACAGTATACCGGGATGCCAGCTGGATCAGCTCTGCGGCGCGCATCTCGCCCATCCACTCGGAGTTGAAAACCAGCCGGGTCTTGTCCGGGTCCAGGATGCAGTAGATCTGCTCCTCGTAGGTTCGCGCGTTCGCTGCTACCTCCTCCGCCGTCAGCGGGGGGCGCGTTGCACTCTTACCGCTCGGATCCCCGATCGTGGCGGTGAAGTCGCCGATCAGGAACAGAACCTCGTGCCCCAGGTCCTGAAACTGCCGAAGCTTATTGATCAAGACGGTATGCCCGAGATGCAGATCCGGCGCCGTGGGGTCAAACCCCGCCTTAATCCGCAGCCGCTTACCCGAGCGCAGACGCTCGACCAGCTCGTGATCCGGGATGATCTCCTCGGTCCCACGCCGAATCAGCGCGACCGCCTCGTCTTGCACCGTCATGACTCGCCCTTTTTCGATCCGCGTGTAAAATCGCGTATTGTACCGTATCCGAAACGGCGTCCGACGCCTGCGCCCGAACCGTTCGCAAACCGCGGGAGCACGACCCGGTGCAAGCCACGCGAAAACGAAAACCCCATCCCTCCAGCCGAGAGCGCTATCAGCCGCGGCCCAGGCTCGTTTTGCTCGCCGCAACCGCTTTAGCGACGATTGCTGCCGCGGGCAGCCTCGTGCGGCCGGCGGGTGACCCTACCCCCCCCAGTCCGGCGATGGCCACCCCCGCAGCGGAGAAACCTGCATCGACGGCGATCGACGCCGCCCGGGAGCCTTCGCCCCCCGGCGACGCGCCGGTGCTGGACCCGGACAACTCGAACGACACAGAGCGCCGGGCGACCGACGCAGAGCGGTCTGTCAAACCGCAGATGGACCACCCCCCGCCGGAAGCAGCTGATCCCCCCTCCCCACTGAACGAATCGGTGGTCACTGTGCGCGCCGGGGACAACCTCACTCGGCTCTTCCGGCGGGCTGGCCTCACCGCCGGGGACGTCCACCGCACCCTCAGCGCCGGCGAGGACGCCTCGGCGCTGGAGCAATTACGGCCCGGCGACCAGCTGACCCTGTTGCGCAAGGCCGACGGGGCCTACGCGGGCCTACGATTCCCTGTCGACCGATACAGCAAGTTGCATATCCGTCGCGCAGACGACAGCTTCACCGCCTCGATCAAATCCCGCACACTCCACGAGGTTCTCCATCAGGTCTCCCTGCGCATCGACAGCTCGCTCTACCTCGCCGCTAGCGCCGCCGGCCTGACCAATAGCCTAACGATGCAGCTTGCCAGCGTCCTTGGAGGGGAGGTCGACCTCGTCCGCGACCTACGCCGCGGGGATCAGCTGTCTGTAGTCTTCAAGGAAACACTCACTCCGGATCAGGAGTCACTGGGCTACGACCTCAAAGCCGTGCGGCTGGACGGGGAGCGCCGGGAGCTTGATGCCATACGCTATACGGATCCCGACGGCAACAGCGGGTTCTACCAAGCCGACGGCACCAACCTGGCTCGAGAGTTTCTCCGCTATCCGCTGGAGTTCACCCGAATCAGCTCCCATTTTGATCGCAACCGCCGGCATCCGGTGCTCGGGGTCCGCCGTCCGCACCTCGGTGTCGATCTGGCCGCGCCCGCCGGCACACCGATACGGGCAGCCGCCGATGGCCGCATCATCCAGCGGGGCCGCAACGGGGGGTACGGGCGAATGGTCTCCCTCAGCCACGGCTCCCGCTACGAAACCCGCTACGCGCACATGTCGCGTTTCGCCCCCGGCCAGGGGGTGGGTAGTACAGTGCGGCGCGGGCAGATCATTGGCTACGTTGGCCGCTCTGGCCTCGCCACCGGCCCCCACCTCCACTACGAGTTCCTCGACCACGGCCGGCACCGCAACCCGGTGACGGTAAGCCTCCCGCGGGCGGAGCCTGTCGCCCCAGACGCCATGCAGGACTTCACCCGACAGGCCCGCCCCTTGAAGGCGGCTCTCAACGGCGAGACCCCAGAAGGCCTACGGGTGGCTAGAGGTGATGAGGAGCCGTGAACGTGGGTTTCGCCGGCATTTACGGGGGAGCGCTGTCCGGAACAAGCGCGGACGCAATCGACGTCGCTTTCCTTGAGTTCGATGAGCGCGGACGCATCCGCCGCACCGTCGCGGCTCGCTCTTTCCCACTGGACGGGCACCTGGCGCAGCGCGTTCATGACTGTGGCCCGGACACCCCTCTAGCGACCGTCCAGGCCCTCGACACGAGTCTGGCAGATGCCTTCGCTACAGCGATCGACCGTACCCGTGTCGAAGCGGAAGTGGGCGATGAGGTGCGGGCCGTCGGCAGTCACGGGCAGACCATCTGGCACACCGGACGCGAGACGGCGCCGGCGGCCTCCGTCCAGATCGCCGACCCCAACCGTATCGCCGCACGCTGCCGATTGCCCGTGGTCGCGGATTTTCGGCGCCGTGACTTGGCGGAGGGCGGGGAGGGCGCCCCGCTCGTCCCGGCGTTCCACGCCCACTGCTGGCACTGCCCCGGGCGCGACCAAGCCGTGCTCAACCTTGGCGGTATCGCCAACCTTACACTGCTACCCGGCGAAGGATCAGTCCGCGGCTTCGATGCCGGTCCGGCGAACACCCTCCTCGACTACTGGGCCCGAAAACATCTCGGCAATCGCTTCGATGAGGGCGGCGCCTGGGCAGCCTCCGGCCGGCTGCTTCCAGCACTTCTGGAACGACTCGAAGGCGACGCCTACTTTACTAAACGCCCCCCCAAGAGCACCGGCCCGGAGCACTTCTCGCCGGAGTGGCTGAACGGGCAGTTGGAAGGGGATGAGCGCCCGGAGGACGTACAGGCCACCCTTACTGAACTGACGGCCCGTACCGTCTCACGGAGCCTAGAGCGCTGGTACGACACCGCCCCCTTGGACCTCTGGGTATGCGGCGGCGGCGTTCACAACAAGTACCTGATGGAGCGGCTTGCCCGTCACTGCTCCAAATGCCGGGTCGCCAACACCGAGGCGCTTGGGCTCCATCCGGATTTCGTCGAGGCCGCCGCCTTCGCATGGCTCGCCTGGGCCCATATTGCCGGCATTCCCGGTAACCTGCCCGCCGTCACCGGGGCCCGAAGGCCTGCGATTCTTGGTGGGCTCTACCCACCCTGAAATTTCCCGCCAAACCACAGAGAGCGGGAAACCGGCTAGATCCCGAAGGAGGAACCGCAGCCACAGGTGGTGGTGGCGTTCGGGTTGCGGATCACGAATTGCTCCCCTTCGAGCCCGCTGGAGAAGTCGACCTCGGCCCCCTGCAGGTAAATGCCGCTCATCGGGTCGACCACGATTTGAACGCCGCGCTTCTCAATTACGACGTCGCCTTCCTCGACGGTCTCATCGAAGGTGAATCCGTACTGGAACCCGGAGCAGCCGCCACCGGTAATAAAGACCCGCAGCTTCAGGTCGGGGCTGTCCTCACTCTCGATCAGTTCCCGCACCTTGTCGGCTGCCGCATCTGTAAAGATCAGCAGTTCGTCTTCTGCCGGTGCATGGGTCTCGGGTTCAGCGATAGCGCTCATGGATGGTTCCTCCCCTGTTCCGGGCACGCCCCTGCCCAAGGGCGGCCGCACGCATAACATGCATTCTGTAAGCGCCTATCCGCCACGTCAAATGGCCTAAGGCACGCTGGCCAATGCTTCGAGGCCGGCCCGCTCATCGAGTCCGAACATCAGGTTGAGATTTTGTATCGCTTGGCCCGCCGCCCCCTTCGTCAGGTTATCGATGACCGATAGCACCGTCAGTCGTCCGGCCTGCCCCGGCGGCTGATGCAGACCGATCCGGCAATGATTCGTACCACGCACCCAGCGTGTCTCCGGGTGACCACCCGGGGGCAGCACCGACACAAACGGCTCGTCGGAATAGCACTCCGCGAATAGCTCGCTCACCTGATCAAAGCTCCGGTCCACGGCCACGTGCAGCGTCGCCTGCATACCTCGCGTCATCGGCACCAGGTGCGGCACAAAGGTAAGCGGCACGGCCCTGCCGGCGGCATCCGTCACGGTCTGCTCGATCTCCGGCAGGTGCCGATGCCCGCTGGCACCGTAAGCCTTGAAGCTCTCGTTTGCCTCACAGAAGAGGGTCGGCACACGCGCTGCGCGACCCGCACCGGAAACCCCCGACTTGCAATCGGCAACGATGACCCCGTCGCTCAAAGCTCCAGTCTTGAGCAGCGGCAGCAGCCCCAGGGCCACCGCCGTCGGATAGCAGCCGGGGTTGGCGACGAGTCGGGCATCCCGGATCCGCTCCCGATGAAGCTCCGGCAACCCGTAGACTGCCTCCTCCAGAAGCTCCGGACAGGCATGCTCCATGCCGTACCACTCTCCCCAGGCGTGGGCATCTCGAAGCCGGAAGTCAGCGCCGAGATCGATGACACGGCAACCGGCCTCGAGCAATTCCGGCGCCGAGTCCATCGCAATGCCGTTGGGCGTCGCAAAGAAGACCACGTCGCACCGCCGCAAACGCGCCGGATCCGGCTCCGAGAACGAGGCATCCACCACCCCTTCCAGCGACGGCATCAGCTCCGCGACACGCGTTCCCGCCTCTGCCCGCGAAGTGATCTCCGCCAGGCGCAGCTGCGGATGCCGCGCTACCAGGCGCAGCAGCTCCATGCCGGTATAGCCGGTGCCGCCGACAACCCCTACCTCGATCATCGCTCCTCCTCGCAAATCGATAGCGCAGTCACCAGGGTGCGACCCCGGCGGGGTCCCGCTCTCTCCTCCACAGGCCTACAATACGGCCCGAACCCAACAGGCCAACCGCCACAAACCTGCAGCCTGCTGGCAGCCTATGACAGGAGGGAACCCGTGTACCTTTGGATCAAAGCCTTTCACATTGTGGCCATCGTGACGTGGTTCGCCGCGATCTTCTACCTGCCGCGCTTGTTTGTTTACCACGCGATGGCAGAGGATCGGACTGGTATCGAGCGCTTCAAGACCATGGAGCGCAAGCTCTACCGCGGCATCATGAACCCCAGCGCAATCGCCGCGATCGGCTTTGGTATCTGGCTGCTTGTCCTCGTCCCTGAGCTTCTCCATCAGTGGTGGATGCTCGTCAAGCTTGCACTTGTCGCCCTACTCGTGGGCTACCACCTCTACTGTGGGCGACTTCTGCGGCAGTTCGCGGATGACCAGAACACCCGGAGCCACAAGTGGTACCGCGTCTTCAACGAGATTCCCGTCCTTGTGCTGGTCGCGGTGGTAATCCTCGCCGTGGTCAAGCCTTTCTGATTACGATTTGCCCCCCTGAGACCAGGAAACCCCGGTGCGCTCTCTGGCGCCACCGGGGTTTCCTGGTTAACCCGATTGGTCGAGCGGCTCAGCCCTCGTCCTCACCCTCATCCGCCGCGTTCATCTGGCGCTGCAGGTAATTGGCGTCGCCGAGCTGATCCATCAGGCCCAGCTGCGTCTCCAGCCAGTCCGCATGCCCTTCCTCATCGGCGATCAGCTTGGTAAACAGATCCCGAGAGGCGTAGTCCTGCACCGACTCGCAGTAAGCAGCGGCCTCACGATAGAAGGCCAGGCTGTCTTTCTCCCCGGCGAGATCCGCCTCCAGCATCTCACGGACGTTCTCGCCGATCTGCAGCTTCTCCAGCTCCTGGAGGTTCGGCAGGCCACCGAGGAAGAGGATGCGCTGCATGAACTCATCGGCATGCTGCATCTCCTCGATCGACTCTTCGTACTCCTTGGCGCCGAGCTTGTCGAAGCCCCAGTCGTAGGCGAGCCGCGAATGAAGGAAGTACTGATTGATGGCGGTCAGCTCTTTCTTCAGTCCGCCGTTGAGATATTCGATGACCTTCTTATCGCCTTGCATTGGGCCCCCTGTGGGTCTGTTGGATTTCCTTTCGCTTCGATTCTATCAACCAGGGCCTCCGCCGTCTCTTCACCCCGCCGCTGGCCCCTCGCCGGACCGGACGCGAAACTGGACCGGGTGCTGTTCAGGAAGGGGGGCAGGCTCGGCCTCCTCCAGCGGGCAGCCGAGGCACTCGCCGAGCAGCCGACGGGCCTCCGGGCCACACTTACCGCAGCATCCAGCCACATCCAGCCGGGTGCGCAGCTCGCGCATCGAGCAACAGCCACAGGCCACCGCCTCCCGGATTTGGCGATCGGTGACCGCATTGCAGATACAGACATACATGGGCGCACCCTTCCTCAAGTCGAGCAAGCCCATATAAGCGCGAATGCGAGTGATTGTCAATTACGCAGAACTCACTTGCCGGCCCGGATCAGACCGCCAAGCTCATACTCCTCGAGCGTCCGACGCAGCATGCGGCGGACCTCCTCGGGCGAGTCCATTTCCACAGCTCGATTGACCAGCTCCGCAGCCCGGGCGACCGGAACCCGCCGGACGACAAACTTAATGCGTAGCAGGCTGGAAACGCTCATGGAGAGCCCCTCAACCCCTAGCCCCATCAGCAGGATCGCACCGGCAGGATCGCCGGCCATCCCGCCGCAGACGGTCAGCTTCTTGCCGTGCCGGCGGGCAGCACGAACAACATCGCGCACGGCACTGAGCACAGCCGGGTGCAGCTCATCGTAGAGCGAGGCCACCCGGCTGTTGTTGCGATCCACCGCCAGCAGGTACTGAGTCAGGTCATTGGAGCCGAGCGACAGGAAATCCGCCTGATCGCAGTAACGGTCGATCTGGTAGATCGTCGCCGGCACCTCGATCATCACGCCGAGCGCCGGATTCCGCGTCTCGACGCCTTCCTCTGCCAGCTCCTGGCGCGCCCTGGCGAGCAGCCGGCGGACGTCGGCGATCTCCTCAAGCCGGCTGACCATCGGCAGCAGGATCTGAAGGTTATTCAGCCCCACGTCGGCACGCAGCATCGCGCGCAACTGAGTGAGAAAAATCTCCGGGTGATCCAGCGTCAGCCGTATACCGCGCCACCCCAAGAAGGGGTTCTCCTCCTGAATGGGGAAGTAGGCCAGCGACTTGTCGCCGCCGATATCCAGTGTTCGCAGCACCACCGGCCGCGGCGCGAACTGCTCCAGCACACGGCGATAGAGATCCGCCTGCTCCTCCTCGCCGGGAAAACGGTCGCGGATCAGGAAAGGGAATTCTGTTCGGTGGAGCCCGATCCCGTCGCAGCCGGCGGCCAGCGAAAGATTGATATCCGAGATCAGGCCGGTATTGGCGTAGAGCGAGACCGTACGCCCGTCCGGGCTGATCGCCGGCTCGTCCCGCAGCGCCTCCAACCCTTCCGTGAATTCCGCCTCGTCGGTAATAAGCCGCTGGTACTCCTGCTCCACCGTGGCCGACGGATCGACGTAGAAGCGCCCGGAGTAACCATCAACCACCACGGGCCGGCCATCCAGATGACGCGTACGCAGATCGTCGACGCCCATGACCGCTGGAATCCCCAAGGCGCGGGCAAGGATCGCCACGTGGGAATTGCGTGAGCCGGTTGCTGCGACGACGCCGACCAGGTTCTCCCGCGGGATTTCGGCAAGCTGCGAGGCACTGACTTCGTGGCCAACCAAGACTGCCTTTTCAGGCACCTGGCGCACACGCTCACCCTCGTCCCGAAGGCGACTCAGGATACGCCGCCCGAGATCGCGAATATCGCTCGCGCGCTCGCTGAGATAGGGATCGTCCATGTCTTCGAAGACCTGGACGTGCTCGCCGATGACCTGCCGCAGAGCCCCTGGCGCCCAGTTGCCGGCCCGAATACGTTCCACCGTCTCCCGGACCAGGCTGTCTCCCTCAAGCATGCGCAGATAGACGTCGAAGAGCATCTGCTCATCGGCGGTGACCGAGTCGGAAATCTGGTCGCTCAGCTTGCGCAGCTCACCGCTGACCTGATCCACAGCTGCCTCGAAGGCAGCCACTTCGCCCTCAACATCCACCGCCATGCGATCCGGGATGGCGTTCAGATCCGCCTGGGTATAGGAAACCACCGCGGTCCCAAGAGCAACCCCGGGGGCACCAGGGAGCCCTTGAAGGGCCCTACCGCCTTCGACGACGGAGTCCTGCTCAAGCCCATCGATACCCCCGCTGGCTCGGGCGTGGGCAATGGCTCCCGCCAATTGGGCAGCCAAAGTCACCAAGAAGGCGACTTCATTTTCCTCGAAACGCCGCTCCTCGGTCTGTTGCACGACCAGCACGCCGAGCACGGTGCGGTAATGGATGATCGGCACACCCAGGAAGGACGAGTAGCGCTCCTCCCCAGTCTCCGGAAAGTAGCGGAAACGCGAATGCGCCGGGGCATTCTTGAGGTTGATGGGCTCTTCGCGCTCAGCCACGAGGCCGACGAGGCCTTCCGCCGTGGTCAGCCGGACCTGTCCCACAGACTCCGGGTTGAGACCACGCGTATCCATGAGCACGAAGTCGCCCTGGGCAGCATCGCGCAGGTACACGGAGCAGACATCCACCGCCATGGCGTCCGCCACCCGCTCCACGATGATGCGCAGGGCGTCGCGCAGCCCCGGCGCGGCGTTCACTTCGCGGGAGACGCGATGAAGGATATCCAGCATGGAGCCGCCTTACCGAACGGGGCGTCGTGCCGCTGGCGGGATCGCCGGGCCGCCACCCTCCGTGCCGGTTCCCCGCCAGTCACCATGCAAGTAGCCCGCGAGCTCCTGCAAGGCCTGCCGGTAAACCTGGCGCTTGAAAAAGATGACTTCGTCAACTGGCTGCCAGTATTCCACCCAACGCCAGCGATCGAACTCCGGGCGAGGCACGCGATCAACCTGGACCCTCTGCTCATCTGCCACGAGACGCAGCAAGAACCAGATTTGCTTCTGTCCGATACAGCGGCCTCCCCGCCGGACCATCCGGCGCGGCAGGCGGTAGCGCAGCCAGCGCCTCGTCGCGCCGAGCACGGTGACATCCTCGGGGGCGAGGCCGATCTCCTCCTCTAGCTCTCGGTAGAGCGCGTCCAAAGGGGTCTCTCGGGGCTCGACCCCCCCTTGCGGGAATTGCCAGGCCTCCTCTCCGGCTCGACGTGCCCACAGCACCTTCCCGCCATCGTTGGCGACGATGATGCCGACATTGGGTCGAAATCCGTCAGAGTCGACCACCCGAAATACGCCTCCCTACGCGGAAAAAGCCGATGTTATTCTTTCATAACGAGCGCAACCTGGGCAACGTTGCCGCAGGCGGCTAAGCTGTGCCGTCCCACGCACTCCCGACACGAAAGTAAGGACACCGGAGGAATGCCCCATTGAATGTCGCCTTGTTCGACCTGGACAACACCCTGATCGCCGGCGATAGCGATAGCCTCTGGGGCGAGCACCTCGTGGCCTGCGGCGCGGTGGACAGCGACCAGTTCGCTGAGACGCACCGGCGATTCCACGAGGACTACATCCGCGGCGAGCTGGACATCCAGGCCTTTCTGGCGTTCGCGCTTCAGCCCCTGGCGCAACACCCGGAGGAGCGCCTTCTTGAGTGGCGCGCCCGCTTCATGGCCGAGCACATCGAGCCCATCGTGCTGCCTGCGGCCGAGACCCTGGTCGAAGAGCATCGGCGCAGCGGCCACACCCTGGCCATCGTAACCGCTACCAACAGCTTCGTGACCCGACCGATAGCCGACCGCCTCGGCATTGATACGCTCCTGGCCACCGAGCCGGAGCGGAAAGAGGGTCATTACACCGGGCGCCCCACCGGGATCCCGACCTTCCGCGAGGGCAAGATCCACGCCGTTGAGGCGTGGCTCCAAGAACGAGGACTCGCCAACGCCACCAAGTGGTTCTACAGCGACTCCCTCAACGACCTGCCCCTGCTCCGGTATGTCGAGAAACCGGTGGCCGTGGACCCTGACGCGACGCTGCGCGCGGAGGCAGAGCAGCGCGGCTGGCCGATTCTGACCCTGCGCAACGCCGAGGTTCCGGAGTGCTGCACGGGCTGACCTTGCTCCTCGGCTTCCAGTTGATCGGCGAGGTGATCGCGCGACTGCTTGACCTCCCCCTTCCGGGACCGGTCATCGGGCTCGCTCTGCTCTTCGCCGGCCTGATCACCCTTGGCCGGGTCCCGGAAGGCCTGCGCACCGCCTCGGAGGGACTGCTCCGCTACCTCGCGCTGCTCTTTGTTCCCGCGGGGGTCGGGATCATGGTCCACTACCAGCGGCTGGGATCGGACGCCCTGGCCATCGCCGCCGCATTGGTGGCGAGCACGGCGATCGCTCTCGCCGTAACCGGCGCCGTTTTCCAATGGCGGCGATTGCAGCCCCGGGCGCGGCGGGAGCGGGATGAGACCGGTGACTGAAGAACTCCACGATATCTGGGCCTTTCTTGCCGAAAGCCCCCTCCTCGGCCTGACCGCGACACTTGCCGCCTTCCTTCTGGCGCAGGCCATATGGCGGCGACTGGGGCGGTCACCGCTCGCCCACCCGGTTCTCATCGCAATGGCACTGCTGATCGCGTTCCTGCTGATCAGCGGCATCGATTACGATACCTACTTCGAGGGGGCACAATTTGTCCACTTCCTGCTCGGGCCCGCAACGGTGGCACTTGCGGTGCCCCTTTACGATCAGCTGCCACGCATCCGCGAGCTTCTTCTCCCCGTCACCGTCGCCGTGGTCCTCGGCAGCCTGGCGGCTGCACTGTCGGCGGTCTGGGTGGGCGCGGCCCTCGGGGCTTCCCGGGAGACGCTGCTCTCCCTGGCGCCGAAGTCAGTAACGTCGCCCATCGCCATGGGAATCACGGAGCGCCTCGGGGGCCTGCCCTCTCTGACAGCGGGGCTTGTACTGATCACCGGAGCCCTCGGCTGCCTGATGGCCCCACTTGTCTTTCGACTGCTCCGCATCCGTGACCACGCCGCTCAGGGATTCGCTTTGGGACTGGCTGCACACGGATTCGGGACGGCCCAGGCTTTCGGTCTCAGCGCGGCGGCTGGTGCCTTCGCGGGGCTGGGGCTGGGACTGGCCGGGCTTGTTACCGCCGTGTTGGTACCACTGCTGCTGCCCTGGCTACCGGTTCCAGGGTGACGCGCTGCGCTCACGTCGGAGTGACGCGATCCCGGCACCGAACAGCACTGCGAACAAAAGGACGAGCACCGGCCCATCCCCAGCGCGAGCGTAAGGTGTCGCGCCGTGACGGCGCTCAACCCGGGCGTCGACCTTTGCCACCTCGAATTGCGGGGCCCGCTCAACCACCCGGCCGTGGTGATCGATGACCGCGGTAATCCCTGTATTGGTACTGCGCGCCATCCAGCGGCCCACTTCCGCTGCGCGCATCCGCGCCTTTTGCAAATGCTGAGCCGGCGCCAGCGAATCGCCGAACCAGGCGTCGTTGCTGACGTTGATCAGAAAGTCCACGTCAGCCGCAGTCCGACGCACGGCACGAGGATAGGCAACTTCATAGCAGATGGTCGCCCCGGCCGTCAGGCCGTCACCCAGCTTCAGCGGCTCCGGCCAGGGTCCTCGGCTGTAGTCGGCCATCGGCGCCCCGAGGAAATCCAGGCTGCGGCCGAAGACGTCCCGGAAGGGAACATACTCCCCGTAAGGGACCAGATGGCGCTTGTGGTAGGCGTCCTTCTCATCCGAGAGGGCAATGATGCTGTTGTAGAGATACCCGCCACCCGGCGCCCACTCCCGCACCGGAATCCCGAGGACGAGAGCCCCGCCGGCTTGCCGGACATCCCGCGCAACTGCATGGACATAGCCCTCGACCCGATCGAGCCGCGCCGGGATCGCCGTCTCCGGCCAGATGATCACGTCCGAACCGGCACTCTCCGCCGTCATGGTAGCGTAGCGCTGCTGAATGCGGTCCAGCTGGTCCGGATCCCATTTGATATCCTGGGAGAAATTGCCCTGCAACAAGGCGACACGGACCGGCTCGCCCGCCGGCTGTGTCCAGGCGCGATCCGTTAGCGCCACCAGGATCCCACCGAGCGAAAGCGCCATCACCAAGACCACCGTCGCTGACCGCAGCCCTGGGCGCACGACCGCCCAGACGACCAGGGAAGCCGTCCAGGCAACTACCGCGCTCGCCCCCAGCACCCCGACAACGGGCACTAGTGCGCTGAGCGGCGTCTCCAGAGTGGCGTAGCCAGCGAAGAGCCAGGGGAACCCTGTAAAAAGCCACGTCCGCACCCATTCCACAAAGACCCAGGCTGCGGGCAGGGTCAGAGCCAGCCTCATCGACGGGCCACCGGCCAGAGCACGCCCGAGGACAACCGCCAGCAGTGGGAAGAGTGCCATGAATAGAACAAAGAGCGCGGTAACCGCCGCCGAGAGGACGACCCCCGCGCCGCCGTAGTCGTGAATACTGACGTAGACCCAGGAGACGCCCACGCCGAACTGACCGACCCCGAAGGCGTAGGCACCAAGCATCGCAGGACGTATCGGCGCGAGCGCAGCCACTGCGAACAGCACGGCCAGGGACGCGAAGGCACACCACACCCAGTCCAGAGGCGCCATCGCCAGCGGAAACGCGGCCCCGGCAAGGACACCGGCGGCGACAACAACCCGGCCACGGTGCAACGCGCTAGCGACTCCCATCAGACTCGTCACCGACCGGGACCACGCGCAGGAGATGGATGCGGCGCTGATCGGCGCGCAGAACGCGGAACTCAAAGCCATTCAGGACGATCCGCTCCCCGCGTCGGGGTACGTGGCCAAACTGCTGCGCCACAAGGCCGCCGACGGTATCCAGATCCGCCTCACAGAGGCTGGCGCCGAGCTCCTCGTTGAAGGATTCCACCGGCGTAACCGCCTTCACGATCCAGCTGCCATCGTCGCGCGCCAGGATCGGAGCGTCCTCGTCGAAGTCGTGCTCATCGTCGATCTCACCGACGATCTGCTCGATGACATCCTCGATGGTCACGATGCCTGCGAGCCCGCCGTATTCGTCGACGACCACAGACATGTGGTTACGGCTTTCCCGAAACTGTTTGAGCAGCGCATCCAGGCGCTTGCTCTCCGGGATGAAGAGTACCGGCCGCAGGACCTCCCGGACCCGAAAGCCTCCGCCTTCCTCATAGAAGAGGCGGAGGAGATCCTTGGCCAGGAGGATACCGATCACATCATCCTTGCTCTCGCCCGTGACCGGGAAACGTGAAAACCCGGTGCGGACAATCGTGGGCAACAACTCGCGCGGCGCCGTTTCGCGGGCAAGCGTCGTCACCTGGGAGCGCGGGATCATGATATCCCGCGCACGGAGCTCTGAGACGTGGAGCACACCCTCGATCATCGAGAGTGCATCGGCATCCAGCAGCCCGAGGGCCTGGCTGCGCCGAAGCTGTTCAATCAGTTCATCGCGGGAGCGAGGCTCGGCCTGAGTCACCAGGCGTTTGAGCCGGTCGCGCCAGGTTGGGGTTTCAACCCCGACAGGACTCGGAGGGTCTTCTTCAGGCATCGGCGTGCAAAGGTTGAGCAGTAGGGCGAGTGTAATCACTCGGCGGGCCGGGGGCTATCACGAACCGCCCGGGATCTGCGCCGTCTATTCGCGCTCGTACGGATCCGGCACGCCGATCCCGGCCAGAGCCCGCTTCTCCAGCGTCTCCATTCTCTCTGCTTCGCCGTCTTCCAGATGGTCGTGGCCGAGCAGATGGAGGGTGCCGTGGACGACCATGTGGGCCCAGTGGTCGCGTTCCGGCTTGCCCTGCACCACTGCCTCGGAGGCCACGACGGGTGCACAAATCACCAGGTCACCGAGGATCTGCGCCTCGGCCGCCGGCAACCCAGGCGGTGGCTCGAACGGGAACGAGAGCACGTTGGTGGGCTTGTCCCGCCCCCGGTAGGCAGCATTGAGTTGACGGGACTCGCCTTCATCGACGATGCGCACCGTCAGTTCCCAGCCACAGGCCTCTCGTCCAGCGGCGCCCAGCGCCGCCTCGATCCAGGAGGCCATCTCGTCCTGCCGCGGATAGCCCCCGGCATGGACGCATTGCAGAGCCAGCTCGATTCCGCTCACTTGCTCTTTCCGGCCCCCGTTTTAGCTGCCTTCTTCCCACCGATTCGATGGCTCCGGCTATCGTACGCCTCGACGATGCGCTGCACCAAGGCGTGGCGGACCACGTCGGAGGCCGCAAAGAAGGTGAAGCTCACGCCCTCCACGTCACGCAGTACATCTACCGCATCGCGCAACCCGGAGGGCTTGTCCGGCGGCAGATCGATCTGCGTGACGTCGCCCGTGACCACTGCGGTCGAGCCAAACCCGATACGGGTCAGGAACATCTTCATCTGCTCGACCGTGGCATTCTGCGCTTCATCGAGGATGATGAAGGCGTGGTTCAGGGTGCGCCCCCGCATGAACGCAAGCGGCGCTACCTCAATGACGTTGCGCTCGATCAACCTGCCCACACGCTCGAACCCGAGCATCTCGAAGAGCGCATCGTAGAGCGGCCGCAGGTACGGATCGACCTTCTGCGCCATATCCCCCGGCAGGAACCCCAGTCGCTCCCCCGCCTCCACAGCGGGTCGCACGAGGACTACTCGGCGGACCTCTTCAGCCTCCAGGGCCTCGACGGCGCAGGCAACGGCCAGGTAGGTCTTGCCCGTTCCCGCCGGCCCGATCCCAAAACTCAGATCATGATCCCGAATGCGCTCCAGGTAGGCGCGCTGCCCGGGTCCGCGCCCGCGGATCACCGTCTTGCGAGTCCGGATGACCGCGGCCTCCTCGTCGGAATCCCGGCGTGCCGGGGGCTCCGTCCCTTGATCGTCGGCCTCTTCGGGGTCAGCGAGCTCCCGCGCCGCGTGAGCCTGGAGTTCGTCGATGCGTGCCTGCTGGAGATAAAGGTGCACGTTCTCCGGCTCCAGGTGCCCCTGTGCAGCGGCCTCGTAGAGCTCCTCGACCACTTGGCGAGCGACGCGGACCGCCTGACCGCCACCGATGATCCGAAAGCGGTGCCCCTGGTTCTGGATCTCGACACCAAGCCGGCGCTCCAGCTGCCGGAGGTTTTCGTCGAATTGCCCGCATAGGCGGGCCAGACGCTCGTTGTCGGTGGGGGTCAGCTCAAAATCGACAGCATCGGGGCGCATACGGCCTAACCACCCACGCCGGCAGCCGAGGGCTCAACGCCGCCCTCGACAGCGACGACACGGCCACGCAGCGAGTGCGCCATCGCGGCGGCGATCTCGACCTCGGCGAAGCGGCCGACCCAGCTCGGATCACCCGCGAAGTTGACCGTGCGGTTCCCCGAGGTGCGACCACTCAGCTCCCGCGGATCCCGGCGCGAAGGGCCGTCGATAAGTACCCATTGCCGGGTACCGACGAGCGCTTCGCCTGCCGCCCGCTGCTGTTCCAGAATCCGCGCCTGCAGGCGCTGCAGCCAAGCGCTCTTGGTTGCCGCCGGCACCGGATCGGCGAGATCCGCCGCCGGTGTCCCCGGCCGCGGGCTATAAATAAAGCTGAATGCGCCGCCGTCGAAACCGACACGGTCGATCATCTCCATCGTCTCCTCGAACTCCGCCTCGCTCTCGCCGGGGAACCCGACAATCAGATCGGTGGCCAGCACCACACTAGGACGGGCTGCACGGATCTCTTCAATCAAAGCCTCATAGGTCGCCACGTCGTGGCCCCGCTTCATCAGTTTTAGAATCAAGTCTGAGCCACTCTGTACCGGCAGATGCAGGAAATCCGCTAGTTGCGGCACCTCGCGGAACGCTTCCACAAGGCCGCTACCGAACTCAGCCGGATGCGAAGTGGTGAAGCGAATGCGGTCGATCCCCGGCACGCCGGCCACCGCCTCGATCAGCAGTCCGAGGTCCGCGCTGTCCCCGTCCGAAAGTGGGCCGGCGTACGCATTGACATTCTGGCCGAGCAGATTGACCTCGCGGACACCCTGCTCGGCAAGCGCACGCACCTCCGAGAGGACATCGTCGACCGGGCGGCTGATCTCCTCACCACGCGTGTACGGAACGACACAGAACGAGCAATACTTGCTGCACCCCTCCATCACGGACACGTAGGCGCTGGGCCCCTCGGCGCGCGGCATCGGAAGGTGATCGAACTTTTCGATCTCGGGGAAGCTGACATCCACCTGCGGACCGCCGCCCCCGCGGCGCCGCGCGACCATCTCCGGCAGGCGGTGCAGCGTCTGCGGCCCGAAGACGAGATCGACGAAGGGCGCCCGGCGCAGGATCTCGTCTCCCTCCTGGCTCGCCACACAGCCCCCGACACCGATCAGTACCCCGGACCGCGCCTCCTTGAGGCGCCGCCAGCGGCCGAGTTGCGAAAAGACCTTCTCCTGCGCCTTCTCGCGCACCGAGCAGGTATTCAGGAGGAGCAGATCGGCGTCTTCCGGACGTTCGACACGACGGCAATGGGCCTGACTGGCCAGGACATCGACCATCCGGCCGACGTCATAGTCGTTCATCTGGCAGCCCTGGCTCTCGATATAGACAGCGGTGCTCAAGTCGGTTGCCACCTCGTCTGGTGTTCTGCGTTCATTCTAGCCCCGGGCGGCGCCGCCTCCCAAAGGGAGAGACCAGGTGTGCGCCTGCACCTCAGACCGCGGGGGCGGCGAACAGCGCCAGAGAGGCCCACCACAGCAGCGCCGTGGCCAGGCCGGCCGCCAGGTCGTCGGCCATGATCCCGAGACCGCCATGGAGGTTGCGATCGAGCCAGCGGATCGGGCCGGGCTTGACCGCGTCGAAGAAGCGAAAGAGCGCGAAGAGGATCGCGAGATCAACCCACGGATGAATCCACCCCACCCCGAGCGACAGGGGAAAGGCCGCCACCAGGAACCCGGCGATCTCATCCCAGACAATGGCCGGGTGATCGTGGACTCCCGCGTCCTCGGCGGCGCGCTGGCAAATCCATACGCCGACCAGGCTGGCAAGCAGGGTTGCGACCAAGTAGACGAACCACCCCGCTGGCAGCAAGAGGACAAGCAGCGGCAGGGCAGCCAGCGTGCCGAAGGTCCCGGGCGCACGTGGCGCCAGCCCCAGCCCGAAACCGACGGCGAGCAGGTGGAGCGGTTGGCGCAGCCGGAAGGGTGCGCTCAAGACTGACCCCCGAAGTGGTCATACCCCCAGGGGTCAAGGGCACAGACACTGCCATGGGCATCGCGCCCACGAAGCCCGGGGGTTCCCTCCACCGTGCCGATACGGGTGGCCGGAACGCCCAGGCGGCCGAGCAAAGCTGCTTGGTCGTCGGCAGAATCGCCGGGTAGAGTGAAGCAAAGCTCGTAGTCGTCACCGCCGTGAAGCTGATGGCGCAGACTACCACCTTCGGCGATGAAAGCCTCAGAGCGCGGGAGCTGGTCGAGTTCCAGCGTTGCCCCGGCACCGCTCTCCTCGAGGAGCCGGCCCAGGTCGGCGGCGAGGCCATCGGAGACATCGATCGCCGCCGTGGCCTCACCAAGCAGCGCTGCGCCAGCCGCCAGTCGCGGCTCGGGCCGAAAGAGCCTCCCCACCAGATAGGCCGG
>PUNM01000134.1 GCA_003552625.1 Ectothiorhodospiraceae bacterium
CAGATCGGTGTTTCGTGCAGGGCCATGGCCTGTCCTCCTCGATGCAGTGCCGGGGGACAGACCGCCCCTGCCGGGGTGCCTGTCCCCGGCGGGGTGGATTGAAGTGTGGCCCGACCGGCCTGGTGGCCGGCGCCCCGCTGCCCGGGCCGTAGGGGCTTGGAGAGGGCGCCACGATGCGCTCGTGGCCGGCGTCTTGCCGGAGCGACCGGCGCGCGCGCCGCTCGGGCAAGACGCCGGAGCGTCTTGCCTTCCTCGCCCACTTGTAAAAGAGCGAGGCCCACCCCGTCTTCGCGCGGGGTGGGCTGGGCCTCAGGCGGGTGCCGGTTCAGCGACCGGCTTCCGCCAGACCCGTTCCTTGGGGTCGAAGCGGTAGCCAGCCTTCTTGAGCCGCTCCTTCTTCGCTTGGAAGTTCGGGTCATCCTTCGAGAGCTGGATGACGTCGCCTCCCGAGGAGTCGGCCCCTTGGCCGCTTGCCTGGTCGCCGGCCGGTGTCTCGGCCGGCCCCAAGGCATCCTCCCGCTCGCCCTCGTGGCTGGTGCTCCGCGTGCCTTCCTCCTCGGAGGACGGCTCGGCCGGCTCAGCACCGTCATGCGGAGCGTGTTGCTCGCGGTCGGCGGCTGGGTGAGGAATGGCCGCGGTGTGAACCGTCTCACCATTGACCTTCACCCACTCGAGCCGCAGCAGGCGTCCCTTGATCGTGACGCCGTACTCGCCGGCTCGCTGCCCGGAGCGATAGACGAAGGCCTCGGGGTAGATGTCCCCGACCTTGAAGCGGGCGAGGACCTTCTCGCTTCGGTCGTTGATAGCGGCCTCGAGACGCTCGACGACTTCCTGCGCCTCCCGGCCGGTCACCCGGCAATCGATCCGGGTGTAGTCAACGTCATCGGGATGGCCGTACAGGGCGTTCACCTCGACCGCCCAGAACGGCTGACCTTTGCGCGGACGGACCAGGCGGGCCCGGTTGAGGTAGGCAATACCGTGGGTATGAAGGTTGAAGTAGGCCTTCATGGCGCCCTCCCATCATGCATAAAGCTGGGGAAGGCGCCATCCCTGCCGGGGAGCGCTTCCCCAGCAGGGTGAGTTGCGTGGAGCTGATGACCCGACCGGCCTGATGACCGGCGCCCCGCTGCCCGGGTCGGGCGGGGCTTGGTGTGCCGTGATCAGCTCACGGCGGGCCTGTTAAAAATAGCGAACCTTGTTATGAGCGGTTTGTCAAGTGCTCCTCGATCGCCGGCTCAACTTGAGTCAGTTCCCGCACGTCGGCCTGTACCCACACGCCGTCATCGATGCGCAACAGCGTCCGGCGTAGAGGGTCATCGGGGTCGTAGTCCAGGACCTCGCACTCGCCGTGCAGGGGGTGTCGAACCCAGGCGGTCGGTGCGCAGTAGCCTCGTCGCTGCTGATCGAATGTCACCACACGCATTGCTCTACCTCCGCTGCTCAAAGATCAGCTTCAGCTGACCTTGCTCCACGCGCGCGGGGGCATCGAAGCGTTTGCCGGTCTTGCGGCTGCGCAGCCCCCGCAGATGCACCGTCTGGCCGGCGAGGAGCGCCTGGGCTTGGCGCTCGGTAAGTTTTTTCCCGGCCGTCTCATGCCAGACCCGCGCCTGGCAGGTATCGCACTGCCATGCACGGGCTTTCGCGTAGATGGTCCCGCCGCAGCCACACTCGCCGACCGGACGATTCTGCTTGGGCTCAGCCGGCCGTCCGTTCGCGTCCGGGCGCGTCACCGTGCAGTCGGGGTAGCCGCTGCAGCCCCAGAAAGCGCCGTGCTTGCCTTTGCGCCGGCGCATCGGCCGGCCGCAGGACGGGCAGGCGTGAGTCTCGGCGCCATCGATGGCGATGGCCTCGGAGCCGGTGTTCTGGACCTGGCGCACCAGGCTATGAACCCATGCGGCCTGCTGCTCCAGGAACGCAGCCATGTCGCCGCGCCCGTCGGCGATCTCGCCCAGCGCCTCCTCCCAACGGGCTGTCGTCGCGGGGTCGCTCACCTCCTCAGGAACAGCGTCGATCAGGGCGCGGCCGGCCTCAGTGGCGCGGAGCGCGCGCTTGCGGCGCACCAGGTACCCGCGCTGTTGCAGGGTCTCGATGATGCCGGCCCGAGTTGCCTCAGTGCCGATGCCGCTCGTCTCCTTGAGCGTCTTCCGCAGCTGGGGATCCTCGACGACGTCGGCGACGCGCTTCATCGCCGCGAGCAACGTGCCGGCTGTGTAGGGGCGCGGTGGTTTCGTTTCGCGCTCCTGGAGCTCGGCTGCATCGAGGCGTACCGGGTCCTGCTCATGGACCGGCGGCAGTGGCTGCTCCTGCTCACCGGCGCGGTCCTGGCCGAGTACGGCTCGCCAGCCGGAGACGCGGATGGAGCGGCCCTTGGCGACGAAGGTATCGGTAGCGGTCGCGACCTCGATTACGGCCTCGTCGTACTCGCAGGGCGGATAGAACTGTGCCAGGTAGTGGGCCCGGATAAGCTCGTAGAGCCGGCGTTCGCGCTGGTTCATTGCGGAGACGTCGATCGCCGCGCCGGTCGGGATGATCGCGTGGTGAGCGGTGATCTTCTCGTCGTTCCAGGCCCGAGAGCGGCGCTGAGGATCGGCACCCTCGACCTGCTCCTGGATCGATGGATCCGAGCTCGCCAGAGCCTGGAGCACCTGGGTCGCCTCGACCTGCTGGCTGGTCGGCAGGTAGCGGCAGTCGGTACGGGGGTAGGTGATTGCTTTGTGGCGCTCGTAGAGGGCCTGGGCCGCGTCGAGCACCTCCTGGGCGGAATCGCCCCAGCGCTGGTCCCCGGCTTGTTGCAGGCTCGACAGGTCCAGCGGCAGCGGTGGGGACGCCTGATGGCGCTCGGTCTGCGCCCGAGTCACCTGCGCCTCGGCGCCCTCGGTGCGCTCGGCGGCGGCCTGTGCGGCTGAGCGGTCGATGCAGCGGCCCTCGCTATCCCGCTTTCCCGTTGGGTGCCACCTAGCCGTCCAGGCGCCCTGGGCGTGGCGGCACTGGACATGGACCTCGTAGTAGGGGTGTGGCCGGAACTGCTCGATGGCGCGATCACGCTCGACGACAAGCCGCAGCGTCGGGGTCTGGACCCGGCCGACGGAGAGCACGCCCTGGTGGCCGCGCTGCTGTGCGGTCAGGGTGAAGGCCCGGGTCAGATTCATACCGATGAGCCAGTCGGCTCGAGACCGGGCCAGCCCGGCCTGGTACAGCGGCTCGGTGCGGCTGCCGTCGAGAAGCTGCGCCAGCGCCTGGCGTATGCTGACTGGATCAAGGGCCGACAGCCACAGTCGCCGCACAGGGCCACGGTAGCCGGCATGATCCAGGATCTCGCGCCCGATAGTCTCCCCCTCACGGTCCGCGTCCGTCGCCAGTACCACCTCGTCGGCCTGGCTCAGTAGACGCCTGACGATGTGGTACTGCTCTTTGGCCTTAGGCCGAACCTGCAGCTGCCACTGTCGCGGGAGGATCGGTAGGGTCTCGCGCCGCCACTGGCCCAGCTGCTCGTCGTAGGCCCCGGGCGGTGCCATGGCAAGCAGGTGGCCGAAGCCCCACGTCACCGCGACGCCGGGGCCATGCTGGCACCCGGCGTCGCGGCGTGTGGCGCCCAGCTCGCGGGCGATGTCCCGGGCCTGAGAAGGCTTCTCGCAGAGGTAAAGCTGCATGGCCTTTACTCCAGGGCGCCCTCAAGCTGCTCGATGAGATTGCGCTCGAACGCCTCGGGATCGGAGGGCCACGGTTCGTGATCCTCGGGGCGTCCCCACCCGGCAAAGAACTGGTGATACGCCGCACGAACACGGGTGCGATCCTGCTCCCGCTCGAGGTCCACTTGCAGGACGACGCGGTCGTCACCGATCTCAGCGGCGTCGCGCAGGGAGTAGTAGGCCCCCGGCTCGTTGATGTAGTGATAAAGGCCGGTGTCCTCGGCTAGCTCGTGGTTATGGCGCTGAGCCGGAGTCTTGTAGTCGAAGGTTCGGCGCACGCGGTTGTATGCGGTATCGACATCGAGATCCGTGAGCTCCTCGTAGGCGATCACGTACCCATCATCGGTTTGCGGCGCATCGGTGAGCTCGTCGGGTAGGGGCGGCGGCTCCGAGGGGTCGCCCTGGTCCGGAGCTTCCGCGCCGGCGTCGGCGCTTCGCTGGTCGTCCTCGCCCTCATCCGTCTCGAACAAGGCGCCTGTATCTAGGGTGTACTCGACATCATCGCGCTCATCCTCCTGGATCATGGCGCAGCCGGTCGCCAAAGCAGCCGAGAGAAGCGCAGTCATCGTGGTGTGCGTCGGCTTCATAGTCCGCCCTCCTGTGGCGATCAGTCGCGAAAATCGACACAAAGCGTAAAAAAACGCCGAATTCGGCACTACGAAGTATTTGCGCTTCCTGGGGCATTCGCCACCGCGCCATCACTGTCCGAGGTGTTCTCCTCTTGGGCGTTATGTCGGCGGCGTATGGTGAGGGAATCGATCCTTCCCAGGTCCGGGTCAACGTGGCGGGCGCGGATCTCCAGTTGGCGACGCTCCTCGCCGG
>PUNM01000159.1 GCA_003552625.1 Ectothiorhodospiraceae bacterium
ACCCCGCCATTACGCGAATGCGGAGTAGCCGGTGTCATGCGCCGCTGGGTCCTCGCACAGGCTGAGCAATTGGGGCTTCGCATTGAACGGCGAGGGCTGTTCCCCGAGGAGCTGGCCGACATGGACGAGCTCTTCCTGACTAACAGCGTGATCGGGGTGTGGCCGGTACGCTCGGCCGCGAACCGGGAAATCCCGGCGGTTGGGCCAGTCACCGCGGAGTACCTGGCGCGAATCCGGGAGCAGCGTCTTACCCCGTTCGTGCCGCAATCCCGTTAGGCCTGGAGACCGTGCCGATCACTCGCTCGTTAAGATGGAGCCTGCTGAGCGCCCTGACGGGAGCCCTTGCTGTCGGCGCCGGGACCGCGCTCTGGCTGCTTTTTGAGCTTCACCGCCCCCTTCAGATCGACGATACGCCCCAAATCCTTGAGGTCGAGCGGGGAGCTTCCGTACATCGATTGGCCCATGAACTCGAGGAACGGGGTTGGATCGGCCGCGCCGGGCAATGGGCCTTGCGCGGTTATGGGCGACTCTTCGGCTCGGCGGCGGCCCTGAAAGCCGGTGAGTATGCAGTCCACGAGGGCATGTCGTCCCGACAGCTTATCGACCGGATCGCTGCAGGGCGGGTCATTCAACACCGCCTAACCATCGTCGAGGGTTGGACCTACCGCCAGCTCATTCAAGCACTCGAGGCCCACGATGCCATCGAGACAACCCTTGGTGACGAGTCGGGCGAGTCGGTCCTGGCTACGCTCGGCGTCGATGCAGAGGCACTCGGCGCCGAGACCTCACATCCGGAAGGCCTGTTCAAGCCGGATACCTACCGATTCCCGCGCGGTACGACGGATCAGGCACTGCTGCGTGCTGCGCATCGTCAGCTGCGCGAGCATATTGCGAAAACCTGGGCGGACCGGCAGTCGGAACTACCTTTGGAAACACCCTATGAAGCCCTGATCCTTGCCTCGATCATTGAGAAGGAGACCGGCCGGGATGACGAGCGTCGAAGGGTCGCGGGGGTCTTTATCCGGCGACTGGAGCAGGGGATGCGCTTGCAGACGGACCCGACGGTGGTCTACGGGCTCGGTGAGGACTTCGATGGCCGTCTGCGCCGCGCCGACCTTCGCCGTGACACGCCCTACAATACATACACCCGCCACGGACTTCCGCCGACGCCGATCGCACTGCCAGGACGTCGTTCCTTGGAAGCGGCGGTTGATCCAAAGCCGGGTACCGCGCTCTATTTCGTCTCCCGGGGCGATGGAAGCCACCACTTCTCCGATACGCTGGAGGAACACAACCGCGCGGTCGACTATTACATTCGCGGCGAGGGGGAGCCGCCCGAATCGGTCACCCGATCAGGCGATGACACGGGCGATGAGGAGGAGCGTTGAAGGATTTGCTCGGGTGCTTCATCACTGTCGAGGGCTTGGAGGGAGCTGGAAAGACCACCTGCCTTGAGACTATCGCCGAGGCACTGGCCGAGGCTGCTGTCCCTGAACCGCTCTTCACCCGCGAGCCCGGTGGCACCCCCTTTGGGGAGGCGCTGCGTGGTGTCCTTCTGGATCCGGCCCATACCGGGCTGTGCCCGGAGGCTGAGGCCCTGACCGTCTTCGCCGCGCGCGCTCAGCACCTCCACGAGGTGATCCGCCCGGCCCTGGCTGCCGGGCGCTGGGTCGTCAGCGACCGTTTTACCGATGCCTCCTTTGCTTACCAGGGCGGTGGCCGCGGGCTCGGTGCCGAACGGGTGGCCGCGCTCGAGGCTTGGGTGCACCCGGGCTTTGCCCCCGACTGCACATTGCTGCTCGACGTCGACCCGAAGCTCGGTCGTGAGCGAGCTGCCGGCCGCGGCGAGGGTATTGACCGTTTCGAGCAGGAGCAGCTCACCTTCTTTCAGGCCGCACGCGCCGCCTATCACCGACGGGCCGAGGCCGAACCGGGACGCTTCCGCATTGTTGACGCCAACCGTCCGGAGGGAGAAGTCCGCGAAGCGGTTCGGGCGGCGATCACCCGTCTGGCAGAAGAACACAACCGCTCTGAACGTTATTAGGAGGCCGAGCGAGTCATGGTACACCACCGGTCTGCATCGTCTCGGAGCGCCGGCCGTAAGGAGGAGGGCAACGGGGAGGGCGGCCAGGAGTCTTTCGCCACCGCGGCCGTTGCCGACCTGCCCCCCTGGCTGCAGCCGGAGTTCGAACGGCTTCTGCACCTCCACGACCGCCAGCGCCTCCACCATGCGCTTCTGCTCACCGGCCGAACCGGGCTTGGCAAACGATTGCTTGCCGGAGTGCTCGCACGCAGCCTGCTCTGTGAGGAGCGCGCTGGCCGCCCCTGTGAGCACTGCCGCGCCTGCCAGCTGACCGCCGCTGGCTCCCACCCGGATTTTCGTGCCATCGGCCCACGCCAAGGTGGCGATCGCGGGGAGATCGTCATCGACAGTGTGCGCGCCCTCGTCGACTTCCTTCACCTGAGCGCACAACGCAGAGGCAACCGGGTCGCGGTGATTCTCCCCTGTGATCGCCTGAACCGTGCTGCCGCTAACAGTCTGCTCAAGTCCCTGGAAGAGCCGCCCGACGGCGTCTACCTGATCCTGGCTACCGGACGCCCCGGGCGCCTGCCGGCAACCATCCGAAGTCGGTGCGCGGTCCGCACCCTCGGCCCCCCGGAAGCGCAGCAAGCCGAAGAGTGGCTGCATAGGCGCCAGCCAGGGGCGGGTCGGGATGCCATTCGCAAGGCGCTCGCTCTCGCCGGGGACATGCCACTGGCGGCCGAGGGAATCCTCGCCGAACACGGCCTTGAACGCTACGAGTCGCTCCTGCAGCAGTTCCATCGACTTGCCGCGGGCGGTGATCCGGTCAAAGAGGCGCAGGACTGGGAACAGGCCCCGGGTGGTCTCGCCGACGGCCTATGCGCGATCCTCGCCGACCTCATCCGCCGCCACCACGGCGCCCCGCCAAAAGGCCTCGCCTCCGGGGAGCTGGAACACCGAATCGCCACCCAGGCCGGCATCCCGGCGCAATCGCTTCATCAGGCGTACCTGACGATTGCCGAACATCGCCGCAGCCTCGATCAGCCCCTCAATGGCCGGCTCGCTGCGGAAGCGATTCTGCTCGATTTGTCACGCACAATCTTCCGACGCTAGATCGCGGGAGCAGGGCAGTGTGCTCAGCACGGACCGCCGACCGAGCTGTGCCCTCAATCCAGGAGTCGAGTGAGCCGCTTCCAGGCCTCTTCCAGGTCATCCGCCGACGTATAGAAGTGCGGCGAGAAGCGGATACCCCCACAACGGGCAGCACAAGGTACGCCCGCCTGACGGAGCTTCCCGAGCAACGCCTCCGGCTCGGCCCCGGGGACGCGAAAGGTGACAATCCCGGCATGGCGACGCTCGTCACCCGGTGTCACCACTTCGAAGCCGAGCCGACGGGCCCCTTCCTGTACCCGTTGGGCGTTATCGAGGACCGCACGCTCCACGTTCGCCATTCCCGCCTGTTCAAGCACGGCGAGACTCGCCTCCAGGGCGTGGGCACCAAGCAGGTTGGGACTGCCGGCTTCAAAACGCCGTGCTGAGGACGCCGGCGTCCAATCGGGACGACCGAATTCACCGAGATGCTCAACCATGTGCCAGCCAAACTGAAACAGTTGCAGCTGATCCCGCAGACCGGGGGCAACGTAGAGTCCGCCGAGCCCCTCCGGTCCGAGCATCCATTTGTGGCCATCGGCGACAATCACATCGGCGTCCACCTGCAGCCGCAGGGCTCCAAGGGTTTGGATGGCATCGACACAGAGGAGCACGCCGCGCTCACGGCAGGCTTGAGAGAGCTGCTCAAGATCCATGCGCAACCCGGTACCGTACTGAACGCTGCTTACCGGAAGGATCCGTGTCCGCGGTCCCAGCGCCGCGATGAGGGCATCCTCGGGCGTTGGCCCGTCGTCGAGGCGGACGCGACGGACATTGACGCCATGGCGCTGCTCAAGGGCCTCCCACACCCAGCGATTGGACGGGAACTCCTGGTCGTTGATCACCACCTCATCACCTGGGCGCCAATCGAGGCCGAAAGCCACCAGCGAGAGTCCGACGGAGGTATTGGGAACCAGCGCCACGTCCGCGGGGTGATCAACCCCCATCAAACGCGCCAGGCGGCCGCGAAGGCGATCCTCAACCTCAACCCAGCCAGGGTAGTCGGCGGCGCCACGGCGCAGGCACTCATCAGCGAATTGCTGCACCGTCTCGGCGGTGTGCAGGGGCCAGACGCCGACGCCGGCGTGGTTCAAGTAGACGACATCGTCGTCCTGGGGGAACTGCGGGTGGTTCGGCATACCGACCTCGGGATCCATGGGTGTACGTGGCGGACCGCAACATGGCGACTTTATGGCGACTTTAAGGGCCCATGCGCGCTGTTGCCAAGGTGGGTTCCCGCTGCTTGTACTTCGTGGAAGATATATTATGTTAAATCGTATACGACCATAAAAAGAAGCCGGACAGCCTCGGCTGCGCCGGCCTCCTCT
>PUNM01000061.1 GCA_003552625.1 Ectothiorhodospiraceae bacterium
CCCGAGCCCGAGCCCGAGCCCGAGCCCGAGCCCGAGCCCGAGCCCGAGCCCGAGCCCGGGCCCCGCGGCGCCGGGGCGACGGCTGGCCGATCGGGATCGCAGGCGTCGGCGGATGAACCCCCGGCTCTGAAGCTGCCACCGGCCTCGCAGGTGGAGATCAGCGCCTTTCGCTCCGGTGACGTGCCGGAGGCCGAGAAGCTGATGGTGGTCTTCGTCTCTGCCGGCGAGGGCGCGCGCTTCCTCGGGCCGGCTATTGGCGATGCATTGCGGGCCGTTCGCCTGGTCCCGGGGGAGCACCGGATCTGGCATCGGCGCGGCCAGAGCGAGGCCGGGCGTTTCACGCTCTTCAGCTGCGCGAGCATGGTAGAGCCCGGCTATCTCGATCCGGAGGAGTCGCTTCCCCGCCTGGAGACGCCGGGACTGGTCTTCTTCATGCAACTGCCCTTACCGGTGGATAGCGAAGAGGCGCTCGACGCCATGCTGGCTACCGCCTATCAGGTGTCGGTGCAACTCGGCGGGCACCTGCTCGACAGCACCCGCTCGACCCTGACCCGCCAGGTTGCGGAGCACATGCGCGAGCAGCTTCGGGAGCATCGCCGTCAGCTGCATCTGGCTGTTCACAAGCGCCCGTCAACGTAGGAGAGAGAGCAACCCGGTGCCTGACCCCACCCCTCCGGAAGCCAGCCGGCGCGTCGAGGCACTGCGCCGGGAGATCGCTGAGCACGACCACCGATACTACGTTCTGGATCAGCCGGTGCTCTCCGATGCCGAGTACGACCGTCTGCTCCAGGAGTTGCGCGAGCTCGAGGCCGCCCACCCGGAGCTGGTCACCCCGGATTCCCCGACGCAACGGGTCGGTGGCGCGCCGCGCGATGGCTTTAGCACGGTCGAACACGACACGCCCATGCTCTCCCTGGACAACGCGTTCGAGGAGGGCGATCTGGTGGAGTTCGACCGGCGCGTCCGGGAACGACTCCAGGCCCCCGGCGAGGTCGTCTATACCGGCGAGCCCAAGCTGGACGGCATCTCGCTGAGCTTGACCTACGAAGACGGTTTGCTGGTCCGTGCTGGCACGCGCGGCGACGGTCGCACCGGCGAGGATGTTACGGCCAATGTCCAGACTATCGGCAGCGTGCCCTTGCGGCTGCGCGGCGGCGAGTACCCGTCCCGACTGGAGGTGCGGGGCGAGGTCGTCATCCGCAGCGAAGACTTCGAGAAACTCAACGCGGAACGCCTGGAGGCCGGCGAGCGGCCCTTCGCCAATCCCCGCAACGCGGCTGCCGGCTCGCTGCGTCAGCTCGATCCCCGCATCACGGCCCGGCGGCCGCTGACCCTCTTCACCTTCGGCGTCGGGGAGCCCTTGGCGCTGGATGTCGCCACCCACTCGGAGGTTCTCGATCGGCTGGCCGCGTTGGGGTTCCGGACCACTGGCCCCATCGAACGACTCCGCGGCGTCGCTGAGTGCCTGAGCTACCGGCAGCGGCTCATCGAGCAACGGGAGGCGCTTCCCTACGAAGTGGATGGGGTCGTCTTCAAGGTGGACGATTTGACTGCCCGCGAGCAGCTCGGCTTCACGGCCCGCGCCCCGCGCTGGGCTGTGGCCTTCAAGCTTCCGGCCCGGGAAGCGACGACGGTGGTCCGGGAGATCCTCCCCTCGGTGGGGCGAACCGGCAAGGTCACTCCCCTGGCCCGGCTGGAGCCTGTTGAAGTCGGCGGCGTTACCGTCTCCCGGGCGAGTCTGCACAACGCCGATGAACTCGAGCGCAAGGATGTCCGCGAGGGGGACACGGTCATGGTCCGGCGTGCCGGGGATGTTATCCCCGAAGTGACGACCGTGGTGATGGAGAAGCGGCCACCGCAGGCGCGACCGTGGCGTTTCGAGGAGCGCGTAGCCCAATGCCCGGAGTGCGGCTCGGCAGTGGTTCGTGTCGAAGGGGAGGCGGCGCACCGCTGTATCGGTGGACTCTCGTGCCCGGCGCAGCTGGAGGGGGCGATTCTGCATTTCGCTTCCCGTCGTGCGCTGGATATCGACGGGCTCGGGGAGAAGATCGTCGAGCAGCTCATCAGCAAGGGCATGGTCCGGGATCCGGCGGATCTGTTCCACCTCCGCCACGCGCAGCTGGCCGGACTGGAGCGAATGGGTGACAAGTCGGCGGATAACCTCCTGACATCGCTGGAGCGGGCGCGGCAGACGAGCCTCGAGCGATTCCTGTACGGGCTCGGAATTCAGCATGTCGGTGATGTGACCGCGCGGCGCCTGGCCGAGGCAGCTTACCGGCTGCGTTGCGATCTGGAGGGGGATCCGGGCGGGTTGCGTCAGGCAGCGGGACTTGAGCCGGGGTCGGCGGTGAGCAGCGAGGCGCTTTTGCGGCTGATGGCCGCCTCGGCCGAGGAACTCGAGGCGATTGAAGATATCGGTCCCGTGGTCGCACGGGCCATCGTCGGCTTTTTCGCTGAGCCCCATAACCGCCGGGTGATCGAGCGGCTCCGCGCCGCCGGCGTCCACTGGCCCGAGCCACTGCCGTCGGCGGCTGCGACTGAAGCCCCTCTGGCCGGTGCGAGTGTCGTGCTCACCGGAACCCTGGCCGGGTGGACCCGGGGCCAGGCCAAGGCCGCTATTGAAGCCCGGGGAGGGCGCGTCACCGGCAGTGTCTCCCGGCGCACGGACTACGTGGTGGCGGGGGAGGATGCCGGCAGCAAGCTGGACCGGGCGCGGCAGCTGGAGATCCCGATCCTCGATGAGGCGGGATTCCAGGCCCTGCTTGAAGGCGCCCCCTCAGACGCGGACTGAGCGGCTCTCGACCACCTTCTCGCCGGTGTCCTCGCGCCAGGTGAGCTCGAGTTCTCCGGACTCCTGCGGTGACACGAAAAACCGCAGATAGGGGTTCGCGGCGACGGAGCGGAAGAACTCCGCCTCCACGACCGGTTGACCATCGAGTTCCGCGGCGAAGTGTTCGATGATGCGCTTGGGGATCTTCTCGCCGTCGTCGTCCTCGCGCAGGCCGGTCTCCATCGGGTGCTGGATCAGGGTCAGGATTTCTCCCGGTTCGCCGCTGCGGAACGAGTCCGGGACGCGGATGCGGGTCTGGAAGAGGTTGTCGCTGGCATAGGTGTCGGCGCGCACCAGGCAGCCGCTGGAGGTCACCCGCACTTCGCGCTCCGCGGTGAGCCACTGCCCCTGGGACGTTCGGGCCAGGGCCACGACGCGCTGCGACTCATCGAGGCGAATGCGCATCCCGACCCGGGCCTTGCCGGCCCGCGGCTGGAAGCGCAGCGTGGCGATCTCCGGTGTGGGGTTGCCGGCAGCGTACAGATGCAACGCCTCGATGTAGTCGTCCTCCGTCATCGGGCTGTCCACCTCCGCGGTCAGCGAGATCGAGCTGCCGTCCTGGGAGACCGAGGGTAGATCCAGGCGGATCCCGCTGCTGCGGGGCTCGGCGCCATCGAGGACGTCGCGGGCGGCGTCGATCCGCTCCCAGCCCGCGCGGGATGCCCCGGCGGTGGGGAGGAAGAGCGCCGTCCCGGCAGCTGTGCCCCAGGCCAGGAATTGTCTGCGTGTAACAGCCATAATCCGTCTACTGCTCCGTAATGAATGCGGCTATCGGGTTGGACCGTTGCGATCCGGCTAAGTGCGAGCGAGCCGCAATGCCATGGCGGCCCAGCCGCCAAGCAGGATACCGCCGAGGGCAAGCAGGGCGGGCAGGGCCAGGGTCGAGAACCCGGACAGCCCCTGTCCAATCGAACAGCCGAGGGCCAGCGCACCGCCAATCCCCATCAGCGTTCCGCCGCCGATAGCCCGCAGCATCGGGCGCGGGCCGTCGAAGCCCTGGAGTTGCCAGCCGCCTGTGAGCAGTGCGCTCGCCGCGGCCCCAACGATGACCCCGGCCACTACCGTGACACCGAATGCCAGATCGGTCCCGGTCGCCAGCATCAGGTACTGGATACCGTCGCCGACCGGTGCGACGAAGGTCAGCGAGACCAGATCGACCGGGTCGAAGTCGTCGGCGCCGACGACCCCCGTCACCCACCAGCCGGCGGGCACCAGGGCGCCGATGGCGATTCCGCCGAGCCAGTCCCGCGGGCTGGCGCGGAATGCCGGGCTGCCGACGGCGTAGAAGGTGAGGGCGACCACCAGGACCAGTGGGACACCCCATTCGGCCAGCCGCAAGCCGATGCCGTACTCCGCGAGCAGCGCCGGCAGGTGCGGTGGCTGGCCGGCCGGTGTCCAGGAGGTGGCCTCCAGGGCGTCAATCCGCCAGGGTGCCAGCACCCCGGTCAGCGCTGCATAGGCGCTGATGCCAAGGCAGAGCAGCACGAGCAGGGATCGCAGGTTGCCGCCGCCGAGCAGGACCAGTGCACGCGCACCGCAGCCATTGGCGAGGATCATGCCGAAACCGAAGAGCAGGCCGCCGACGGGGACCAGCAACCAGGAGAAACTCCCCTGCAGGTAGAGGCTGCTGCTTAGATCGACGACTCCCAGGCCGTGGAGGATCTGGGAACCGCCCAGGGCGACAGCCATGGCCAGCGCAAAGGCACGCAGGCGGCGGCCATCGCCCTGGTGCCAGGCCTGGATGAGGGCGCGGGTGAGGCAGAAGCCTGTTCGCTGGCCGATGGCGCCGAACAGGAGGCCGATGATCAGCCCACCCCAGGCGACGGCTGTGGTGTGATCCAGGCCGGCGATCGGCATTACCCCTCCTGGTAGGTGCCCCAGGTATCCTGCGCGATCGCCTCGTACCAGGCCACGGCGTGCTCCGCCTCCTTGCGGCGGAACTCGCCATCGGCGTCCTCTGGACTGATGCCGCCAGAGAACTCCTCGATCTCCCCGTCCCGAACCCCGTAGACGCCGGCCACGGAAATGCCGTAGCCGGGGGCGATCGTGCTGTAGCAGGTGTTCGCCCAGGAAGGATCGGGGGTCTCCTCGCCGGCGAGGTCAGCGAGCACCGCTGCCGCCACGGACTTGCCCTGGGTGTTCGCCACGAAGCCGGATTTCGGCATTGGGGCGGCCTGTGTCGCATCGCCAATGACGTAGACGCCATCAGCCTGCGGCGAGCGGAACGTCCGCGGTTCGATCGGCACCCAGCCGCTGTCGTCGGTGACACCGGCGCGATCGGCAATGAAGCCGGCCTTTTGCGGCGGCACGACGTTGAGCACGTCGGCTTTGTGGCGGGTCCCGAATTCGGTCTCCACCTCGCGGTTCGCGGCGTCGACCCGGATCACCGTGCCGTCGTTGGAGCGGCTGACCCACTCGATCATGTCGCCGTAATTCTCCTGCCACCCCTGCTGGAAGAGCGGCTGTTTGGAGAAGTTGTCCTTGGCGTCGAGCAGCAGGATCTTCGACTTCGGCTTATGGTTCTTGAAGTAGTTCGCCACCATGGAGCCCCGCTCGTAAGGGCCCGGTGGGCAGCGGAACGGGTCCTGTGGGGCGACGAGGATGAAGGTCCCGCCATCCTCCATCGACTCCAGCTGCTTCTTGAGCAGGTGGGTTTGCGGCCCGGCCTTCCAGGCGTGAGGGGCAAGCTCGGCGGCGTCCCGGGTGTAGCCTTCCAGCTCGCCCCAGCGGATATCGATGCCGGGAGAGAGGATGAGGCGGTCCCAGCGCAGCGTTTCATCGCCGGCAAGGGTGACCGTGCGCTGCTCAGTATCGATATCGGTGGCGGTGCTGTGGATGACCTGGACGCCGTAATCGCGCGCCAGCTCCCGGTACCCGTGACCGAGGTCCTCGAAGTCGTAGAGGCCGCCGAGGTAGAGGTTGCTGAACGGGCATGTGTAGTAGCGCCGGCTCGGTTCGATCAGCGTCACGTGGACGCTGGGGTCAAAGCGCTTGAGGTACTTGGCAGCGGTGGCCCCGCCGAAGCCGCCACCGATGACCGTGATCCGCGGTGGTTGGTTGCCGGCGACGGCGCGGCCGATGCCGCTGGCGGCCAGCACGGAACCGGCACCCAGGCTGCCGAAAAGCCCCAGAAGCTGCCGTCGATTGATGCGCATGCGGTCCATGGGCGTGCTCCTTAATCCTCGATCTCGGCAAAATAGCGGGCCAGTGCCTCGAGCTGGTCCTCGGTGTAGCCGGCGGCGATCCGGTCCATGACCGTAGCCGAGCGCTCTCCGCGCTTGAACCCGAGCAATTGCTCGCGCAGATCCTCATAATCGCGCCCACCGATCGGCGGGATGGCCGAAGCGTAACGGCCGGTGGTGCCGTGGCAGTTGGCGCAGGAGGCAGCGAGAACATCCGTACTTGTGGCAGGCTTGGACTCCGCCAGGCTCAGGCCCGTCAGAGCGCTGAGCAGGATCCCGGTGAACGCGGGCGCGGTGAATCGAGTCATACGACGGTAAAGCCCCTGCATGTTGACCCCCTCGGCTGCAGGATCGAAACAGCGGTAGTTTAGTCCGGACGGGATAGACGTAAAACGAATGAAAAGTCATTTCCTTATAGCATCATGAGTGCCCGGCCCCGATCTCGTTGGATGACGGTGCTGATCTGGGTGGTCAGCGCCTTGGTGATTGCGGCGGCTGGCTATCTCTACTACACGGACCTTGGGCCGCAGCTGGCCGAGCAGGACCGGGAGCCCGGCGCTGTGGCCGTGGAGGTGGCGCCGGTGGAGCAGCGCGACCTGGAAGATGTCCGGCGCCTCGACGGTGCCCTGGAGGCTGCTTCCCGCTACGATCTGGCGCCGAAGGTCACGGGGCAGCTGCGTCGGCTGGATGTGCGCATCGGCGATACCGTTGCTCCGGGGGATGTGATTGCGCGCCTGGACGGGGAGGAGGCTGAGCAGGAGGTCGCCGAGGCGGAGGCCGCCCTGGAGGTGGCCCGTGCCCAACTGGCGGAGAGCCGCTCGGCGTTGGAGGCCGCGGAGCGGGACCTGCGCCGGACCCAGGAACTGCGCGAGCGCCAGATCGCCTCCGCTGCGGAGCTGGAAGCCGTTGAGGCCCAGGTCGCGGCGGAGCAGAGCCGCGTCCAGCTGGCCGAGGCGCAGATCGCCCAGCGCCAGGCTGCGCTCAGCGCGGCGCAGATCCGCGAGTCGTTCACCGTGATCCGGGCCGACTGGGAAGAGGAGGAGGGCGAACGGGTCGTCGGTGAGCGCTACAAGGATCCGGGCGCGACGGTCAGCGCCGGGGAGCCGATTGTTTCACTGCTCGATGTCTCGGAACTGCGCGCGGAGGCGTTTGTCACCGAGCGCGAATACGCCCGGCTCGAGCCGGGGCAGCAGGCGATGCTCCGTGTGGACGCCTTCCCCGGGGCGACCTTCCACGCCGAGGTCGCGCGCCTTGCCCCGCTGTTCAGCGCGACCACCCGCCAGGCCCGCGTCGAGCTGACCGTGCCGAATCCGGACGGGATGCTGCGGCCGGGTATGTTCGCGCGCATCTCCGTGGGCGTCGGCCGGTTGGAGGATGCCTTGACGGTCCCGCGCGAGGCCATGGTCCGGCGGGATGGCCAGCCATCGGTGTTTCGTCTTGAACCGGCCGACGAGGAAGGCGCGGCCCCGCGGGTGCGGCTGGTGGCCGTCGAGCCGGGGCTGAGAGTCGGCGACCGCCTCGCGGTGCGGACGCTGAACGACGAAGACGACCTCCAAGGGGCTTATGTGGTGGTCCTTGGTCAGCATCTGCTCGGCGACGGCACCCGGGTGGAACTCGTCGGTGAGCAGCCGGACGAGGTGGCCGCGCCGTGAGGATCGCTGCGTTTTGCGCCCGGCGCCCGGTCTTCACGGTGATGGTGGCGCTGATCGCTGTCACGCTCGGGCTCAATGCACTGGATCGGTTGCCGGTTGACCTTCTTCCGGAGATCGAGTACCCGACGCTGCGCATCTCCACAAACTACCCGGGGGCGGGCCCCGAGGAGGTGGAGTCGCAGATCGTTGAGCCCATTGAGAACGCCGTCGCTCCCGTGGCCGGTGTCGAGCGGATCGAGTCGGTGTCGGCCGAGGATCAGGGCGATGTCAGCCTCTCCTTCGCGTGGGGGACCGATCTCGAGGCGGCGGCGAACGACATCCGCGAGCGCCTCGATCGCATCCTGCGGGATCTGCCCGACGACGCGGACCGCCCCCGTCTGCGTTTCCTCGATTTGGGCGATCGGCCGATCCTCGTCATCGGTGTCGCGGCCGATCTGGATCCCATAGAGCTCCGCAGCCTCGCCGAGGACCGGATCCGTGACCGGATCGAACGCGTCCCTGGTGTCGGTGCCGTGGACGTCTGGGGAGGGCTGGAGCGGGAGGTGGAGATCGCGGTCGATCGGGGCCGTCTGCGGGCCGCACAGCTCTCCCTGGAGGATGTCCGGGAGGCCGTGGCCGATGCCGACTTTGAGGTTGCCGCCGGGCGCCGTGCGGAGGGGCGCCTGGAGCTGGGGCTGCGGGTCCCCGGGCGGCTGACGGATCTCGATGCGCTCGAAGAACTGCCGGTGGCTCGCGGGGATGACGGCTCCGTGGTGCGCCTCGGTCAGCTTGCCGAGGTACGCGATACCCATGAGCTGGAGACGCGGCGGATCCGCATAGACGGGGAGCCGGGGATCCGCCTGGCCGTCCGCGGGCGGTCCGACGCCAATACCGTCGCGACTGCTGAGCGGGTGCGCCAAGAACTGGAGCGGCTTCGGCCCGAACTGCCGCAAGTTGGGCTGACGCCGGTGCGCGATACCGCCGTCTACATCGAGCGCTCCATGGCCAACCTGGGCCAGGCGATCCTCTTTGGCGGCGGGCTGGCGTTTCTGGTGCTGCTGCTCTTTCTGCGCGATCTGCGTGCGGCGCTCGTCGCCGCGGTGGCGATACCGGTCTCGCTGATCAGCACCTTCGCCCTGGTCTACTTCGCCGGCTTTACGCTGAACCTGATGACCCTCGGCGGTATGGCGCTGGGGGTCGGTCTGATGGTGGATAACGCCATCGTCGTGCTTGAGTCGATCATGGCGCGGCGCGAACGCGGGATGACTGCCTACGGTGCGGCGGTCAGCGGTACCGCCGAGGTCGCCCCGGCGGTGACGGCGAGTACCCTGACCACGCTGGCGATCTTCCTGCCCTTGATCTTCCTTGATGGCATCGCCGGTACGCTGTTCACGCAGCTGGCCTGGGTGGTGGGTTTTGCCCTGTTCGGCTCCCTGCTGGTGGCTTTCACCGTGGTGCCGATGCTGGCCGCCCGACTGCCCCAACGACCGCCGGGGCAGTCGGTCACGCGCTGGTACCGGGCCATGGAGCGCGGTTACCGGCGCCTGCTCCGCGGGGCGATGACCCGGCGGGGTGGGGTCCTGGGGCTTACCTTTGCCGTCGTCGTGCTGGCGGCTGCGATCGTTCCGCGGCTGGGTACGGAGCTGATGCCGGGTACCGACGAGGGCGATATCCGCATGAGCTTCGAATGGGAGCCGGGGATCAGCCTCAATTTCATGGACGAGCGCATGCAGCAGATCGAGCAGCGTGCAGTGGATCGGGTCCCCGAGGCGGAGCACTGGGTATCGAGTTCCGGGACAGGCGGTTTCCGGGCCGGGGGCGGCCATACCAGCCGACTCGATTTCTCCCTGGTGCCCTTGACCCAGCGGGATCGCTCCACGGAAGCAGTGGCCGATGACTTGCGCAAGGCCTTCGAGGACACGCCCGGGGCCGAGGTTCGGGTCCGCGCCCGGGAAAGCCGCCCGACCCGCGGCGGTTTCGGTGCTGAGGGGGAGGAGCTGACCGTCGAGGTCTTCGGTTTTGACCGGGACACGCTCGCCCGTCTTGCCGGCGCCATGGAGGATCGGGTCGCGGGGATCGAAGGGGTGACCGACGTGCGCGTTGGCCAGGATCGGGCGGTGCCGGAGGAGCGGTTGCAGATTGACCGGGCCCGCGCCGCAGACATGGATGTCTCGGTCAGCCGCATCGCCAACACCATCGAGTCCGCCGTGGCCGGATCCCGGGCCGGTCTCTATCGCGATGCCGGCGACGAGGTGGACATCCGGGTGCGCTTGGCCGGCGCGCGGCAAATCGAGCGCGAGGAGTTGCTCGACTTGACCGTGCCCAATCGCAGCGGTGAGCCGGTGGCGTTGCGCAGCCTGGTGGATGTGGACGATGGCGAGTCACCGATGACCATCGAGCGCCGGGATCGGCAGCGAGTCACCACGCTGCAGGCCAACATCAGCGGGCGTGACCTCGGCTCCGTGGTCGCCGACGCGCGGACGGAACTCGCGCAGGTTCCCGTGCCGCGTGGCTATGGCTGGCGTATCGGCGGGGATTACGAGGAGCAGGCCGAGGCGTTGCAGCAGCTGACGATTACCTTGCTGCTCGCCGTGGCGTTGGTCTACATGGTTATGGCCTCGCTGTACGAGTCACTCCGCAACCCCCTGGTGGTGATGTTCACCGTCCCCTTCGCCGGGGTCGGTGTGGTCGGCATGCTTTGGGCGACCGGGACGACGATCAACGCCCAGTCCTTCATCGGGATCATCCTGCTCGCCGGGATCGTGGTGAATAACGGTATCCTGCTGGTGGATCGGGCCAATCGCAGCTTCCAGGGCGGCGCATCAGCCCGCCAGGCGGCGCTGATCGCCGGGCGACGCCGGCTGCGACCGGTTCTGATGACCTCGTTGACCACGGCGCTGGCGCTGACCCCGCTGGCGCTCGGCATCGGCGAGGGGGCGGAGGCGCAGGCGCCGATGGCCCGTGCGGTGCTCGGCGGCTTGATCAGTGGCACCCTGATCACGCTGGTGGTGATTCCGGTGGTCTTCACCCTGTTTCAGTCGAGCAAAGGGAGGCGCGTTGCGCAGCCATCGTGAGGTTCGAGGGATGAGCTGGTGGTGCCGCCGCCGGGCGCCGGCCGCGCTGCTGGTTCTCGTCGCGTTGCCCGGCGTGGTCGCTGGCGAGCAGGGCCGCGATGGGGAGGCCTGGAGCCTGAGCCTGGAGGATGCCGTGCTCAGCGCCCTCGAACACAATCCGGCGCTCCAGGCCGAGCAGCTGGAGCCGCTGGTTGCCGGCACCTTTGAGCAGCTCGAGCGGGCCGAATTCGAGCCGCGCCTCGGGCTCGATGCGCTCTACGGGCGGGAGCGGGAACAGCGACTCGGCGAGTTGGGTGAAGACGGCGCCGTGCGCGACGAGTACGCCGATCTGCTCGGGTCGGTGCGCCAACGCTTTGCCACCGGCACGGAGCTGGAGCTCTCCCTGGGGCAGCGCTTTCTCGAGCGGGTTGCCGAGGAGGAGCGGGAGCAGCACACCACGCGAATCGGTGCGACGCTGACCCAGCAGCTGCTCGAGGGACGGGGACGGGAGGTCAATCTCGTGGCCCTGCGCCAGGCGGAGCTGGCGACCCTCGGGTCCGAGTACGAGTTGGCGGGGTTTGCGGCACAGCTCGTGGCCGACGTGGAGGTTGCCTACTGGGAGTACGTGTTGGCCGATCGCGAGATCGCGATCTTCGAGCAGTCGCTGAGCCTCGCCGAGCAGGAGGTCGAACGGGCCCAGGAACGGGTGCGGCTGGGGGATCTGGCGGAGACGGAGCTGGCTCCGCTGGAGGCTGAGGTAGCCCTTCGCCGCCAGGAGCTGATCGACGCGCGAAACCGGCGTGAGAGCGCTCGACTGGAACTGCTTCGCCTTGCCGGGAGCGAGGAGCAGGTGGACGAGGACCGGGCAATCGAGCCGCAGACAGAGCCAGAGCGAACCGTCCGGGAACCCGATCCGGTCACGGAGCACCTGGCCCTGGCGCTGCAGCACCGCCCGGAGATCAATCAGGCGCGCCTGGAATTGCAGGGTGAAAACCTGGAGGTGACGCGCACCCGCAACGGCCTTCTGCCGCGTCTTGAGCTCTTTGTCAGCCTTGGGCGCAGCGGCTATGCCGACTCCTTTAGCCGGGCTCCGCGAGAGCTCGATGGCTCCAGCTATGATGCCGAGCTCGGTATTCGGCTGGAGCGGCCATTGCGCAACCGCGCCCCGGAAGCCGAGCACCGGCGGGCACTGGCCGAGCGCAACCAGGCCAACCTGAGCTTGAGTAATCTGGCGCGGCTGATTCGCCACGATGTGCGGACGGCGCACCTCGAGCTGCAGCGGGCGGCGGCGCAGATCGAGGCCTCCGCCGCGACCCGGCGCGCGCAGCAGGAGCGGGTGCGGGCCGAGGACGAGCGCTTTCGCGCCGGCGATGCGACGGCCTTCGCCGTGGTGCAGGCCCAGCGCGATCTGCTCGAGGCGCAGATCAATGAGGCTGCGGCTGTGGTCGAGTACCGGACGGCTCTGGTGGAACTCTATCGGCTCGACGGCACGCTCTTGCAGCGGCGCGGAATTGAAGCGGTCCCCGAACAGGCCAACCTGCGGTAATCTGTCCCACTTCTGCCGCCACGGAGCCGACGGCCATGACCGATCCGCTCGACTACCCGAGCTTTCCCAAGCGCGCTGGTGCGTCGGTGACCACCCCGGCCCTGCCGTCGGCGGTATGGCCCTGGGTCGCCGGGATCGGGGGCGAGAACCGCTACTACTACATGAACGCACTCTGGACGGTTCGCGAGCTCCTCGATGCAGCGGTGGGAGGGCGCGGCTTGCGCCACCACCGGCCGGGGCATACCGACTTGCGTCCGGGCGATCGGATCGACTCCTGGCGGGTGCTGATTGCCCATCCGCGTCGCAAGCTGGCGCTGGAGTTCGGCATGCGAGCCCCCGGCACCGGTGTTCTCGAGTTCGATCTCGAGCCGCTCCCTGCCGACCGCGGCACCCGGCTGGCGGTCACGGCGTATTGGTCCCCCCGCGGGCTGCCCGGACTCTTCTACTGGTACGCGATGGAGCCTGGCCACGCTTTTATCTTTCACGGTCTGGCCAAGGAGATCTGCCGGCGGGCGGAGGCTGGCGAGGTGCCCTCCTGGGCCGTCTCCGGCTAGGGGGACGCGGAGACCGGCTTGACCCAGAACTGCAGCGGTTTTTCGGTCTCTTCGTTCTCGCCGATATCGAGCCACGGATACCAGGCGACCAGTTCCTGGCGTGGCTCGTAGCCGAAGTGCTGCCAAATCGGGTCGAGGGGCTGGTAGTCGGCCGGCCGCTGGGGGTGGTCTTTGGGGCGGATGACGCCGCAAAAGGTCGTCCAGTCGTAACCGCCGAGCCGACGTGCGTGTGCCTCGCGCGCTTCGAAGAAGTGTCGATAGAAGCCCTGTCCGCGGTAGTCGGGCAGCAGGATCGACTCGGCCAGGTAGAGGATGCGCGCGGGGTCCCAGTCGTTATGGACGAAGGGGCGCTGGATCCGCGGGGACTCGTCGGTCAGAGGCATAGCCGTTGACAGCCCAACCACTTGGCTGCCATCGACCACCACGACGGCGAGGGTCTGCGACGATTCGATGTAGTATTGTAGAAACTCGCGCTCTTCGGCGACGGTTCCGGCGTAGAGGTAGGGCCATTCGGCGAAGACGCGCATGCGCAGCTCAGCCAGCTGCTCAAAGCGCTGCTCGATCTCCGGCCCGCGCAGGTATTCAACGTGCGGCTCGGCCATGGTGCGGCGGCACTCCGGCTGCGGGGGAAAGGCACGATCTAACGGGGCATCTGGCGGAAGGGGAGGGATTCGAACCCCCGGTGGGCAGGACCCACAGCTGATTTCGAGTCAGCCGCCTTCGACCACTCGGCCACCCTTCCTAAGCCTTCTATTACACCGGAGTGCATGGGGGGCTTGCAAGCCCCTGCGGGCCGTTCAGCTCGGCGTGTCGCGGAAGGTGGTTGCGCGATACCGGGCGAATTGTAGCTGCGGTGACCAGTGATCGGGCATGAGGCCGGCCTTCGCCTTGAGCTGGACGAGGAAGTCGCGCGGGTCCGGGAGGGATTCCCAGACCGCGGGCAGGAAAGTGGCCCGGCGGTGGCCGTCATGGAGGATCAGGCCGTCCTCGCCGGGGACGAGCTTGGCGAGCAAGTCTTCGTCGCTTTCCGCATACAGGGATTCCGGCTCCCCGAGGACCGAGACGTGGATGCTCAGCCCCGGCAGCTCCTCTGCGGCCACTGGCTCGAAGCGCGGATCATCGAAGGCGGCTTCGACGGCGGAATCCATAACGCTCTCGACCAGCGGCTTGCGGGCGATCAGAGTCCCCATGCAGCCGCGCAGTGCCTCCTCGTTGTGCAGCGACACGAAAGCCGCCCCCGGCTGGGCCAGGGCCTGCGGCAGGTTGGTGGCAGCGGGAAGCGCCGCTCCGGTCTCCTGGCGGTAGGCGATCGCCTGCCGCGCCAGACGCGGCAAGAGTGCGCCTTGATCGTCGGGGATGGCGGGTTTCAAATCGTCCATGGCCTTGTTCGTTGGACCTCAGTGGAGAACGTAGCAACCGTAACCCACAACGGCCGACCGATCTCCGGTTACGTCGCCGGAATTCGCCTGGGCAAGGGTCTCGACCTGCAGCCCGTTTTTGCGGGCGAGCCAGAGCAGGCCGCGCAGGGGCGCTGCCCCGCAGGCATGTTCCGGGGTGATCGGCTCGAAGCTGCACGACTCAATGGCGGCCGTCGTCTGCGCATCGATCCGCCGGGCGGTGGCATCGTCATGGAAGTGGCTGAGGTCGGTGCTGACCACCACAAGCACATCCGGATCCCAGAGACGCTCGATGAGAGCTCCGCAGCGTTGCGGCGCGATGCGTCCGAAGATCAGAGGCAGGATTTCGGCGCCGGGGAAAAGGGTCTGCAGAAACGGCAGGTGGACCTCCAGGCTGTGCTCCGGCGCATGGGCGCTATCGTCCGTGTGTACATCGGGGTCTTCGAGGGCCCGTTCGCGCAGCTCGGTATCGATGGGCACAGTGCCCAGGGGGCTGGCCAGCGCCTCTGCCGCCGGCAGGGCTGCACCGCGCACGGCGGCAAAATGGGCCGGGCCGAGCAGCAGAATGCGCCGGATCCGGTCGCTCTGAGCTCGAACCTGCTCGTAGCCGCAGGCCGCCACGGCTCCGGAGAAAGGGTATCCGGCGTGAGGCAGGATCAATGCCCGCGGCGGGGCGCTGGCCTTTGCAACCGCTCCGCGCGCCTGCGCCAGGAGCTCGTTGACGTTCTGCTGCAGCGCCTCGGGCTCACCGGGATAGAAACGCCCGGCTACGGCCGGCGGGCGGACGGTGATCGGCTCCTCGAACATGGCGACTCCTCCCGAAGCTCGGAACTGCCGCTCGACGCAAAGCGTCTAATCTTTAGACGGTAGCACCCCCCGAAGGGTTTCAACAGAACGCCATGACGGTGATGAACACACCCCAGCGGTATAGACCGGATCCGCAGGATCCCAGCGTCGTTGCCACGAAGTACTGGCACCAGCTCCCTGATGGTCGGGTGCAGTGCGACCTTTGTCCGCGCCACTGCCGGATGCGTGACGGCCAGCGCGGGCTTTGCTTCGTCCGTGCAGCACGCGACGGAGAGGTCATCCTGACGACCTACGGCCGTTCCAGTGGCTTCTGCGTCGATCCCATCGAGAAGAAGCCACTCAATCACTTTCTGCCGGGCAGTGCCGTGCTCTCGTTCGGGACGGCCGGCTGCAACCTCGCCTGCAAGTTCTGTCAGAACTGGGATATGAGCAAGTCCCGGGAGATGGACACGTTGGCGGATCGCGCCGAGCCGGAGCAGCTGGCCGCTGCCGCGGCCGCCTACGGTGCGCGCAGCGTCGCTTTCACCTACAACGACCCGGTGATCTTTCACGAATACGCCGTGGACGTGGCTGCGGCCTGCCGGTCGCGGGGGATCCGGACCGTGGCGGTGACAGCCGGCTACATCGACCCCGAACCGCGCGAGGCGTTTTTTGCCGCAATGGACGCCGCCAATGTGGATCTCAAAGCCTTTACGGAGCGGTTCTATCATCGGCTCACTGGTGCGCACCTGGCCCCGGTGCTGGATACGTTGTGCTACATCCGGCACGAGACGGCTTGTTGGCTGGAGCTCACCACGCTGCTGATTCCGGGCGAGAACGACGCCCCGGAAGAGATTACCGCCATGGTGGACTGGATCGCCGAGAACCTCGGGGTGGATGTCCCGCTGCACTTCACGGCCTTCCACCCGGATTACCGGATGCGGGATTATCCGCCGACGCCCGCGTCGAGTCTGCAGCGTGCGCGCCAGATCGCGCAGGAGCGAGGGCTGCGCTACGTCTACACGGGGAACGTCCGTGATCGCGAGGGAGGGACCACACGGTGCCACGGTTGCGGGGCGGCCTTGATCGTGCGGGATGGCTATCAGCTCCGGAGCTGGAGCCTCGATCCGTCCGGGGCGTGCCGAGCCTGCGGGACACCCTGCGCCGGAGTTTTCGAGGCGGAGCCGGGCTGCTGGGGGGCGCGGCGTCTGCCGGTCCGGCTGGGTTTTTGCATGGACTGAGAGTTTGCTGCCCCCAGCACGCTGCGGCTAGCCGGCCGGCGGCGGGGCCTGTTCTGCGGCGCCGATGGGCGTGATAACCCGGACTTTCGCCCAGACGCCTTGGCAATCCGGGAAGCAGAAGTTTCCCTCGCGGTCGGTCATCTTCCAGTAAGAAATTACGGTGGCCGGCGTCGGGGGTGCAGTGAAGTCCACCTCAATGGTCACCCGCTCGCCCGGTGCAACGGTGGGAATCGGGACGTGGCGCTGGTCGGGCGTGAGCCCGGGCGCGATCTCCACTGCTTGGCCGTCCTCGTTAAGGACACGAAGGGATTCGTCCTGGCAGCTGAGAAAGCGGTCTTGCCAGGTTAGCGAGCCGAGGTTCTGGAGGGTCCAACCCTTGCGAAACCGCGTGCCGGCGAGGACTTCGGAGCCGTCGGGATAGCTGGCATCGGCAAGGAACGCACTGCGGTCGGTGCCTGTCGAGGCGCCCTGATGCAAAGTGTTGTTCTGAGGCTGCCCGCGGAACATCGGCTCGAGGATGGCCAGCGGGTGGACCTCCAGCGCATTGGCGAGGCGCATCACCGTGCTCATGCTCGGGTGGCGGTCCACCTGCCAGGAGTCATACAGCGCCTGCCGACTCATCCCCGCGCGCCGGGCTACCTCCGCCAGTGAAATACCGCGGGCTCGGGCCGTCTTGCGGATGTACTCCTCAAGCTCGGTGCGCATCCTTGGACCGATTTCCCCCAACTCTGTGGGATATTCCTGAAAATCCCCACAGAATCAGCTGTTATGCATGACGTCAAGCGATCTGGACAGCATTATACGCCAGCTCATGGGGCCGGGTTGTCAACCGAAATGGACGATTGTGGCGGCGCCCATAGCAATGCGGCTTCTGGTGGCGCTACGATCGAAGACAGCAGTCGGTCCCAGACAGGGCAGTGCAGTTTCGGGCGTGGCGGTCCTCGCCAGGGTTTTCGCTCGATACGGGGGGCTGCACTGCCCTGTCTGAGGCCGATTGCTTGCCTCGGCAACGTACCTTTAATCCGGCGGGTCAAAGAGGTCGCCTTCGCGGCGTCGGGCCCGAAGGCCGGAGAGCGTGATCCCGAGCAGGCGCACCGGGCGTGCGCCCGCCTCGGTTTCGGCCAGAAGGCCCGGGACCACTGATTGCACCTGGCTGGCCTCGCAGATGGGTTGGGCCGGCGAGACCCGGCGGCTGATCGACGTGAAGTCGCTGTAACGGATCTTCAAGGTGACGGTCCGGGCCACCAGATCGAGCGCCTGGAGGCGGTTGGCGACCTTGGTGATCAGCGGGTCAAGGCGCTCGATGATGGTCTCGAGATCCCGCGTATCATCCCCGTAGGTGCGCTCCGCGCCGATCGATTTGCGGCTCTGTCGCGGCTTTACCGGGCGGTGATCGATCCCGCGGGCAGCGTCGTAGAGTGTGGCTGCCCGGCTGCCGAAGTGGCGATGGAGATCGGCGATCGACCAGTCGAGCAGGTCGCGGACATGGGCGATTTGCAGCGCTTCCATGCGTTCGGCGGTGGCGGGCCCGACCCCGTGCAGCCGGCGCACCGGCTGGGCCGCGATGTACGCCGGCCCCTCCGCGGGCGGTACCACAAACAGGCCATCCGGCTTGTCCTCGTCCGAGGCGAGCTTGGCGAGCAGCTTGTTGTAGGAGACGCCGGCCGACGCGGTCAGGCCGGTCTCGGTGCGGATGCGCTGGCGGATGGCCTGGGCGATGCGCGTGGCGGATCCGCGGTGACGGGAGGAGCCCGTTACCTCCAGGTAGGCCTCATCGAGGGAGAGTGGCTCGATCGAGCTGGCGAAGTCCGCGAAGATATCGTGGATTTGTCGCGAGAGGGCGCGATAGCGGTCAAAGCGCGGGCGTCTGAAAACGGCCTGGGGGCACAGGCGCCGGGCGTGCGCGGCGGGCATGGCGGAGCGAATTCCGAAAGCTCGCGCCTCATAGCTGGCTGCGGCGACAACCCCGCGGCCTTCCGGGCTTCCGCCCACGATGACCGGCTGGCCGTGGAGCGTGGGGTCGTCCCGCTGCTCGACGGAGGCGTAGAAGGCGTCCATGTCGATGTGGATGACTTTTCGGGACATGGGGTCCTAGGCCCCGGTGAAGATCTCCACGCCCGCAGCCGTTACGGCGCCGGTGACGATCGCCCAGGCTGCCAGGCTGGCCGTCATCCACTGTACCGTGCGCTGACGCGATGTGCCCATGGTCAGGGCCATGACGGCGGCAAGGTGGATGCCGGTGATCACCGGTGCGAGCAGAGCGAGTCCGGGAAGCCCGTAGCGCTCCCAGACGTTGAGCGCGCGCTGGCTCCAGCGGCGCTGCACCGCGCCGCGGCGGCGTTCCCACCAGCGGTAGAGGGCGATAACGGCGAACACCGGCAGGGCGTTGCCGATGAACGCCACCACGGTGATCGGCACAACGGGCAGGCCCATCGCCGCCCCCATGGGGATGACGACCATCAGCTCCACCCACGGCGTGGCCGCGAGGACAAAGATCAGCGCGAACTGGAGCAGGGCATCCATGATTTGACTGACTGTTCAATCATGGAACCATTCTACCGGAAAAGTTCGCTCCTTTGCCCGCGGGTGTCAGTAGACGTAGAGTTCCGGCGGTACGGCCCAGTCCTCTGGCCGCTCGTAGGAAACCACGCGGTGGCGGGCGCGCGGATCCGCCAGGTCGAGAGTGCGGGGGGTATCGAGCATCCTGGCGTGCCGGATATCGTAAATCGTCCGCACCAGCGGTCGGTCGATCTGGTTCGCGCGCGGCTCGAGAACGACGGCAAGGTGGTCGTTCGTAAGCCGCACCAGGCTGCCCGGAGGGTAAACACCGATACACCGCACGAACCGCTGCGCAAGGGTCGTGTCGAAGGTCCGGCCGGCCTCGCCGAGGATGATCCGCAGCCCCTCGGTGGGCGGCCGGCCGTCGTGGTAGGCGCGGATGGCTGTCACCGCGTCGTAGACGTCCACAATGGACGCCATGCGGGCCTCAATGCTCAGCTCGTCGCCGGTCCGGCCGTGCGGGTAGCCACTGCCGTCGATACGCTCGTGGTGTTGTTCCGCGATGTCCGCGATCAGCGGCTTGATGCCGTTGATGCCACGCAGCAGTTCCGCGCCGCGCGTGGTGTGCGACTTGACGACTTCGTACTCGTCGGCGGTGAGCGGGCCGGGCTTGGTGATCAACCCATCCGGGATCAGGGTCTTGCCGATGTCGTGAACCATCCCCGCCGTACCCAGCGTGCGGACGTGGTTCTCCGGCATGCCCAGATGCTTGGCGAAGGCCATGAGCAGCACACCGACGTTGACGCTGTGCTGGTAGGTGTAGCTGTCCCGGGCGCGTATGCGGCCGAAGGCGAGCATCGCGTCGGGGTGGTCGTTGAGCGCAGCGCAGAGCTCGCCGCTGACGGCGTCGATGTCCTGGAGATGGATGGCGCGCCCGGCGTGGGCATTGTCCAGCATCCTTTTAACCGCACTGCGCGCCTCCTGGGTGAGGCGTCGTGCCCAGTCCCGGCCGCGGCCGATGGCCGGGCGCAGATCGGGTGACTCCGTCTCGCCGCTGGTAGCGGCAGCCGCGCGGGGGGAGAGTGAAGCGCGGGGGATGGCCACGGTACTTCGGGTCGGGTCGATCCAGACGTGTTCCAGGCCGAGTTGGCGAATCTTAGCGATGCTCTCCTCGTCCAGCGTGAACTGGTTACGGACAAAGGGGTGGAACGCCCACTGGACGCCGAGGGAGTACAAATACATTCCCGGCCGCAATGCCCTCACAGGCAGTTCAAGCGGTTCCTCGACGGGAGGGTGCTCGTCCATAGCCAATCTCCTGAACGGGCCGCAGCGTTCCGCCCCAACCCAATATGCATGCCCACAGGCGTTTCCCTGGAAAGAGCCTAGCAGTATTCCGGGGTGGTTGCGGCGGCGCCCGTTGGCAACCTTCCGGGACCCTTATATCCTGACCCGGTTTCCTTGGGTCGCGGAGGTCGCATGTTCCTGGAGCGCAACCCGCGCTTTGTCAGCCGCCTGACGCGGGAGACACTAGCGCTGATCATGGCCGGCGGGCGCGGCGGGCGGCTGTCGAGCCTGACCGATTGGCGCACGAAACCGGCGATCCCCTTCGGCGGTAAGTTCCGGCTCATCGACTTCCCGCTGTCCAATTGCATCAACTCGGGGATCCGCCGCGTCGGCATCCTGACCCAGTACAAGGCTCACTCGCTGATCCAGCACGTCCAGCGCGGCTGGGGGTTCCTGCGCGGCGAATTCGGTGAATTCGTGGAGCTGATCCCCGCCCAGCAGCGCATGGACAAGCCGCTGTGGTACTCCGGGACCGCGGATGCGGTCTACCAGAACATCGACATCATCCAGGCGCACGATCCGGAGTACGTGCTCATCCTCGCTGGTGATCACGTCTACAAGATGGACTATGGCGCCATGATCGCGCGTCACGTGGAAGCGGATGCCGATGTCACCGTCGGCTGCGTGCAGGTGGAACGCGAGCAGGCCCGCGCTTTCGGGGTGATGAGCGTGGAGAAGGACGGTCGTGTTACCGCGCTGACCGAGAAGCCCGCCGATCCGCAGCCGATGCCCGGCAAGCCCGATGTGGCCCTGGTATCAATGGGTATCTACGTCTTCAATCGGGACTATCTCTTTCAGGTTCTGCGCGAAGATGCGGAGAACTTCGCCAGCTCCCGGGACTTCGGCCGCGATGTGCTGCCGGTGGCCATCGATCGCCACCACGTTCAGGCCTTCCCCTTCAGCGATCCGGTGACCGGCGAGCAGGCGTACTGGCGCGACGTCGGCACGGTGGATGCGTTCTATCGAGCCAATCAGGAGCTGATCCAGGAAGAACCGGAACTCGACCTTTACGACGACGAGTGGCCGATCTGGACCTATCAGGCGCAGCTTCCGCCGGCGAAGTTTATCCACGATCAGGACGGGCGCCGTGGGATGGCCATCGATTCGATGGTCTCCGGCGGCAATATCATCGCCGGCGCATCGGTGCGGCGCTCGGTGCTCTTCTCGCGGGTGAAGGTGCAGCCCGGAGCACAAGTCACTGAGTCCGTGATTCTGCCCCGTGTTACGGTCTCCGAGGGGTGCCGGGTCCACGGCGCCGTAATCGACGAAGGCTGCCGCATCCCTCCGGGCATGGTGATCGGTGAGGACCTGGAACTCGATCGCCAGCGCTTCCACGTCAGCGCGGGCGGCGTCGTGCTGGTCACTGCGGAGATGCTGGGCCAGGCCGTCGCTCACGTTCGCTAGACCGTCTCACACAGCCAGGAACGCTCTTGCATGGCCGATATTCCCGTCGAAGGACTGTTCAATCAGTTTGCCATCCTGTTGTTGGTCGCCGCGGTTATCGGGTTCATTGGAACCCGGCTCAAGCAGCCGCTGATTGTCTCGTTCATCGCGGTCGGCATTCTGGTCGGCCCGTCAGCGCTCGGCTGGGTCGACGGTCACGAGCCGATGATGGAGCTCCTCGCCGAGATCGGTATCGCCCTTCTGCTCTTTATCGTCGGCCTCAAGCTGGACCTGCACTTGATACGGACCATGGGCCCGATCGCGCTGGCGACGGGCCTGGGACAGGTGATCTTCACATCCGGCGTCGGATTCCTGATTGCCCTGGGCCTGGGCATGGAGCCGATCACCGCCCTTTACGTCGCGGTGGCGCTGACCTTCTCGAGCACCATCATTATTGTCAAGCTCCTGTCCGATAAGAAGGAGATTGACGCCCTGCACGGGCGGATCGCCATCGGTTTCCTGATTGTTCAGGACATCTGCGTCGTCCTTGCCATGATCCTGATCACCTCCCTGGCCGCTGGGGAGGGGGATGCCAACGTCTGGGTCGAGGTGGGGCAGGTTTTCCTGACGGGGATGCTGATGCTCGTCGTCGTGGCGCTCCTGATGCGCTACGTCCTACCCCGCTTGCTGGATCAGCTGGCTCGCAACCCGGAGCTGCTGGTGCTCTTTTCGATCGCTCTGGCGGTGGCTATGGCCACCGGCGGCGACCTGCTCGGTTTCAGTAAAGAGGTCGGTGCCTTCCTGGCAGGTATCGCGATCGCTTCGACGCCCTATCGGGAGGCTGTGGCGTCCCGGTTGACCGCCCTGCGTGACTTCCTGCTGCTCTTCTTCTTCATCTCCCTGGGCGCGCAGCTGGACATGGCGACCATTGGCGACCAGGTGGGCCCGGCGCTGATCTTCTCCGCCTTCGTGCTGATCGGCAATCCGATCATCGTGCTGATCATCATGGGGTATATGGGGTATCGCAAGCGGACCGGCTTTCTCGCCGGTTTGACGGTGGCGCAGATCTCGGAGTTCTCGCTGATCCTTGCGGCCCTCGGGCTGTCGGTGGGGCATATCGATCAGGAAACCATGGGGCTTATCACCCTGGTGGGGCTGATCACCATCGGTGCGTCTACCTACATGATCCTGTATTCCAAGCCGCTGTATGAGCGCCTGGCACCGATGCTGTCGATCTTTGAGCGGCACACACCGCATGCCGAGATCGCCCTCGACAGCCAACCCGACCAACATTACGAAGCGGATGTGGTGCTCTTCGGTCTTGGCCGGTACGGGCACCAGCTGGCCAAGAATTTCAAGGCCCGCGGCTGGAAAGTGCTCGGTGTGGACTTCGATCCACAGGCGGTGGGGCAATGGCGGGAACAAGGGGAGATGGCCCATTACGGGGACGCCTCTGACCCCGAATTTCCTCAGACGCTGCCCCTCGGGCGGGCCCGTTGGGTGATCAGTACCGTCCCCGACCGGGACATCGGTGCGACCCTGGTCACGGCGCTCCGTGGTGCCGGCTATACCGGCAAGGTGGCGGTGACCTCGCATAATCGTATGGATGTCGATTATCTCTTGCAGTATCGGCCCGACAAGATCCTGTTGCCGTTTGTCGATGCCGCCGAAATGGCCGTGGCCGGAATTACCGGCGGGGCCGGTGGAGGGAGGAATCGTTGATGGGCCTTCAGAAGCTGCTCTTTGCCAGCGATCTCTCCGAGCGGGCTGCCCGCGCCGGTGAGCGCGCGGCTCAATTAGCTCGCGACAGTGGCGCAACCCTGCAGGCGATGCACGTGGTCGATGTGGGGGAGGAAGCGCTGGATCAGCGCGATGCGCAGGATCAGGAGGCGCGGACGTCTTTGCGGGACGCGGCGCGGGAGGCGTTGCAGCAGTCGACCCCGGATTGCACGGCGGATACCCGGGTCGTCGAGGGCGACACGATCGGCGAGTTGGTGCGGGCCGCGGATCGTGGCGATATCGACCTGTTGCTCGTCGGGGCCCATGGACGACGGTTTTGGGGCGACTGGCTCTTGGGTACCACGGCCGAGCAGCTCGTGAGGCAGTCGCGGACCCCCACTTTGGTGGTGCGCGCCGCGAGCACCCAGCCCTACCGCAAGATCCTGGTTGCGACCGACTTTTCCGCCTGTGCCGAGCAGGCGTTGCGCCTGGCTGTAGCTTGGTTTCCGCAGGCGCGATTCGAGTTGGTCCACGTCCTCGATACCACGGCGATCGATCAGATGCGGGAGGCCGGGGTCGATCCACGGTGGCTGGAAAGGCGCTATGAGCAGATGCGCGCACATGCCGAAGATGCACTATCGAAACAGGCGGCAGCGTGCGGGCTGGATCCGGAGCGGACTCAACAGACGATCCAGGCCGGTTACCCGGTGGAGAGTCTGCTTCAAGTCACCGCAGCGGAAAAACCGGATCTGGTGGTTGTGGGCAATCATGGTCGGGGTCGCTGGGGCGACATGCTCCTCGGCAGTGTGGCGAACCGTCTGCTGCATCAGCTTGGAACGGATCTGCTATTGGTTCGTCACGAAGGGTGAAACGATCGTTTAATCAACTGGCTGTAGGAGTGCCGAGGAGCTATGCAGGGAGACGGTGACTCTGGACGGGGCAGCGGTGCCCCCGCAGAGGAAGAAACGGAGCGCTCGACATCCGCGGAACATGCCGAAGCCCCCGAGCAGGTCCTTGAACGCTGGGAGAGCTCGCGACGCGGCCTGAGCGAGGACGAGGCAGCGGCGCGGCTGCAGGCTTACGGACCGAACCGGCTGCAGCCGCCCGAGCGTGCCGGGCCGGTGGTGCGCTTCCTGCGGCACTTCCATAACATCCTGATCTACATACTGATTGCGGCGGCTGCGGGCACTGCGGTTTTAGGCCACTGGGTCGATACCGGTGTCATCCTCGCCGTGGTCCTGATCAACACCTTGATCGGCTTTCTCCAAGAGGGGAAGGCGGAACGCGCCCTGGATGCCATTCGACAGATGCTCTCGCCGCAGGCGGTGGTGATCCGCAACGGCGAACGCCATGAGGTCGCTGCTGAGGAGATCGTCCCCGGGGATGTCGTCATCGTTCAGGCCGGGGACAAGATCCCGGCCGATCTGCGGCTTTTCGAGGCGAAGAACCTGCGCATCGACGAGGCGGTCCTCACCGGGGAGTCGGTGCCGGCCGAGAAGGCGACGGACGCGGTGGCGGAGGACGCCGCGTTGGGCGATCGGCGGGGGATGGCGTACTCGGGGACACTCGCCACCTTCGGGCGCGGTCTGGGCGTGGTGGTTGCCACCGGCGGCCAGACCGAGGTGGGGCGCATCTCGGCGATGCTCGGTGAGGTGGACAGCCTGCAGACACCGCTGATCCGGCAGACCGAGCAGTTCGGCCGCTGGCTTGCGGTCATCATTCTGGTCATCGCTGCCTTTACCTTCGCCTTCGGCTACTGGGTACGCGACTACCCGCTCGATGAGATGTTCCTCGCTGCCGCCAGCCTGGCGGTATCGACGATTCCGGAGGGGTTGCCGGCGATTCTGACCATTGCGCTGGCCATCGGTGTCCAGAAGATGGCCCGGCGCAACGCGATCATTCGGCGACTGCCGGCTGTCGAGACCCTGGGGTCGGTCTCGACGGTGTGCTCCGACAAGACGGGGACGCTGACCCGCAATGAGATGACGGTATCGACCCTGGTCAGCCGCGGCCAGCGCGTTCGTGTGGAAGGCGTTGGCTACGCCCCCCACGGCGGCTTCTGCCGGCAGGGCGAGGAGATCTCTCCGGATGAGGATCCGGCACTCGCCGACGCCCTGCGGGCCGGCGTGCTTTGTAACGATGCGCGCCACTTCGAGCGCCACGGCGAGTGGCTCCTGCAGGGCGATCCAACCGAGGGCGCGTTGCTGGTGGTCGGCCGCAAGGCGGGGCTCGATCCGCGGACGGAGGCCGAGCGCTGGCCGCGGCTCGATGCCATTCCTTTTGATTCGGATCATAAGTACATGGCCACCCTCAATAGCGATCACAGCGGGTGGCACGGTATTTACCTCAAGGGGAGTCCCGAGCGGGTACTCGAGTTGTGCGACCGGGAGCAGGTCGGGGATGCGTCCCAGCCGCTCGATGCCGCCTGGTGGGAAGCGGCGATGGACCAGATCGCCGGTCAGGGCGAACGCCTGCTGGCGCTGGCCGTGCGCAGCGAGCCGCAGGCGCCGCGGGAGTTGACCTACGCCGACGTGGAGCGGGGTGGTTTTACCCTGCTGGCGGTGGTGGGGATCATCGACCCGCCGCGTGACGAGGCGATTGCCGCTGTTCGTCAGGCTCACCAGGCGGGTATCCGGGTCAAGATGATCACCGGTGATCATGTGGCGACGGCACGGGCCATCGGGGTGAAGCTCGGGATCGGGGATGGCAGCGCCGTGGCGGGGCACCAGATCGATGCCGTGGATGACGAGGAGCTGCGGCGCCTGGCGCGCAGCTCCGATGTCTTTGCACGGACCACGCCCGAGCACAAGCTGCGACTGGTCCGGGCCTTACAGGCCGATGGTAGCATCGTGGCGATGACCGGTGACGGGGTGAACGATGCCCCCGCGCTCAAGCGGGCGGATGTCGGTGTGGCTATGGGTAACAAGGGCACCGAGGCGGCCAAAGAGGCCTCCGAAATGGTCCTCGCCGACGACAATTTCGCCTCCATCACCCATGCAGTAGAGGAAGGCCGCACGGTCTACGACAATATCCGCAAGGCCATCCTGCACATGCTGCCGACAAACGCCGGGCAGTCGCTGACGATCATGATGGCGATCCTGATGGGGCTGGCCCTGCCGCTGACGCCGGTGCAGGTGCTCTGGGTGAACATGGTTACCTCGGTAACCCTCGCCATGGCCCTGGCCTTCGAGCCGAGTGAGCCGGGTGTCATGCAGCGCCCGCCGCGGGATCCGAGCGCTCCCCTGCTGTCCGGATTCATGCTCTGGCGAATCCCGTTTGTCGCGGTGCTGCTCTGGCTGGGTACCTTCGGCCACTTCGTCTGGATGGAAGAGGTGGTCGGCGCCAGCGACGAGCTGGCGCGGACGGTGGCGATCAATACACTGGTCGCCGGGCAGATGTTCTACCTGCTCAATCTGCGCCTGATCTACGACCCGATCTGGCGGGGCTGGGCGCTTTTCCGCTCGCGGGCGATGTGGATTGCCATTGGCATTCTGGTGGTTCTTCAGCTCGCCTTTACCTACGCGCCCGTGATGCATGCGCTCTTCGGTACGACGCCGATCGCGCCGGCCGATTGGGGGCGGATCCTGCTCTTCGGGGCGGCGGTGTTCGTGATCGTGGAACTGGAGAAAGCCGTGGTCCGGAATCTTCCGGCACGCCGGATGGTGCCTCAGAACGCGTAAGGGGCGGCCGCCCCTCGGGGGCGGCCGGCTGTGTCTCAGGAGGCGAGAGCCTGCCGGACGGCTGCGGCGACTTGCTCGGCCCGCTCCTCGCCCATGTAGGGCCACATGGGCAGGCTCAGGACCTCGCAGCAGGCGTGTTCGGCCACGGGGCAGTGCGCGTTGAGGTGGGCATAGACCGGTTGATGGTGGACCGGCACGGAGTAGTAGACCATGCACCCGATCCCCGCTGCCTGCAGGGATTCCTTGACGCGATCCCGGTGTCCCCCGCTGATGCGCACCGTGTACTGGTGGTAGATGTGATCACCGTGGGGGGCGACCTGCGGTGTCCTCAGGCCAGGCAGGTCGGTGAGCTGGCGGTCGTAGAGAGCGGCGATCTCCTGGCGCTGACGGTTCCAGGCGTCCACGTGCGGGAGCTTCACCTGAAGCAGGGCTGCCTGCATGGCGTCGAGCCGGGAGTTGTAGCCGATCTGCGTGTGGTAATCCCGACGGACCTGCCCGTGCAAGCGGAGCAGACGGCATTGCTCGGCCAGGGCGTCGTCGTTGGTGGTGATCATACCGCCGTCGCCGAAACCGCCCAGGTTCTTGGTCGGGTAGAAGGAGTGCGCTCCCAGGTCACCGATCGTACCCAGGCGTTGACCTCCCTGGCGGGCGCCGAAGGCCTGCGCGACGTCCTCGACAACCTTCAGGCCCCGACGCTCGGCGAGTGCGTTGACCTCCGCCATGTCCGGGCCCTGCCCGAAGATGTGCACCGGTAGCAGCGCCTTGGTGCGCGAGGTGCAGGCGCTCTCCAGGGTCTGCGCCGTGACGTTGAACGTATGCGGATCGATGTCGGCGAAGACAGGCGTTGCGCCGGCCAGGCTGATGACCTCGGCGGAGGCGAAGAAGGTAAAGGGCGAGGTCACGACCTCATCCCCCGGCTCGACCCCTGCTGCGGCGAGGGCGATGAGCAGTGCGTCGGTACCGCTGTTGACGCCGATGGCGTGTCGACAGCCGAGGTGCTCGGCCACCGAAGCCTCAAAGCGCTCGACCGTGGGGCCGAGTACGTAAGCGCCGGAGGCCAGCAGGTCGGTGGCCGCTTGTTCCAATTCGCCGCGAAGGGCTTCGTACTGAGGCTTCGGGTTGTAGATGGGGATCTGCACGCTTCGCTGCTCCTATGCGTCTTGTGCGCGGCGTAGCTGGTTTGTGGCTTGCTCCAGGAGGTCGACGATCCCGGCGCCGAAGCGCCCATCGGACTCGCAGGCGCTCCCGTGCTGGATGCAGTCGAGGAAGTGCTCGAGCTCCAGGCGAAGCGGCTGGCCGTGGCCGCGATAGACCGTTTCGGCCCCGTCGTCGACGTTCTCGAGACTGGTGTTGATGCCCTTGCGGTGGTGCTGGATCGTCTGGCCGATTTCGTCGTAGGCGACCATGCCCTCGGAGCCGATGATCGTCAGCGAGCGCCGTTTCTCCGGCCACAGCCAGGAGCAGTGCAGGTGGCTTTGGAGGCCGGAAGGGTAGTCGAGGTGGAGATAGACATCGTCCTCGATCCCGGCCTGGAGGACCGACTGGCCCTGCACGCGCATGGCGCTCGGTGTTGCCCCGTTGAGGAGGAAACGCTGTACCGCGACATCGTGGGTGCCGAGGCACCAGAGCGCGTTCTCGTAGTCGCGGGCGCGGCCCAGGCCCAGGCGCTCCTGATGAATACTGCGCAGGGTCCCGATGTGCCCGGCGGCGAGGAAGGTGCGCAGCCAGTGGATCGCCGGCTGGAAGAGCAAGAGATGGCCCACCATCAGTAGCCGCCCCTTTGCCTCCGCTTGCCGGACGAGCGCCCAGGCCTGTTGCGCGTCGGAGGTCAGCGGCTTTTCGACGAAGACGTCCTTATCCGCGTTGAGTGCGGCCTGGGCGACGGTGTAATGCGTGGCCACCGGTGTGGCGATGGCCACGGCCCGCACCTGGGGATCGTTGTAAACCTCTTGAGGGTCGGCCGTGATGGGGATCTCCGGGCACAGGGAGTGCACCAGCTCGCGCTGTGCCGCGTCCGGCTCGGCGATGCTATGGAGGGCGCCCAGCTCATGGAGGTTGCGGACCAGATTGCGCCCCCAGCCGCCCGCGCCGATCACAGCGCAGCGCGGAGGAGTTGCCTCGTCGGCTTCAGTGGCGGCCATTTGCTGCAGGTTCCTCTCGCCGTTCCACCGCGCCCCGGGGCGCGGCGAAATTGGATTAATCTACCAAAATCGTCGCATCCGGTGTATCGGCGGATGGGGCGTTAACTGGAGTGGCGCGGCTGTGCGAGCCCGGAAAGAGGGGCCGTTGCTGCCCGCTTAGAGTTTCTCGATGACTGCGTCGGTAAATCCGGTGGTCGTCCCGTAGCCACCGAGATCCGGTGTCACCCGGTCACCGTTGAGGATCGCCTTGCGGATCGCGGTGCGCAGGCGCTGGGCGCGGTCGTGCATATCGAGGTGGTCGAGCATCAGCGCAGCGGCGAGGAAGATCGCCGTGGGGTTGGCTACATCCTTGCCGGCAATATCCGGTGCCGAGCCGTGGACGGCCTCGAAAAGGGCCATGTCGTCGCCGATATTCGCACCGGGCGCGAGCCCGAGGCCGCCGACCAGCCCCGCGCAGAGATCGGAGAGAATGTCCCCGAAAAGGTTCGTGGTGACGATGACGTCGAAACGGCCAGGATCCATCACCAGGTTCATGCAGCAGGCATCGACGATCATCTCCTCGAACGCCAGTTGCGGATAGTCCTGGGCGACCTCACGGGCACAGCGAAGGAAGAGCCCGGAGGTGGTTTTCATGATGTTCGCCTTGTGGACCACTGTCACCTTGTTGCGGCCAAGGCGGCTCGCAGTGTCGAATGCGAAGCGAATCAGGCGCAGCGATTCCTCGCGGGTGATCACGCTGCGGGCCTCGGCGCGGCCACCGTCTTCGCTCAGCGTCTGGCCCTCTCCGGAGTACATGCCCTCGGTGTTCTCGCGCACCGTGATGATGTCGACATCCTCGTAGCGTGCGCGGGTGCCAGGGATCGAGAGTACTGGCCGGACATTGGCGTAAAGGGCGAATTGCTTGCGCAGGGTGACGTTGACGGAAGTAAAACCCTCGCCGACGGGCGTGGTGATCGGCCCCTTGAGGACCACGCGGTTCTTCTTGATGAGGTCAAGCGCCTCGTCGGGGATCAGCGGGCGGCCCTGTTCCAGAGCGGTGAGCCCGACATCCGCATAGTCGTACTCGAAGCCGCACCCGAGGGCATCCAGAACTCTGCGCGTTGAGGCGACGATGTCCGGACCGATGCCGTCACCCGGAAGGACCGTGATCCCACGCTTGGCCATCGCTGTTGCTCCTCTGCCGATTCTGCGATGAGTCTAATCGACTCACCCGGTGCACATAAGGGGTTACTATCGTGTCAATCAGAGATTCTTTTTCTCGCCCGCGCCAGTGCTCGTCCCAGCCGCTCTTCCTCGTCCGGGGTGCCCGGCAGGCCGAAACGAAGCCCTGGCGGGTCATCGAAGGCGCGGACCCAGATCCCCTGCTCAGCGAGCGCGTGTTGCCAGGCGCGTGACTGTTGGCTCGGCACCCATCGGAAGAGGTGGGTACCGCTGGGACTGGTCAGTCCCGCGGCGTCCAGGCGGTGCGCCAGGCGTCGACCGGCTGCGGCGAGTCGGTCCCGGTGCCGGGCGCACCATGCGGTGTCTTGCAGGGCCGATTCGGCACGTGCCAGGGATGGGCCGGCGACCGGCCAGGGACCGAGCAGTTCGCGCAGGGCCTCACGTTCGCGGCCGTGCGCGAGGACGAAACCGATGCGAGCGCCGGCGAGACCGAAGAACTTGCCCAAGGAACGCAGAACGATCAGCCCTGGCCCATCCGTCACGGAGGTTGCAAGGGATCGTTCCGGATGCGCATCGGTGAAGGCCTCATCGACCACCAGCCAGCCGCCGCGCTCAGCGAGGCGCTTCCGCCACGACAGCAGATGAGCCGTGGTCGTGGATCCGCCGGTCGGGTTGTTGGGGTGGCTGAGAACCACCACATCCCAATCCAGCGCCTCCGGCGGTGAGTCGGCCAGGGCCTGCGGGCTGACCCGGGTGACATCGTGGCCCCATCGTTGCCAGGCACGGGCGTGCTCCGCGTACTCGGGCTTGGGGATCGCGACCCGGCTTCGTGCGCGGAGCGCGGGGAGGAGGTTGAGAGCCAGCTGTGAGCCGGGGACGGCAAGCGCCGGTGCCCCGAAGTTTTGGGCGGCCCGGTGCTCCAGCGCAGCCGGTGAGGGCAGTCCGTGCCAGGCGTCTGTTGATTCCGGTGCGGCCGGATAGCTCCAGGGGCTGATGCCGGTCGATAGATCGAGCCAGCCCTCGGCCGGGGTGCCGAAGTGCTCCCGGGCCCAGTCCAGGTTGCCGCCGTGCTCCGCCGCTGGTTGTCCCAGGGTGTGCAGAGCCAGGGCATCGGCCTCGATCGGATGGTCAGTCATGGGTCAGAAGCCAAAGGGTGTCGGGGCCCAGAGGGCTGCGGCGCAGGCGATCCAGATCCAGACACCGCGCTCGACCAGCGTGGTGGCGCGGAGCAGGGTCTGGCTGTCCGCGTGCCCGCTGAAGCCGAGGGTGGGCCGTTCGCGGACGCCCTCCGCGTAGGGTGCCGGACCACCCAGCGTTGTGGCCAGAGCTGCAGCCCCGGAGGCGATGACGACACCGGGATTGGTGCCCGGCCACAGCGGGGCTTGCTCGCGAACGGCCTGCCAGACGGGGCCGGGGCGGAAGCTGACCAGTGCAAAGGTGGCCGCGGTCAGCCGTGCGGGCACCCAGGCGAGCAGGTCGTCCAGACGCGCGGCAGCGCGACCGAAGTCCGCATAACGCTGACTGCGGTACCCCCAAAGGGCATCGAGGGTATTGGCGAGACGGTGAAGCACAGCGCCGGGTGCGCCGGCGAGCAGGAACCAGAACAAGGTCGCGAAGACGGCATCGTTGCCGTTTTCCAGCGTTGACTCGGTTGCGGCGGTAGCAACGCCCCGCGCATCGAGCTGGGTAGGATCACGGCTGACCACGGCGACGAGTGCGCTGCGGGCCCCTGGAAGGTCGCCGGCCTGCAAGGGGCGCGCGATTGCCCGGGCGTGCTCGGCCAGACTGCGCCCGCCGAGGCAGAGGTAGAGGATGGCGAGTTCAATCAGCCAGCCGCCCGGCGACAGTGTGGCCACGAGGGTCAGCGCCGCAGGGGGGGCGAGGAGCATTACCAGCGCTACCTGACCAAGGCGACGGCGGGTTTGGGCGGGAAGCTGCGGACGGTTGAGCCAGCGCTCCGTGTGACTGGCCAGGGCGGCGAAGCCGTTGAGCGGGTGTAGGCGCCGTGGTTCGCCGAACCGGCGGTCGAGCAGCCAGGCGGCGAGGAGAATCAGGAAGGTCGGCATCCCTAAAGCGCTACAACGAAGGCGGCTCCCAGAAGAGCGGCAGTTTCGGTGATCTCGACGGTGGCGCCGGCGGTATCCCCGGTGGTGCCGCCGAGCCGCCGTGCCATGGCGTGCTGCACAATGACGAGGGCAACCGCTCCGGCCACAACGGCCGCGAACCCGGCCCAACCGGCGAGTACCGCCGCCAGGGCGGTCATCAGGCCGGCGCTGGCCAGCGACGGGCCGGGTGGGCCGAAGTGAGAGAGCGCCTCTCCCAGGCCGCCGGGCCGAACGTAAGGAGTGGTCAGGAAGAGCAGGGTCAGGCCGGCGCGCCCGACGACCACGGCGCTTGCCACCGCCAGGAGGGTTCCGGTCTCGAGCAAAGCGGCAACGGCAGCGAGCTTGAGCACCAGGATCACGCCGATGGCAGCAACACCGATGGGGCCGCAAGCCGGGTCCTTCATGATCTCCAGGGTGCGCTCCCGGCTACCGGTGCCCCCCACCCAGGCGTCGGCGGAGTCGGCAAGGCCGTCGAGGTGGAGCGCCCCGGTGACGGCGACCCAGGCCGACACGATCAGCGCGGCTTGGAGGAGTTCCGGCAGGGGGGTCGTCATTGCCGCCAGCAGGAAGAGCAAAGCCCCGACGAAGCCGCCGACCAGCGGGTAGGCAACCAGCGATGCGCCGGCCTCCCGCTCGTCCACGTGGCCGAGGGCGGGGACCGGGATCCGCGTCAGAAAGGCCGTGGCGATCAGCAACGGACGCAGGGGATTCATCGCTCACCCTCCGCATTGGTGCCGCGGTTGTGAAAGTAAAGGGTCGGTTCCGCCCCGGGCTCGATGCGAACGCGGCTGACTGAGGCGTAGGGAACGTAGAGCCGGTTGAACCCCTGCAACGGAAGCTCAAGCAGGTAGGAGAGGACTACGCGGATCAGCCCGCCGTGACCGACCAGGAGCAGGTGTTCTCCGGGGTGGCGCTCGATAAGGCGGTCCCAGGCAGCGACGACCCGCGCCTGAAACTCGGCCATGGGCTCCGCGTTGGGTGGGGTATAGCGGAGCGGATCGGACCAGAATCGGGCCTGCGCCTCGGGGTCGTGCTCGTAGAGTTCCGCCGGGGTCAGGCCTTCCCAGTCCCCGAAGCCGATCTCTCGAAAGCCTTCCTCCACGAGCAACGGAAGCCCGTGCTTGGTGCTCACCGTCTCGGCGAAGGCGCGGCAGCGTTGCAACGGGGAGGTGATGACTCCGGTGAGCAGCTCCGGCTCCAGGGGGGCGCGGCGCAGCTGCTCCCAGCCGCGCTCGCTCAGGGGGTCGTCCTGAGCGCCGCGGTAACGGCGCCCACCCTCCGGCTCGCCGTGCCGGACCAGGTCGATCCAGGTCTCCGTGCCTTCAATGGGGGGTCTCAACACTCACCCTCCGGCGTGACTCCTGCCGATGCAAAGGTTGCCATGCGGTTGTGGATCGCGCAGGCGAGCCGCATGAGCGGCACGGCGCTGGCCGCGCCGCTGCCCTCGCCGAGGCGCATGTTGAACTCGAGCAATGGATCGTCGCCCAGAGCAGCGACGATGCGGTGGTGACCGGGCTCTGCAGATCTGTGCCCGAGCAGCATCCAGTCCCGGGTGCCGGGGCGTATCCGGTCAGCGAGCAGGGCCGCGGCACCACTGATAAAGCCGTCGAGCACGATCACGAGGCCGCGCTGGGCGCAGCGAATGTACGCTCCGGCCATGGCGGCGAGTTCGAAACCGCCCACGCGACGGCCCGCTTCCCATGGATTGCTCAGGGGCTTGGCGCCGCCGAGTTCCTCGCGGTGGCGGTCCAGCGTCTCATCGACCAGCGCGGCCTTATGCCGCAGTCCGGCGGCATTGTGTCCGGTCCCGGGCCCGACCAGGCCGGGAGCCGGCTTGTTGAGCAGCGCCCCGACCACCGCCGCTGCCGCAGTGGTATTCGCAATCCCCATTTCGCCGGCGATAAAGGCGCGGACGCCGGCTTCCGCCGCGCGGTCGACAGCATCGCGCCCGGACTCCAGGGCGGCGAGGAACTGCTCTTCGGTCATGGCCGGCTGCAGGCGCATGTTGGCCGTGCCGGGGGCGATGCGCTCATCGCGGACCGACTCCGGGATCGCGCCCTCCCAGCGGGTGCCGACGTCGATCACTTCAAGCTCAGCGCCGATCTCCTCGGCGAGTACGCAGATGGCGGCGCCGCCGTTGGCGAAGTTGCTCATCATCTGCAGGGTCACCACCGGATCGAAAGCCGATACCCGATCTTCGGCGATGCCGTGGTCTGCTGCGAAGAGGCAAATCCGCACCGGATCCACCACGGGGCGGTCGCGCGCCTGCAACGCGGCGATGTGAATGGCTATTTCCTCAAGCCGGCCGAGGGAGCCTGGGGGTTTGGTGAGCTGGTCCTGATGTGCTTGTGCCTGCTGGCGGTGAGCGTCGCTGATCGAGCGCAGCGGGTCAGAAAGCCATTGCGGTTGGGTCACGGCGGCGTTCCTCGCTTTTGTTTCAATGCATGTCAGCCCGGTGGGGGGGCATCACTTCAAGGGCTGTGCGAGCCCCGCGACGGTCCAGGTCACGTGCTCGCAGCACTCGGCAAGGCGCTGATGAAGGGCCCCAGCCTCGTCACAGAAGCGCCGGGCCAGGGCGTTCATCGGCATGATGCCGAGCCCGGTCTCATTGCTGACCAAAAGCAGGTGCCCTTGCGCGGCGGTTACCACGTCCAGCAACTGCTCGCGCTGCTCAGCGATGCGATCCGGGCCGCCCGGCGCCGGCTCCTCGGTAAGCAGCAGGTTGGTCAGCCAAAGTGTCAGGCAGTCCACCAGGAGGACGCGCCCCGGCGCGTCGTGCTCCGCGATGGCTGCAGCCAGGGTGACGGGGACTTCCACCGTCTGCCAGTCTGCCGGGCGGTGCGCCTGGTGGGCGGCGATGCGCTCGGCCATGGCCGGGTCGTCGCCAGACTGAGCGGTCGCCAAGTAGTAGACTGACCCGCCGAGTTCGCGGGCCCGTTGCTCGGCGTAGCGGCTCTTTCCGGAGCGCACTCCGCCCAGGATCAGCTCTCGCATGGCATGGTGGCCCCTGGCATGGGCAGGGGAGGATACCATACCCTTGCGGCTCCCACGTTGGGTGCCCACCCTTCCCCAGGCAGCAGAGCAGCAAGGATGTCCTTGAGCGCACCAGCCCTCCACCAAGTCGAAATCGTCTACGGCGCGTACAACGACCACCCGCTTCGCCAGGAAGTCAACGACGAGATCCATGCACGTCCCTATGAGCGGCTGCGGGCTCCGGCCCGGGTCAGTCACCTGGGCATGTTTTCAGGGCGGCATGCAGCGGAGGCGGACCGGGCCGCGGTTGCTGACCTCTGCAACCGGTACGGCGTGGAGCCGCCCCCGCCGGATGCGCAGCACATGTCGGCAGATTTCGGGGCGTTCCGGCTCAAGTGGGAGCGGCGCACGGAATTCTCCACGTACACCTTCATCGTTGAGGAGGATTTCGACGACCCCTTCGCCGGCCCGCCGATCGAGCGTTTGCCGCAGGACTGGCTGGCCAAGCTGCCCGGTCCGCGCCTGGTAGGGATCCATCTGGCGCTGGAGCCCTCCTGGTCCCAGCCGCGCAGCAGCGGGGGGATCGTCGCGCTGTTCAACGATCATACGGTGGTGGGGAGCCATATCACCGGCGGCGCGGCCCGCGTGTGGACGGATTTCCGGATCCACGAGGACGGCTTCTCGCGGATCCTTCTTCGCGACGTGAATCTGCGCGAGCGCCAGGCCGGCCGGGCGATTCAACGGCTGCTCGAGATCGAGACCTATCGCATGATGGCCCTGCTCGCGTTCCCGGTCGCCCGGCGCCTGAACCCTGAGCTCAATCAGTTGGAAGAGCGCCTGGCCTGGATCACCGAGCGGATGACCGGCTCCGACCGCGAGCGCGATGAGCAGCATCTACTCGGCCAGCTCATGGAACTCGCCGCCCAGGTCGAGCGCATCGGCAACAACAGCAACTATCGGTTCCATGCAGCGCGGGCCTATCACGAACTCGTGCAGCGCCGGATTCAGGAACTGCGAGAGCAGCGTATTCAGGGTGTTCAGACGATCCAGGAGTTCATGGAGCGGCGCCTTGTCCCGGCTATGCGGACGTGCGAGACGGTGACCGAGCGCCGGGAATCCCTCTCCGAGCGGATCTCGCGCACGGGCGACTTGCTGCGTACGCGCATCGACGTGGCCCTTGAGGCTCAGAACCGGGATCTGCTCGACTCGATGAACCGGCGCGCGCGGCTCCAATTCCGCTTGCAGGAGACCGTTGAAGGGCTTTCGGTGGCGGCGATCAGCTACTATCTGATGGGCTTGGTCAGCTATGTCCTTGGCGCCGCGCGGGATGCCGGCTTGCCCGTGCGGGTCGAGCTGACCCAAGGGCTGCTCGTGCCGGTGGTCGTGTTCCTGATCTGGCTGGTGGTGCGCCTGGTGCGCTACCGCATAGCGCGCAAGCAAGAGGCGTAGGGGGCCATTGGCGATGGCGATATCGAGACGCGGTTGGTGGGGCCTGGGCGCTGTAGCGACTGTTGCGGGGGGCGGCATTGCCGCCGCGCCGCTGATCGCGGGCTGGCAGATCGAGCGCTCGCTTGAGGAGCAGGTGGCGGCGGCGGATGGCGTTGAACTCCACGATGTGGCGATCGAGCGCGGTTACCGGCGCTCGGAGGTCCGCCTGGAGCTGGAGATCGGGGACGTCATCGGTGCCCGCTACCTGGCCTGGGCCCGTGAGCCGCTCCACGTCGTTATCGATGGTGAACTCGAGCACGGGCCACTGGTCCGCAGCCGGGCGCGGGGGTGGGAGCAGGCCCTGGCGCGCCTGGATGGCGCGGTGCAGCCGCCGCCGCGTCTGCGGCAATGGGCACCGAACTACTTCGCGGAGGGGGGGTGGCAGGTCGAGGCGCTTCTCGGGGTGCGCGGTGACTGGGTGGCCCACATTGATATGGCTGAGGGTGCGGCCGATTTTCTGGACTTCGGCGGATTGAGTGGCGAGGTGGCCGTCGATCCCCAGGGGCAGGCGATGTTCTACGCCGTTGTGCCCAGTCTGCGTCTGCGGGAAGGGCAGGCGGCCCTGGAGCTGGAAGAGCTGCGCCTGGAAGGCGCGGAGGAGACGCGCCGCGGTCGGGGGCGACACATCGGGGGTCGCTTGGCCGCCGAGAAGTTGCGGTTCGATGACCCGACGGCGACCGGCGCGGGCGCGCTCGAGGCGCATGGGCTCGCTGTGGCCGTCAACGGGGAGCGCGCCGGGGATACGCCCTGGCAACGGCTGGAGGCGGACTGGGATGCGGCGGCCGTCGAGGCGTTTGGAGGAGGCGTTGAGGCGGCCATCGAAGACCTCACTGGCCAGTTGCGGCTTCGGCGCGACCAAGGGCTCTGGGTAGGGCGTGGCGAAGTGCGCGGTGGTGGCTACCGGGTCGATGATGGCCGGGGTGAGACGCTTCAGTTAGGGCCATGGCGCCTCGCGCAGCAGCTCGACCTTGAGGGTGGCCTTGCGAGCCTCAGCCTGGAAGGGGCAGTCGAGGGGGACGGTGAGACTCAGCCTCGCGGCTCCGCAAGACTGGCCTTGCAGCAGCTCGACGCCGCCTCCGTCGCCGCCGTGGGGCAGATTCTGCCCACCGTATGGACCTCCGGTGACCCGTATCAGGCCGGGTTTCTGTTCAGCTCCCGCCTGCTTGAGCGGTTGCCGGATCTTCTGGCCGCGCAGCCGCGGTTGCAGGGGGGCTTCGACTGGGAGGGTCCGTCCGGCTCCGCGACGGGGCAGCTGGAGGCGTCGTACCGGCCGGACGAAGGCGCACGTCACCGGCTGCCGGACGCCCTGGTTTACCTCTACGGCCAGGGAGCGCTCAGCGCCGACCGCGCTGTGATCGAGAACGCCCTGGCGCTGATGGTCGCTGCTGAAGCCGAGCAGGCAGGAGCCGAGCCCGGCGACGAACTCGATGCCCGAGCTGCGGAGGCGGCGCGCGAGCAGGTGGGTGCCCTGATCGCCGGTGGCTGGCTCGTTGAAGATGAGGCCGATCGGCTCGAGGCGGAAGGCCGGCTCCAGCGGCTGCGCCTGCGCGTCAATGAGCGGGAAGTCGGGCCGATCTTCTAGCCGCGGGGCACGGGGCAGCGCCCCGCGGCTGCCGGTTACGAGTCCGACGAACGGCTGGTCCAGTCCGACTCGGCCTGGGCCCACGGCTCCATGGGTGGCTCGCTGCGCTCGCCGGGGCGGGCGGCGAAGCGCTCTTGCTCCAGGGCCCGGAGCAGGCCGGCGATCATCCCCACGATGATGAACGAGAAGGGCACGGCGGCGGCGATAACCGCACCCTGGAGTGTCTCCAGACCCCCGGCCGTGAGCAATACCACTGTGACCAGGGTGATGGCCGCGCCCCAGATGACCGTGTGGAGCCGGGAGATGTCGGTGGAGCCGTTGGACAGCAGCGTTTGCGTGACCAGGATTCCGGCGTTGGCCGATGTGATCAAGTAGGTGCCGATGAGCACGGTGACCAGGATCGCCGCCGCCGTGGCGATCCAGCCCACATCCATGAGTTCGATGGTCCGGTAGACGGCTGTGCTGACATCCTCTCGGGTTGCGTCGGCCACCCCTCCGGGGCCGAAGAGTTCGATGTAGATGGCGTTGCCGCCGAACAGCCCGATCCAGATGATGGTGATCCCGGTGGGGACGAGCAGGACACCCATCACGAACTCGCGCAGCTTGCGCCCGCGGGAGATGCGGGCGATGAAGATGCCGACGAACGGGGCCCAGGCGATCCACCATCCCCAGTAGAAGAGGGTCCACTCCGCCTGCCAGTCGCCGGGTTCATTGGCGTGGGTGTGGAAGGTGAGGGTGAACAGGTTCTGCAGGTAGTCACCGGTAGACTGGACGATCAGCGCCAGCAGGTACTGCGTTGGGCCCCAGAGAAGGAAGAACAGGAGGATGGCGGCACTCATCCAGAAGTTCGCTTCGCTGACCAGGCGAACGCCGGACTGCACGCCGAAGAGCACGGAAAGTGTGGCGATTCCCATGACCAGGGCGGCAATGATGACCTGGCCGGGCGTGCCCGCGGCAATGCCGGTCAGCTCGGAGAAGCCAGTGTTCAGCTGCTGGATCCCGAGTCCCAGCGTGGTCGCGATGCCGAACACGGTGGCAAAGACCGACAGGACGTCCACGGCATCACCCCACGGGCCGTGGATGTGCTTGCCGATCAACGGGTAGAAAGCGGAGCGCATGGTCAGCGGGAGGCCACGCCGGAAGCTGAAGTAGGCGAGGATCAGGGCCACCAGCGAAAAGACCGCCCAGCCGTTCAGCCCCCAGTGGAAGTACGCCAGGCGCAACGCCGAATCCGCGGAGGCAGTGGGGTCGTCCCCGGCTACGAACGGGTTATCCTTGAAGTGCGAGATGGGTTCGGCCACCGCCCAGAAGATGAGGCCGACGCCCATGCCGGCGGCGAAGAGCATGGTCAGCCACGAGAAGGTACGAAACTCCGGGACTTCATGGTCCTGGCCGAGGCGAACATTCTTGAAGCGCCCGGTGCCGAGCCAGACCACAAGGAAGAGAAAGCCGGCCACCACCAGTACGTAGTACCACTGCAGGAAGGGGGTCAGCGACTCGCGCCACCCGACGACCAGCGCCTCCAGAGTGCTCGGCCAGGCGGCTCCGAGGCCGGCGAAGACGACAACCAGTAACGTTGAGATTGCGGTAACGCGTGGGCTCATCCCCTTGAAAAGGCCCCGCGTGGCAACGTTATGCATCGATAGCCGCTCCTCGTCTGCGCTAGTCTGTGCCGTCTTGCTGGCGGGTGGGGTTTTCCGCCGGGCAAGAGCAAATGGGAAAACCCATAGAATAACAGCGGCGATGCGGCTAGTGAGGGAGGTTGGATGGATCGCGGTAGCGTCTTTGTGACGGGTGTGGTCGGTGTGCTCGCCCTGGTGACCGTGGCTGCCGGGCCGCTGGTCTCGGCGCCGATCAGTGCCGCCTGGGCGCCCTGGTGGCCCGTTTGGTCCGGCTTCGCGCTGATCGGGGTTGTCGCCATTCACGTGGCCCGCCAGCGCCCGGCCATTGCCCGTGTGACGGCGCTTCGCACCGTGCTCGCATGGCTCGCCTGGGCGACTCCGGCTTGGGTCTATGCACTGGTCGGGGGGCGATACGGTCTTCCTGAACTCAGTCGCGGGGATCCGCTGAGCGCCGCTGAGCTGAGCCACTGGCTCGATCGGCTGACCGCATTCAGCGTGCTCGGCTCGCCTCCGGTTCCGGATCCTTTTGGCCAGATCGGACCGACGCTTGCGTTGGTGGCGATCTACGCGGCGCCGGTGATCACGGCCTTCACGCTTTGGGGTATGTGGCGAAGCGGCCGCCGCGGTGGCGGCGCTTGACAGCATCGGGGCCCCTCCCTAGCATCCGCTGGGCTGATCGGGAGTGCAGACCTTTCCATGAACCTTGATGCCATCCGTGAGCTCGCCGCCGCCGACATGGCGGAAGTCAACCGTCTGATCGAAGAGCGGTTGTCGTCGGACGTCGTGCTGATCAACCAGCTCGGCCACCACATCGTAAACAGTGGTGGCAAGCGGCTGCGGCCGATGGTCGTTCTGCTGGCCGCGCGGGCCTGCGGCTACGAAGGGCGTGACCACGTGCAGCTCGCGGCGATCATCGAGTTCATCCACACCGCAACACTGCTCCACGATGACGTCGTGGACAGTTCCGACATGCGGCGTGGCCAGCAGACTGCACATACGATCTGGGGCAATGAGGCGAGCGTTCTCGTCGGCGATTTCCTCTATACCCGGGCCTTTGAGATGATGGTCGAACTCGGCTCGATGCGGCTGCTCCAGATCATGGCCCACGCCACGAACACGATCGCCCGCGGTGAGGTCATGCAGCTGATGAATGTCCACGAGCCGGACATTACGGAAGCCGACTACCGTCAGGTGATCTACCGCAAGACGGCGACGCTGTTCGAGGCCGGGTGCCAGAACGGGGCGGTCCTCGCCGGCCTCTCCGAGCACGGGTGTGATGCCTTGGCCGCCTATGGCCGGCATCTCGGTACGGCTTATCAACTTGTCGATGACGCCCTCGATTACAGCGGCGACGCCGCGGAAATCGGCAAGAACATCGGCGACGATCTCGCCGAGGGCAAGACCACCATGCCGCTCATCCACGCGATGAGCGTCGGGGACGAAGCCGACCGTACGCTGATTCGCCAGGCGATTGAGGCGGGGGGCCTCGATCAGATGGAGGCGGTCGGCCGGGCGATTGAAAAACACGGTTCGGCTGAATATACTAGGCAAATTGCGGAGGCTGAGGTAAAGCAAGCGGTTGAGCAGCTCACCACAGCCGTACCGCAGAGTCCGTGGCGAGACGCCTTGGTCGAGTTGGCCCAGGGGTCCGTTGCACGGACTGCGTAGAGCAATCGAATTCGGGGTGTAGCTCAGTTTGGTAGAGCACTGCCTTCGGGAGGCAGGGGCCGCAGGTTCAAATCCTGCCACCCCGACCAGACATCCAAGGGCCGCGGCCCGATCCTTGCCGCCACGCCATGCCACTCCGGCGCAGACCACGACTCTGCCGCCAGGGGGAAAAGGCGGCAGTGTTTCGTTCCGCAGCTCGTAGGCCTCAAGAAGTAGACAGGAGCAAAACGCCGATGTACGCGGTGATCCGAAGCGGCGGGAAGCAGTACCGAGTCTCGGAAGGGGATGTGCTGCGCGTCGAGAAACTGCCGGCCGAGGTCGGCGAGACCGTGGCTTTCGACGAAGTGCTCATGGTCGGTGACGGCTCCGACGTGACCGTCGGCACGCCGCGTGTCGAGGGCAGCAGCGTCCAGGCGGAGGTCCTCGAGCAGGACCGGCACCGCAAAATCGAGGTAACCAAGTTCAAGCGGCGCAAGGGGTATCGCCGCCACCACGGGCATCGGCAGCCGTACACCGAGGTTAAGATCACCGGCATCCGCGCCGGCTGACGGAGGACAAGGCAATGGCACACAAGAAGGCGGGTGGTAGTACCAAGAACGGTCGCGATTCGCACTCGAAACGCCTTGGCGTCAAACGCTACGGCGGCGAGGCGGTGAGTGCCGGCAACATCCTGGTTCGTCAGCGCGGGACGCATTTCCACCCTGGCGAGTACGTCGGCATCGGTAAGGATCATACGCTCTTTGCCAAGGCGAACGGCCGGGTCGTGTTCGAGCGCAAGGGGCCGCAACAGCGCAGGCACGTGCGCATCGAGACGGAAACCGCCTGAAGGCCCAGCCCGTCGAGTAGCGGATCCGCTGAAGCCCCGCCATTGCGCGGGGCTTTTTTGTAGGGGGTGCCGAGCGAGGCGATCATGCGATTTGTCGATGAAGTCACCTTAACGGTTGAGGCCGGTGATGGCGGCAATGGGGTCGTCAGTTTTCGGCGCGAGAAGTACGTCCCCCGTGGCGGGCCCGACGGCGGCGACGGGGGGCACGGTGGGCACGTCTATCTGGAAGGCGACGAGGGCCTGAATACACTCGTCGACTATCGCCACGAGCGCTTCTTCCGTGCCGAGCGGGGGGAGAACGGTGGCGGCAGGCAGTGCACCGGCCGATCCGGTGACGATCGCATCCTGCACGTGCCGGTGGGCACGTTGGTGATCGACGCGGAGACCGAAGAGGTCATCGGCGATATTACCGCCCATGGTGAGCGCTTGCGCGTCGCCGCGGGCGGGCGTGGCGGCCTGGGCAATCTGCACTTCAAGAGCTCCACCAATCGCGCCCCGCGGCAGTCCACTGAAGGGGGCGCCGGCGAGGCCCGGGAACTGCGCCTGGAGTTGCAGGTTCTTGCCGATGTGGGGCTTCTGGGCATGCCGAATGTTGGCAAGTCCACACTCATACGCACGATCTCGGCGGCGCGGCCGAAGGTCGCCGACTACCCCTTTACGACCCTCTACCCGCAGCTTGGCGTGGTGCGCCTGGAGGCGCAGCGCTCCTTCGTTGTTGCCGATATCCCGGGAATCATCGAGGGCGCAGCCCAGGGCGCGGGGCTCGGCGTGCAGTTTCTCAAGCACTTGGGCCGTACGGAGCTTCTTCTGCACTTGGTCGATGGTGTTGCCGATGAAGAGCGCGGCGTCGATCCGGTGGCGGAAGCGCGGACACTGCTGGGGGAGCTGGCCGCTTTCAACGCGGCACTTGCCCAGAAGCCGCGCTGGCTTGTGGTTAACCGGCTCGATGCGCTCCCCGAAGAGGTCCGCGAAAAGCGGGTTCGGCAGATCGCGGACGCGCTTGACTGGGACGGTCCCTGTTATGGGATTTCGGGACTGAGCGGTGAGGGGGTGGCGCGCCTGTGTGAGGACGTCATGGCGTTCCTGGATGCTCAGCGACAGGAGGAGGGAAGTGAGTCGTCGTGAAACGCTGCGCCAGGCGCAGCGGTGGGTGATCAAGGTTGGCAGCGCCCTGGTGACGGACGACGGGCAGGGGTTGGCGCACGAGCAGATTCGGGCGCTGGCGGATCAGGTCGCTGCGCTGCGCAAGGCGGGACGCCAGGTCACCGTGGTCTCATCCGGTGCGGTGGCGGAGGGGATGCGCCGACTCACGTGGCGCCAGCGGCCGCGGGCGGTCTATCAACTGCAGGCGGCTGCGGCCGTGGGGCAAAGCGGCCTCGTTCAGGCCTGGGGCGACGGCCTAGCCCGCCACCATCTGCAGACGGCCCAGATCCTGCTTACCCACGACGATCTCTCCGACCGCCGGCGCTACCTCAATGCCCGCAGTGCGCTTCGCGAGCTGTTGCGCCTCGGCGTGGTCCCGGTGGTGAATGAGAACGATACGGTGGTTACCGATGAGATCCGCTTCGGTGACAACGACACGCTGGCTGCATTGGTGGCTAATCTCGTTGAGGCTGAGGTTCTGCTCATTCTCACTGACCAGGCTGGCCTGATGGATCGGGATCCGCGGGGCGATCCCGAGGCGCAGCTCATCCCGGAGGTCCGTGCTGGTGATCCGGAGCTTGAGCGGCTCTGCGGTGCAACTGCCGGCGTGCTTGGCCGGGGGGGCATGCTCACCAAGGTCCGGGGGGCAGAGCGCGCCGCCCGCTCCGGCGCCTACACGGTGGTCGCCAGTGGCCGCGAGCCGGCGGTGATCGGCCGTCTGGCAGAGGCGGAGCGCGGTATCGGCACCTTGTTCGTCCCTGATCAGGAGCCGCTGGCCGCGCGCAAGCAGTGGCTGGCCAGCCATCTGCAGACCGCCGGCGCTTTGAGGCTGGATCGCGGCGCGGCGCGAGCGCTGCGCGAATCGGGCAAGAGCCTGCTGCCCGTCGGTGTGGTGGGCGCGGAGGGTGCGTTCTCCCGTGGCGAAATGGTTCGATGCCTGGATCCCAGCGGTGCCGAGGTGGCCCGGGGGCTTGTCAATTATGGGGCTGAAGAGGCGCGGCAGATTCTCGGCCGCGCGAGCAGCGAGATCGAGGCGACACTCGGTTATGTGGACGAGCCCGAGCTTATTCACCGGGACAACATGGTCGTTACTGGCTGACGCACCGGTATCCCGGAGGCCATTGCGGGCCGCCGTGCTGGCGGGGCTCGCCGCCGTCGCGGTGGTCGCTGGAGGCTGCGCCGGCTGGCCATTCGGGACCGGCGCCCAGGAGGCCTATCAGGCGGTGCGTGACGACGATGTCGATGCACTAGCGGCTGCACTGGAAGCCGGTGCGAGCATCGACCAGACGGATGGTGCGCAGCGCACGCTTGTCCACCACGCCGCCGTGCACGGTTCGGAGAGCGTGGCCGTGCACTTGCTCGAAGAGGGCGCCGGGCCGGAAGCATCGGACCGGGACGGCCGTCGGCCGCTCCACGAGGCCGCCGCCGGTGGGTATGCGGCGGTGGTCGAGCGTCTTCTCGCTGCGGGTGCCGAAGCGGATGTCCGCGACGACCGGGGACGGACGCCGCTGATGACGGCTGCGGCCAATGGGCACGGCGCTGCGCTGGAGGCGCTGTTGGCTGCTGGGGCAGATCCGGATCTTCGCGACGAGCAGGGGGCGACCGCGCTCTCGCTTGCCTCGGCTGCCCGTTACGACTCCGTCAGTGCCCGGCTGCGTCAGGTCTCGACCCGGCCGGCCTGGCCCTCTGCCCTGGTGGGTGGGGTTCGGGCCGGAGATGTGGAGACCCTGGCCTGGATGATCGATCGCGGCCTACCGGTCAATGCAGCGTGGCAGGACGGGGAGGAATTCGTCTCCCTGGCGGATATCGCCGCGGAGGCCAGTCCGCGCGCAGCGAGCCTGCTTCTCGGTCACGGCGCCGAGCTGCACCGTGATGGAACGGATTCCCTGGTGGCTGCGGCTCTGGAGGGCAATAGGAAACACGTCGAACGGCTTCTGGCCGAGGGGGCCGATCCGGATGCCGAGGTTGTTGGCGGGGACGCCGACGGGCGAACCCTCATCATGGAGGTTGCCCGTCTTGGCCACCGGGAGGTCCTCGACGCCCTGCTCGACGCGGGTGCGGATCCGGCGCAGCAGGATCAGTTCGGTGCCGATGCCCTCTGGCACGCTGCACGCGGCTATCTCTCCCGCGCCGATCGGGCTGCCGGCCTCGAGCGCGGCGGGAGTCGCGCCCCGGTGCTGCAGGCCCTTGTCGCCGCAGGGGCAGAACCGGGGCGTGGCGACGATCACGGGTTTACCGCGTTGCACGCGGCCGCTGCGTGGGGGGATGAAGCGGCGGTGGACGTGCTCCTGGATGCCGGCGCTCCCATCGAGGAGGCGGATCGCAATGGCCGTACCCCCCTGGTGGTGGCTGCGCAACAGGGGAACGAGGAGGCTGTGTTCCGGCTGCTGCGTGCCGGTGCCGATCCGGCAGCGGTAGATCGGATCGGAGCCACCGCGGTGACCTACGCGCGGCTGGCCGAGTCGATGGCCGACACCGATGGTCTGGCCGATCGCATTCGTGAGGCCGGCGGCGGTAAGGCGACGGGGCCGCGTCAGGGCACGCCTCCGCTGACGGTCGGGGGTGCCCACGACCGGATTATGCGCCTGGATCAGCCGGTCGCCATTTACGATCGCTTCGGTTACCACGGTGAGGCTGATACCGGAATCCTTCCTTACGCTACCACCTGTCGTTCCCACGCCTGCTTGTTGCCGCCTGTCGCCCGACTCCCGGCGGGTACCACGGTGGAGCTGGTTCATCGGGAGGTCAGTGGCGAGGGGGGGGTGCACGGGGTCTATCTGGTCCAGGAGCCCGGGCTCCGGGGACTGCTCTTCGAAGATGCGCTCTACGGTGGGTGGCCGGTGACCGGTGCAGCTGAAAGCGAGATCGACCTGGGGCGCGTGGCCCACATCCGCAGTATGGAATGGGTCGAGGCTTTTGAGGTGGATCTGCCCGCAGCTACCGGAGGGCTCTTCTGGTAGGCACTAACAAAAAAGGGGAGCCGTCGGCTCCCCCTTCTCGTGTCGTGCAGGCGGCTTTCGGTTAGCCCGCCAGGCTGCGCACCTTGGCGTTGAGCCGCGACTTATGGCGCGCCGCCTTGTTCTTGTGGATGATGCCGCGATTCGCCGTGCGATCGATAACGCGCACTGCGCTCCGGTAGGCCTCCTGCGCCTGACCATGGTCACCGGTCCGCACGGCCTTGAGGACCTTCTTCATGGAGGTGCGCATCTCGCTACGGCGCGACTTGTTGCGCAGCCGGCGAAACTCGGCCTGACGGGCACGCTTCTTGGCGCTCGCGATATTCGCCACGGTACTACTCCTGCTCGGTTGCGATCCTCGGCGGAATTGGGGATGCGTAAACCCCAGCAATCCCCGTAAAGCCGGACAATATGCCGAGCCGGCCGGTCTCTGTCAAGGACCCGGCCCGAGCAGCCGCCGTCCGCTCGAGGTGTTCAGCACTCCAGTCGATGATCTCCCGGGTGACCGTGCGCGTCGCCTCGCCGAGCGCGCGCGCGGCTGTCTCGGCACTATCGGTGGACAAGGGTTGTGCCGCGCTGAAGTGCTGACTGGCGATCATGTGGCGGTTGCCCACATCGATGAGGCGGACCTCCGCTGCCACCCGGGCCGTTCCGCCGTCGGCCGGGTCCTCGATGTGGAAGGCGTGGAGCGTGGTGCGCAGCTCATGCGCCACGCCAACGCGATCGCCCTCTTCGGCGACGTGGGGCAGACGTCCGTCGCGGCGCAGGGATGCAACCAGATGATCCTGCCAGAGCTTCGGGGTTGCCGATGCCCACCGCGCGCCGGCATAGCTGCTCATGCGCACCTGGTCGTGCACCGTAATGATTCGGTTGCTGGCCAGCAGGTCCCCGCTGGCAGCGACGCCGACGCGCAGGACGGTCAGGCTTGTCGCCGCGTGTGGCTGTTCCGGCGAGGCGGCGGGCAGCTGGTAGACGTCGTAGCGCTCCGCCTCCGGGATTAAGTTGCAGGCGGAGAGCGCCGTTAGCACCACGAAGAGGGCCAGCGTACGCAGGGCGGCGTGGCGTTGGCCCGGAGCACTGGGACTTATCACGGCTGGTATTCCTCCATCCGCTCGCGGCGAAGCAGTCGCCCGCCAGGGTCCTGCTCCAGTCGGCGCACGGTACTGCGGAGCGCCTCCAGCGTTTGCTGAAGCTCGATCAGCGCGGGTTCCAGTTCCTGGAGTCCGCGCAGGTTCCGCTCGATGACCGCGCGGTTATCGCGAAACAGCGATTGTGCCTCCTCGCTGCCGCGTTCCAGGGCCTCGGCGGCGCGTGCCGTGCTGGTGAGGATCTCCTCGCCCGGACCGTCGAGCAGTGCCTGGATACGATGTGCCAGGGAGGTGCCCGCCTCGAGGGCTTGTTCCGCCTCCGCCCCGGCTGCCGCCCAGGCGGAGAGACCGTCACCCAGATCGTCACGGCGTTCCGCAATGGCGCCGGCGGTTTGCTCGAAGTGCTCGAGGGTTCGGCCCAGCCGGACAACATTCTCCTCGGAGAGCAACCGGTTGGCCTGTTCGGCAAGTTCATTAATGTTGGCGAGGAGTTTGTCACTGTCCTCGCGCAGGCGGGCCATCGGTGACGGGATGGTCTCGATCCGCGGTGGCTCCCCCTCAACGGCGCGCAGCGGATCGGCCTCAGGGTCACCCGGGACCAGCCGGATGTGAGCGCCCCCGGCGAAGAGGCTGGAGGTGTTGATCTGGGCCCGGGTGTCCTCGTGGATCGGGATCTCCGAGCCGACCTTGATTCGGGCGCGAACCCGGCGAGGGTCGTCGGGGTCGATGCGCAGGGCGTCAACTTCGCCGACGGTGATGCCGTTAAAACGCACCGGGCTGCGCGTCGACAGCCCCCCCACGTCTTCCGTGAAGATCAGCTCAAAGCTGCGCCGCTCCCCGTAAACGTCGCCATCGGCAAACCAGGCCGCCAGCAGCGCGGCCGTGATAAAACCGGCCAGGGCGAGGAGGCCGATCACGATGTGTCGTCCCTGCGTCTCCATTCAGGCTCTCTCCCGCGCCTGACGGGCTGCGCGTCCGCGCGGACCGTGAAAATAGCTCTCCACCCAATCGTCCTCGATGGCCTCGATCTCCTCAACCGTGCCGGTGGCGAGGACCCGGCGCCGCGCCAGCACCGCGATCCGGTCGCAGGCCGCGTAGAGCGTGTCGAGATCGTGGGTGACCAGGAAGACGGTCAGTCCCAGCGAGTCGCGAAGGGTTACCAACAAGCGGTCGAAAGCAGCCGCACTGATCGGATCGAGACCGGCGGTCGGCTCGTCGAGGAAGAGGATCTTCGGCGACAGGGCTAGGGCCCGGGCCAGGGCGGCCCGCTTGATCATGCCACCGGACAACTCCGCCGGATACTGATTGCCGGCTTCCGGGCCGAGGCCGGTCAGCGCCAGTTTGATGCGCGCCAGTGCCCGCGCTTCGCTGCGGCGTAACCCGGCCTGTTCGATGAGGACCAGTGCCACGTTATCGGCGATCGTCAGGGATGAGTAGAGCGCACCGCGCTGGAAGAGAACCCCGATGCAGTGGGACGTAGCGCATTGGTGGGCGTCTTCCTGCATTGGCCGGGCGTCGATGCGGATGGTCCCGGCTGTCGGCCGCTGCAGGCCGGCCAGCGAGCGCAACAGTACCGACTTGCCGCTGCCGGAGCCCCCGACCAGGCCGAGGATCTCCCCGGCGTGGACGTCGAGATCGAGGCCGTCGTGGATGGTGGCCCCACCAAGGCGGTTGACCAGGCTGCGAACCTCGATCATGGGACGGGTGGACGTATCGTCGCTCACCAGCCGACCTCCAGGAAAAAGAGCGCTGCCGCCGCGTTTAGGATAATCACCCAGAAGATCGACTGGACCACAGCGGAGGTGGTGTGCTGGCCAACCGATTGGGCGCTTCCACCACACTTGAACCCTTCCAGACAGCCGATGACGGCGATGATATAGGCGAAAATCGGCGCCTTGGCCAGTCCGGCCAGGTAGTACTCCAGCGGCGCCTCCTGGACGAGCCCGATGATCCGTGCGTAGGTGATGTCCACGCTGGTGGCGATGACCAGGCTGCCGCCGGCGATTCCGGCGAGAACTCCGACGACGGTCAGCAGCGGCAGTGCGATGAGCATAGCCACCACCCGCGGCGCCACGAGCAGATCCACCGGATCGAGGCCCTGGGTGCGCAGGGCGTCGATTTCTTCGTTCGCCTTCATCGATCCGATCTGCGCGGCGAACGCGCTGGCCGATCGTCCGGCAAGCAGTATGGCGGTGATGACGACGCCGAATTCTCGAAGGAAGGCGTAAGTAACCAGATCGACCGCGAAGATCTCCGCGTCGAAGCGCCCCAGCAGACTGATGCCGAGCAGTGCGATCACGGCGCCGATAGCGAAGGTGAGCAGGGCGACGATGGGGATCGCCTCCAGCGCGGTATGCTGCAGTTGCCGGGATACGGCGCTCAGCCGCCAGCGCCACGGCCGCAGCAACCCGCCGGCAAGGACGTGCAACACCTGTCCCGAGAAGCCCAGGCCGAGCGTGATTTGCTGGTACGCGTGCTCAGTGATGCGCCCGATCCCGGCCAGCGTCTCCGCCAGGGGGTTCCCGGAGGGCGAAGTCGGCCCGGCGCGTGTTGCTGTCCGGTGCGCCGTCGCGATGGCCTGCAGGAGGTTGCGCCGCTCGGCAGGCAGTTCTTCTTCGGCGGCAGCGAGGCGCTCCAGCTCTGTGGCCCCCAGCCAGCGGGCGAGTAGCGCTGCGCCGGCGGTGTCCAGGGCCCCGACGTGGTGAAGTTCAATCGTCGCAGGCTGGGGTGGCTCCGCGTGTTGCTCGAGTTGACGGCACAGGTGGCTGTAATGCGCCAGCGTCCAGTCCCCGAGCAGCAGGATGCGCGCCGGAGAACGGCTCTGGTCGAGGTGAATGTGGCCCGGCTCGGTCACGGTCGGGTCGCCGCCCATTGGGGCCGAACTGTATCATCGGCGCGGTTTTCCAAAGGCCTCGGCAATGGAGTGGTTGCGCGCGTGGTTACCGGTTTGCTGCGGCACATCTTTACGTTCGGCTCCCTGACCTTTGTCTCCAGGATCCTCGGGCTCGCGCGGGATGTGATCATTGCCGGGGTTTTCGGATCCGGGGCGCAGACGGATGCCTTCATCGTTGCCTTTAAGATCCCGAACTTCATGCGTCGAGTCACTGCCGAGGGGGCCTTTTCCCAGGCCTTCGTCCCAGTGCTGACAGACTACCGTACCCACCATACGCACCGCGAGGTGCGGGATTTAGTGGCCTACAGTGCCGGTTCGCTCGGATTGGCGCTACTGATCGTAAGTCTGCTCGGCATGGCCGGGGCGCCGGCGGTGGTGTCCGTCTTCGCCCCCGGTTTCAGTGACGACCCGGAGCGCTTCGCGCTGACCGTCGATCTTCTTCGCGTCACCTTCCCCTACATCCTCTTCGTCTCCCTGGTCGCCTGCGCCGGCGCGGTGCTCCATACCTGCAATCGTTTCGCCTCTTTCGCCTTTGCGCCGGTTCTGCTCAATGCAACGATGATTGCCGCTGCCCTATGGGCGACGCCGTGGTTCGAGCAGCCGATCATGGCGTTGGCGGTGGCGGTTGCCGTGGCCGGTGTGCTGCAGGTGCTCCTGCAATTGCCTTTTCTCTACCGGGAGGGCTTGCTCGTCCTGCCCCGGCCGTCCCTGCGCCACGCCGGGGTGCGCCGGGTCATGCGGCTCATGGGGCCGGCTGTTCTGGGCTCCTCGGTCATGCAGATCAATCTGCTGGTTGACACGATCCTCGCCTCCTTTCTGATCACCGGGAGTGTCAGCTGGCTCTACTTCTCGGATCGGCTTGTGGAGTTTCCGCTCGGCGTCTTCGGTATCGCGCTGGGCACGGTTCTCCTGCCACGGCTCTCTGCGGAGCACGCCAGCCGGGAGCCGGAGCGGTTCTCGCGGACGCTGGACTGGGGGCTGCGGCTCGTCGTGTTGATCGTCGCGCCGGCGACGGCCGGATTGATCATCCTCGCCGGCCCCATGCTGGCCACACTCTTTCAGTACGGTGCCTTCGGCCCTGACGATGTGGCCGCTGCTTCCTGGTCGTTGGCCGCCTACAGTCTCGGGCTGTTCGGCTTTGTGTTGGTCAAGGTTCTGACACCCGGGTATTTTTCCCGCGAGGACATGCGTACACCGGTCCACTGCGCCGTCGTTGCAGTGGCCGTTAATCTGGTGCTCTCGGTGACCGCCGTCTGGTGGCTCCATGAGACGCCGTATGGGCACGTCGCGCTGGCAGCGGCCACCGCCGTTTCGGCGACGGTCAACTCGGCTCTGCTGTTCACCGGGCTTTATCGTCGCCGCGTCTATCGGCCTGAGGCGGGTTGGCTGCGCCTCGGCGCGCAGGTGCTGGTGGCGACGGCGGTCATGGTGGGTGTGCTCCTCTATCCGGCGCTGCGGCTGGAGGCTTGGCTGGAGGCAGGCGTCCTCACGCGCGTCTTCGCGTTGGTGGCGGTGGTGGCGGTGGCCGCCGGCACTTATTTCGGCACGCTCTACGGGCTGGGGGTACGGCCGCATCAATTCCGTGAGCCGCCGGCTGGGTGAGCAAAATTGGCCCGGAAGGTGTTGCGCCTAGTACACTAGTGGCTTTTCTGTGGGCCCATGGAACTGATCCGAGGACTGCACAACGTCCGCCCGCGGCACCGCGGTGCGGCGGTGACCATCGGCAACTTCGATGGCGTGCACCGTGGCCACCGCGCCATGGTGGCGAGGCTGCGCGAACACGCCCGGCGTCTTGGCTGCCCGGCGGTGGTGATAACCTTCGAGCCCCACCCGATGGAGCGGTTGGCGCCGCAGCGGGCGCCGGAGCGCTTGACCGGGTTGCGCGAGAAGTTGCGCCGGCTGGAGGGGTTGGGGGTCGACGCCGTGGTCTGCCTGCGCTTTGATCAGGCGCTGGCGGGGATGGTTGCCGAGGCGTTCGCGGCGGAACTGCTCGCAGAGCACCTCGGGGTGCGGCACGTGCTTGTCGGCGACGACTTTCGCTTCGGCCGCGCCCGGCAAGGCGACTTGGAACTGCTGGAGGCGGTGGGCCAGCGGCGGGGTTTTACC
>PUNM01000097.1 GCA_003552625.1 Ectothiorhodospiraceae bacterium
CGGCTGGTGGTCATGCGCGGCGGTCAGGTCGAGCAGGTGGGCTCGGCGAAGGAGGTCTTCCAGTCGCCGTCGAACGCCTGGATTGCCGGCCTGGTGGGCTACAACAACCAGCTGCAGGCCGAGATCGTCGGCCACGATGGCGAAGGCCGCCTCAGCGTCCGCACCGGCGGCTCGCACATGACGGTTCGCAGCCATGCCCGGGGCGAGCTCCACGGCACCGGAGCCACGCTCCGCATCCGCCCGGAAGCCATCCGTCCGCTGCGCGCGGACGAGCCGGCACGCGCTGACGAGCAGCTGATCACGGCCACCGTGGAGCAGTGCTGCTTTGAGGGTTACCACTGGCGGGTGGTTTGCCGCCTCGGGGATGAGCGGCTGACGTTCTTCTCCCGTCATCCGCTGGACGCCGCCGGCCCCGTGCAGTTGGCCATCGACACCGAAGGGACCTGCGCCTACACCAACGCCGCCCAAGGCGATCTGCCATGGTGCACAGAGTCGATCCGGGCGATACTCGATCCATGGCATCCCATCCGTGGCGTACCGGACTCGCGCTTCTGGGGGTACTGCTCGGCCTAGCCATCCTCGGGGGCTGGACCTGGCAGGTCGGTGCGGCCGTAGGCTGGCAGCCCTCCGGACTAGCCGAGCAGCTGGCGGCACAGCCACTGCAGAGCGCCTTGCTCCTCATGGCCATGATGACCGCCGTGGTCGTGCTCCCGCTGCCGACCATCCCCATAACCGTGGCCTGCGGGTTGCTCTTCGGCCCCCTGCTGGGCGCGGCTATCGCCGTGGCCGGCGCGCTGGCAGGCGCCGCGCTCGCCTTCGGGCTGGCCCGGTGGCTGGGGGAGGGTCTTCGCGCGGCCCGGCTGGGCCGACACATCCCCTACCCGCTTTGCCGGGACTGCGGAGACCGTGCGATGTTCCTGGCCATTCTGATCTCGCGCCTCATCCCGGTCGTCTCCTTCGCCTTGCTGAGCTACGCGGCGGGCCTGACCGCCATGCGCCCGGGCCCTTTCCTGCTGGCCACGGGAGTGGGCATGCTGCCGATGACCCTGGTCTACACCAGCCTGGGCGCCATCGTGCGCGTCGATCCAGTCTGGTTCATCGCGGGCACCGTGGCGGCCCTGGGTATCCTGCTCGCCCTGCCCCGGTGGATCGAGCGGCGTAACCCCTGGAACATCAAGCGGTACCTGTCCCGATAGACCAGGGCCGTGCTGTCCGTGGCTGCCCCCCCGGCCTTGGAGCCTGGCGGCCATCGGTCCCCGACGTCCCTCGAGCCATAGGCCTACACTATGAGCTACCTCAAGCTTTCCCTCGTCGCTGCCGTCGCCGCAGTCGTAGGGCTGTTCTTTGCCTTCGATGCGCAGCACTACCTCACCCTCGACTACCTCCAAGCCCAGCGGGAGGCCTTCCAGGCCCTGTCCGCCGAGCAGCCAGTACTCACCTTAGGCGCGTTCTTCCTGCTTTATGTGGCGGTGACCGGCCTCTCCCTGCCAGGCGCGGCCGTCATGACCCTTGCGGCCGGAGCGCTGTTCGGGCTGGTCACAGGCACCATCCTGGTGTCGTTCGCCTCGACGGCGGGCGCCACCCTCGCCTTCCTCGTGGCCCGGCTGCTCTTCCGCGAGACCGTCCAGCAGCGCTTCGGTCAGAGCCTCAAGCGGATCAATGAGGGGGTTGAGAAGGATGGCGCCTTCTACCTCTTCGGCCTGCGCCTAGTACCAGTCTTCCCCTTCTTTGTCATCAACCTGGTGATGGCGCTCACCCCGATGCGGACCTGGACCTTCTTCTGGGTGAGCCAGCTCGGCATGCTTCCGGGAACCATCGTCTACGTGAACGCCGGCACCCAGCTGGGGCAGCTGGAGTCCGTCAGCGGGCTCCTCTCGCCGACGCTGATCGCCTCTTTCGTGCTGCTCGGCATCTTCCCGCTCCTTGCGCGCAAGGCGCTCCAGGCCATCCAGGCGGGCAAGGTCTATCGCGGTTGGGACAGGCCCCGGCGGTTCGATCGTGACCTGGTGGTCATCGGGGGCGGCTCCGCGGGTTTGGTCAGCGCGGTGATCGGCAGCACCGTGAGGGCGAAGGTGACCCTGGCGGAGAAGGGCCGCATGGGCGGCGACTGCCTCAATACCGGATGCGTGCCCTCCAAGACCTTCATTCGCTCGACCCGCCTCGTCCACCAGATCCATCATGCCGAGCGCTACGGCGTCCGCAGCGCCGAGTGCGATTTCCAGTTCAGCGACATCATGGACCGAGTGCAGCGGGTGATCCGTCAGATCGAGCCCCACGACTCCCCGGAGCGCTTCCGGTCGATGGGCGTGGACGTCCGCCAGTCGGCGGCCCGGATCGTATCTCCGTGGAAGGTGGAGATCGACGGCGAGACCCTGACCACGCGGCACATCATCGTGGCAACCGGCGCCCGGCCTCGCGTCCCCCCGCTCTCTGGTATCGAGACGGTGGATTACCACACGACCGACAGCATCTGGTCCCTGCGCGAGCAGCCGAAGCACCTGATAGTGATCGGGGGCGGTCCCATCGGAACGGAACTCAGCCAGGCGTTCGCCCGGCTCGGGACACGCGTTACCCAACTGGAGCCCTCAGAGCGCATCATGCGCCGCGAGGATGAAGACGCCTCGCGGCACATCATGGAGCGCCTCGCTACGGAGGGTGTTGATATCCGCACCCACAGCCGGGCTGTCGGCGTCAGACAGGACGCCCACGGGATCAAGCACCTCCGGGTGGCAACCGCAGACGGCGAAGAGACCATCCCGTGTGACCAGCTCCTGATCGCCGTAGGGCGCAAGCCCAACACCGAGGGCTTTGGCCTAGAGGCGCTCGGCATCCCGACCACGGCGACTGGAACCATTGAGGTGAACGAGTACCTCCAGACCCGCTACCCGAACATCTACGCCATCGGGGACGTAGCCGGGCCGTACCAGTTCACTCACGCGGCCTCCCACCAGGCCTGGCATGCCACGGTGAATGCCCTCTTCGGCGCTTTCCGGCGGTTCCCGGTGAGCTACAAGGCCTTGCCCTGGACCACGTTCACGGACCCGGAGGTGGCGCGCGTCGGCCTCAATCAGCAGGAGGCGGAGGCCCAGGGTATCCCTTACGAGCTGACCACCTATGACCTCGCCGGACTGGACCGCGCAGTGGCCGAGGGCGCGGATGAGGGCTTTGTCCAGGTCCTGACCGTTCCCGGCAAGGACCGGATCCTGGGATGCACGATCGTCGGCGAGCACGCCGGCGAGCTCATCAGCGAGTACGTCACGGCGATGCGCCACGGGCTGGGCCTCAACAAGATCCTCGCGACCATCCACGTCTACCCCACCATGGCGGAGGCCAATAAATTCGCGGCGGCCGAGTGGAAGAAGGCCCACGCACCGGAGACGGTACTGCGGTGGCTGGGGCGCTATCACGCCTGGCGCCGGGGTGAGCGCGGCGGCGTTTGATACGCGCGGCCCGTGAGCGCGCTCCAAGCCGTGCACCATTCGCATGGACGGGAGAGACTGTAGAGACCGACAGGGCGCCCGTGCTCTCATTGCCGGGAATGTCCAGCCAATGCCAGGAGTTCGTGCCATGCAACCGCTCGCTGCCCGTTTCTCCGATATCTCCGCCGTCCGTGACGCCGGCGTGGTCATCCCAGGGCCGTTGCGTGATGAGATCGCTTTGCTCGACAGCGTCTTGCATGAGGTCCTCGAGGAGTGCGAAGGAGACCGTGTCACCTCCCCGCTAGCCCGGCTGCGGGAAACCGCGCACGACCTCCACTGGAACTCCCATCCCGACCCGGACCCCATCCTCGCGGAGCTGGACGGCCTGGACCCGGCAACCGCCCATAAAGTGGCCCGCGCCCTGACACTCCACTGTCAGCTGCTGAACCTCGCTGAGGATCGTCAGAGGGTGCGGTCCTTGCGAGCACAGGGGCGGGATGGACGCCTTGTGGAAGACGGACTTGAAGCCGGCATCCAGGAGGTCACTGAACTGGAAGGCACCGAGGCCGGAGAACGACTGGCTGAGCGTCTTCGCATTCATCCCGTGCTGACTGCCCATCCGACCGAGGCCCGCCGCCGGGCCGTGGTCGATGCGCTGCAGCGAATCTCCCAGGAACTCGAGCGCTTGGACCTTCCCGAAGCCGATGACGCTCTTGCTTTCGATGTCCGTCGGCGGCTGGCCGAGGAACTTACTGCACTGTGGGCGACAGCCCCGTTTCGCCAGGAGCGCCCCACTCCGCTCGATGAGGCGCGCCGCATCATGGCGGTCTTTGACCAGACGCTCTTTGATCTGGTCCCCGGCGTCTACCACGAGATGGAACGCACCCTGGCGCCTCGCAACACCGGTACCCGGGCGCCCCGCACCCCGGCCTTCCTGCGCTACGGCTCCTGGGTAGGAGGTGACCGAGACGGCAACCCCAACGTCACGGCAGAAGTGACACGCCAGACGATGGCTCAGCAGGGGGAGCAGGTCCTCCAGCGCCTTGAGCAACGCACCCGCGAGGTGGCACGGATGTTCACCGCGAGCGACCGCTACATGGCCGCCGATCCAAGCCTTCTGCGAGAACTGGACCGGGACCGGGCCGCCTTCCCGGAGCGCGCCGCCGCACTGGCGCGCACCTCACCCGACCAGCCCCACCGCCACCGACTCATCTACGCTGCGGAGCGCCTGCAGGCGCGTCGTAACGACGACCCGCGCGGCTTTCGCGGGCCCGACGAGTTGCTCGCCACACTCGAACAGGTCCAACGCTCCCTGGAACAAGCGGGTGTGCCGCGCCTGGCTTACGGCGCTCTTCAGGGGTTGCGCTGGCAGGTTGAGACCTTCGGCTTCCACCTCGCGGAGCTTGAGCTTCGCCAGCACGCGAGCGTGCACGCGGCTGCGCTCGAGGAGCTGGCCCCCGGGGTCAGCGGCGACGCCGAGGAGCTCGACCGCTTGGCGCGCGAGGGCTGGAGCACGACGCCCGAGCCTGCTTCGGAATCCACCCGCGAGGTGCTGGCCACCCTGCGCACTGCTGCGGAGCTGCAGGCCGCCTACGGGGCGGAGGCCTGCCGTCGCTACATCATCTCCTTCACGCGCTCGGCGGCGGATGTCGCGGCCGTCCGCGCCCTTGCCCGCCTGGCCGTGCCGCCGGAGCAGTGGGCGACTTTCCGGCTGGATATTGTGCCGCTGTTCGAGACACGCCGGGACTTGGAGCACGCTCCTGCGGTACTCGGTGAACTCCTCGACCTTCCCGGAGAACGAGCCGCTCTGGAGGCGCGCGACCAGGAACTTGAAGTCATGGTCGGGTACTCGGACTCGGCCAAGGACGTAGGCGTACTCGCGGCGAATGCGGTGCTTCATAAACTGCAGGAGCGCTTGGCCCGTTGGGCGCGCGATCACGGCGTCCAGCTTACCCTCTTCCACGGCCGTGGCGGCTCACTGGGCCGCGGCGGCGGGCCACTCAATCGCGCGATCCGTGGTCAGGCGGCGGGATCGGTGGACGGCCGGCTGAAGGTCACCGAGCAGGGGGAGATGATCTTCACGCGCTACCGAACCGTCGCCTCCGGACGTTGGCACCTAGAGCAGACGGTGAACGCTGTTCTGGCGATGTCGACCGGCAACGCCGAGGAGCGAGCCGCCCGGGCTGCGGACCGCTATCGCGAGGAGCTGCAGGCTATGAGCCAGGCGAGCGAACGGGCCTATCAAGAACTTGTTCACGCCGACGGATTCGCCGATTTCTTCGCCCGAGTCACGCCGTACGAGGAGATCGGCCAGCTCGAGATCGGCTCACGTCCTGCGCACCGCAGCGCCGCCCGGGGACTGGAGAGCCTGCGGGCAATCCCCTGGGTCTTCGCCTGGTCGCAGAGCCGCATCAATCTTGCCGCCTGGTACGGCGTGGGCACGGGACTGGCGACCATCGGCGACACCCAGGGGGGACTTGCGCGGCTGCGCGAGATGCGCCGCGAGTGGCCCTTTTTCGCGCAGCTGCTTGAGAACGTTGAGATGGGACTGGCCAAGGCGGATCTCACCCTGGGCCGCCGGGCGCTGGGTCTTGGCGACAACCCGGCATTACGCGACTGCATTCTTGATGAGTGGGAACGCACCCGCGCCTGGGTCCTGGCAGCCATGGGCAAAGCACGGCTGCTCGAGCGCCAGCCGGCTCTGCAGGCGAGCCATGAGTTGCGCCGAACGGACCTCGACGCGCTCTCGCTCCTCCAGCTCTCGGCTTTGTCCCGACTGCGGCAGGCGGACGAGGAGCAGCAACCGCCGCTAACAGAGCTGGTCAAGATGACCATCGCCGGACTCAGCGCTGGCCTGCAGAACACCGGCTAGACAGCAGACCTCAATGCCGCACACAGAGAGTGCAACATGGTCAGGCGTTGCACCCTCTGTGTGCGGCAACACCGCGCCTTATTTCACTTAGCGCAGAATCGCAGATCACCACCACCCCCCCCGGGGGGGCACTTAATCGACTGTTTTTCCTGGCGTTCCACGCGCACGACGCCGATCCGGCCGCCATGGCCACCGCTTGGCAAGGTTCTTGCTTTCCTCTCATGAAACATAATTTCATGAAAGGAAACCATCCGGATATGCCTTTCCGTCTACTACGAATGGGCTTAAGCCGCTCAGCCGAGGAGCCGCGCTTCCTACCGCAAACGCCACCACTGAGACCCACATACGACGTGGTCATCATCGGCGGTGGGGGACATGGACTGGCGTGTGCTTACTACTTGGCGCAGCGCCACGGGATCCGGAATATCGCCGTACTCGAAGCTGACTACATCGGCGGTGGCAACACCGGGCGAAACACAGCGATCGTCCGCTCGAACTACCTCACGCCAGAGGGTGTGCGCTTCTACGAGGCAAGCCGCCGTCTCTACCGAGATCTCTCGGCCGAACTCGATATCAACCTCTTTTACTCCGAGCGCGGACATTACACGCTGGCGCACAACGACAACGACCTTCACACCATGCGTTGGCGCGCCGAGGTCAACAGGCACTGCGGCGTGGATAGCGAGGTCGTCGATCGGGCATCCGTCGCGCAAGCCGTACCGGAACTGGACCTGGATTGCGGCGGTGACGCCCCGGTGTTAGGAGCCCTGTACCATCCACCGGGGGCGATTGTCCGCCACGACGCGGTAGCTTGGGGGTATGCTCGCGCCGCTAGTCAGCTCGGGGTCGAAATCCACCAGAAGACCCGCGTACAAGGCCTTCAAACGGAAGGGCAGCGAGTCACCGGGATCACAACCGACCGCGGATCGATCCGCTGCGGGGCCGTCGTATCGGCCGTGGCGGGACAAACCCCCCAAATCACCCAGCATTTAGGGCTCTATCCACCGATTCAAATCCATCCGCTGCAGGCTTGCGTCACCGAACCCGTCAAACCGTTCCTCGACACAATCATTGTGTCAGCCAGCCTTCACGTTTACATGAGCCAGTCCTCCCGCGGAGAACTCGTCCTAGGGGGGGCTGTCGACCCTCAGGTTCTGCACTGCAATCGGGCCAGTTATGAGTTCCTTACGGGGCTTGCTGATCATGTTGTCGACCTTCTCCCGATGGCCGGCCGGCTGCGCATCATGCGCCACTGGGCCGGCAAGAGCGACCTGACGCCGGATTTCGCTCCGATTATGGGTAAAACACCAGTGAAGAATTTCTACCTCGATGCCGGCTGGGGCACTTGGGGCTTCAAAGCCACCCCGATCGCGGGAGCCACACTGGCTGATTGCGTCGCCACCGATCAGACGCCGGAGCTTATTCGCCCCTTTCGCATGGAGCGTTTTTCCAATCAGCAGCTCCTCGGCGAGAAGGGCGCAGCGAGCGTGGGGCACTAAGCCATGACATGGATTGATCTCCCGGACCTCGGACCTCGTCCATTCCACGAATTCAGCTACGGCGGCGAAGCCCGCCCAGCGATCTCCGGTGATGCCGACGCCAGGGAAGTCGCCTCCGCTCTTTATGAATACGAGAGCTCCCCCGGCATCAAGGTCGAATGGTGGCTTCACCGCCCGACGGGCGGTTGGTGGAAGCTTCGGCGGGACACCCTGAGTGACCGGGTGCTCGCCGTACAAGCTCCCAACGAAAAGGGTGTAACACCTGGCTGAGGGCGGCGGATAACGAATTGCAACGCGTTGCACCGTCGCCTGACCGACGCGACTGCGCAAGGAGAACAAGATTATGGCTTTTCGGTGCTCAACCGCGGGGCCGTGCGAATGGATCGATCGCGGACAAACCCTGCACTTTCGCTTTGAGGGCCACCAATACAGTGCGCACCCCGGTGACTCGATCACCTCGGCTCTAATGGCGAACGGTATCACGACATTGGGCCGAAGCTTTAAGTACCACCGCCCGCGCGCGTCCGTGTCGGTCGCAAACCATGATGCCAATGTGCTGCTGGCAAGCGCCGAATCCCTTCACCTGCGCGGCGACACCGAGGCATTAACAGCCGATGCCGACCTGCGACCAGTCAATGTCAGCGGGAGCCTTGCCTCTGACCCTTACCGTTTCCTCGATCGCTTGGGCCGATTTCTTCCGGTGGGCTTCTATTACAAAGCCTTCCATCGTCCCCGCGCCCTCTTCCCGGTTTGGGAACGGCTCATCCGCTCCATCGCAGGCCTCGGACGAACCGACCCGGCTTGGTACCCCCTTCGCCAACCTCGATCGCAAACCGAGTGCGACATTCTGGTGGTAGGCGGGGGACCCGCGGGACTGAGCGCAGTCCGCCGCGCGGCCGATCAGGGGCTTACGGCTGTGCTAGTGGAAGAGGAACCGCAAATCGGCGGGAGTCTCGACTACCAGTGGGCGACGAGCGCGGACGCTCAACCCCTGCGCGCCCAACTACTGGATTCAGTGACCGAACACCCACTGGTGAAGGTCCACACCGGCGCGAGCGCCGCCGCTATTTACCCAGGGCCGGTCGCGCCTGTTGCTACCAGGGAGGGTCTAATCGACTATCGGTTCCGGGCCGCTGTACTTGCCACGGGCGCAATTGAGCAGCCCCCGGTTTTCCGTAACAACGATCGCCCCGGCGTGATCGCCGCTTCCGGCGCACAACGACTCTTGCACCGTTTCGGCGTCGTTGTCGGTCGCCGCTTGGTGGTGGTGGCTGCCAACCCCGAAGCTTACCGCGTAGCGCGCGACCTCCAGGCTGCAGGCGCCGAGATCGCAGCGATCGCCGTTCTCGGCACGGCAGGTCGTGAGCAGGAAGACGCCCGGAAACTCGAGGCTAATGGCGTCCCTCTGCTCGATGGATACGGCGTCGTTGAGGCCCATGGGCAAGAGCGGGTCCACGCGGCTTCTTTGGCCCCAGTGGACGGGGAAGGCCGTTTCGATCCCCGGTCGGTCAAGCGCGTCAAGTGTGATGCTGTCATCGGCAGTGTCGGCTGGATTCCTGCGGCACAACTGCTTCGGCAGGCCGGCGGGACTTTGGCGTACGACTCGACGATCGAAATGGCTGTGCCCGACTCCACGCCGCCCTGGCTGACCTGCGCCGGTCGCCTGAACGGCGTGTTCGAACTCAATGCACAACTCGCTGACGGCGAAGCGGCGGTGGACCGGCTATTCCCCTCTGCTGAACGACAACCGGCCTCGTCCCGATTCGGACTGACCGGTCAACGAGCCACGTCGGCGCATGGCACTTCCTGGCCCATCGTCCGTCACCCCAAGGGTCGTGACTTCCTGGATTTCGACAGCGATCAACAGACTAAGGATGTCGAGCAAGCTGCGCACGAGGGGTTCGAGGATATCGAGCTGCTCAAGCGCTTCTCCACGCTGGGGATGGGCCCAAGCCAGGGGAAACATGCCAATTTCGCCGCTTCACGCGTCCTCGCCCACTACCGCGGGACCGATATCGATACGATCGGTATGCCAACCGCGCGCCCTCCCTGGAACCCTCTGCCGCTTGAGCAATTAGCCGGACACCGATTTCGACCGCGACGCCGTAGCGGCCTCGAGCCCATTCACGAGGCCAACCGCGCAACGTTCATGGTCGCCGGCCCCTGGCGGCGACCCCGGGTCTATGCGCAAGAGGTCGGCGAAATGCGGACCGCGCTGGAGCAAGAGGTCCGGGCAGTGCGGGAGCGGGCCGGGCTGATCGATGTTTCGACACTCGGCAAGATTGAGGTCGTAGGCCCTGATGCCGTGCGCCTGCTTGAAGCCTGTTATGTCAACCGGTTCGAAGACCTCGGCTTGGGTCGCAGCCGGTACGCGCTCATGGTCGATGAGTCCGGCGTCATTGTCGATGACGGCGTCGCCGGTCGCCTCGGCGAGCAGCACTTTTACGTCACAACCACAACGCCCCGCAGCGAAGCCACGCTTCACCAACTGCGCCGCCACATCCAGGAGTTCGATCTGGAGGCCTGGGCCATCCCCCGGACCGGGCAGGTCGCAGCGATCAACATCGCGGGACCACTCAGCCGAGAGATCCTGGCTTACTGCACGAACCTCGACCTCGCGCCCCAGGCTTTCCCACCCCAGGGCATCCAAGATGCAAAAGTATGCGGGCACCCCGCCCGCATCCTGCGCGTCGGCTTTGTTGCAACATCCGGATACGAAATCCACCTCGCACCAGAAACGGCTCCTGAAATCTGGAATCGACTTCTTGACGCTGGAGCCAAGACGGGGATCCGGCCTTTTGGTGTCGATGCACAACGCGTCCTTCGCCTGGAGCTTGGACACGTGCTTGTGGGACAGGACACCGACGGCCTGACGGATCCTTTCGAAGCCGGCCTCGGCAGCCTCGTAGCGTGGGACAAACCTTGGTTTGTCGGGCGCGCAGCCCTCGCCCACCGCGGTCAGGATGTTCAGCGACACCTCGTGGGGTTCGAGCTTGAATACCACTCTGACGAGCTGCTCCCGGAGCCAGGCCACCTCGCCGTCGAAGGGGACCGCATCGTTGCAAGGGTAACAAGCTGCGCCTGGAGTCCAAGTCGCGGCTCGGGTATCGGTCTGGCCATGGCCATCCCCGAGCACGCTGCCCCTGGAACCGCGCTCTCCATCCGCCTCTCAAGCGGCCAGATTCGGCAAGCCACCGTGATCGACCGACCCTTCATCCATGACCCCAAAGAAAAGGTGCACCCATGAAGGCTCAGAAGGCCGCTGACGTGAGTCTCGATCGCATCCACCAATTCCTCGTCGTTCAGGTCGTCGGCCCCCATGCAAAAACGTCCCTGCAGGAAATGGGGGTGACGGTCCCCTTTCGCCCGGAAACCGCCGCGCCCCTCGTGACCCCCGATCCTTCATGTACTCCCTCGCTTGCGGACGCGGCTCAGCCCTGCGGACTGGCCGTCAACCTCGGCGCCGATGGCGCGCTGGTCATCCACCACCGGGACGATTCGCGCTTCACGACATCCCGGCTCAACGGAGAAAGCCATTGGGCTCTGCCGCGCAGCGATCACATCTTCTCCATCGAGGGGCTACCGGCGTCCGTGAACACACTCTTCAGCCAACTCACCGAGTATCGCGTGGAAACGTTCCACCCCGGCGACTGGCGCCGCCTTGAGTTCGCGCGCGCCCCGGCTTGGATTTATCCCCAAAACCTCCCCGACAAAACACAGAAAATGTGGACCCAGAATCATGCCGACCCCATCACGTTCTGGGTCGGCTGCGATCCCAGCTACGCCACCTACCTAGAAGATACGCTCAATGAATTCGGCCTACAGCCCGCTAATGATCCACCGGCGTTTGCATAAAAAACGGAGATACTGCCATGCTTCATCAGGAAATCGAACAATTCGTCAAGGATCACGATATCCGGTACGTCCTCGCACAGTTCGTAGACATCCACGGCGTTGCAAAGACCAAATCCGTCCCCGTCAGCAAACTTCAAAACGTGATAGAGGAAGGCGCCGGTTTCGCCGGATTTGCTGTTCCGGGTTTGGGTATGGAGCCGCACGAGTCGGATTTTATGGCTCGCGGTGATCCGCAGACGCTCACCCCGGTTCCCTGGCAACCCGGATACGCACGAATTGCTTGCACAGGACACGTCGATGGCGAACCACACCCGATTGATTCAAGACACGTCCTCGAGCGGCAAGTCGAGCGCCTTAAACAGCACGGCTGGACGCTCCAAACCGGCTTGGAGCCGGAGTTTTTCTTGTTTCGAGAGTGTCGAAACGGCCAAATTATTCAAGCCGATGACACAGACACCCTCGATAAGCCATGTTACGACTACAAAGGGCTTTCGCGATCACGCGCTTTTCTTGAGCAGTTCGTAGAAAACCTCCAAGCGGCGGGTTTTGACATCTATCAGATCGACCACGAGGACGCCAACGCCCAATTTGAAATTAATTACACACATAGCGACGCTCTAACCTCAGCCGACCGATTTGTATTCCTTCGTATGGGCGCAAGCGAGATCGCTAACCGCCTCGGCATGGTCTGCTCCTTCATGCCCAAACCGATTCCCAGCCGGACGGGTAACGGCATGCACTTCCATTTATCGATCACCGATGACGATGGCCGGAATCTTTTCCATGACGCAACCGATCCTCAGCAGCTCGGGCTCTCCCCCTTGGCTTACCACTTCTTAGCCGGACTGCTGCATCACGCCCGGGGGCTATGCGCTCTCGCAGCACCCACCGTGAATTCGTACAAGCGGCTTGTAGTGGGCGGCTCCGCGTCCGGTGCAACGTGGGCTCCCGTCTATATCACTTACGGCGATAACAACCGATCCGCCATGGTGCGTGTGCCTTACGGCCGGCTTGAGTATCGGCTCCCGGATTCCGGCTGCAACCCCTATCTGGTCACCGCCGGGCTGATCGCTGCTGGCCTCGACGGCATCGAGCGGGAACTTGAGGCTGGACCGCCTAAGAACGTCAACCTCTACCGCGTGAGCGCCGAACAGTGCGAGCAGGAAGGCATCGGAATCCTACCCCAGACCCTGCGGGAGGCCTTGGATGCGCTCGAGGCCGATCGGCTGTTCGCGGACCAGCTCGGCCACGAGATGATCAATGAGTTCCTAAGGCTCAAGCGGGAGGAGTGGATCGAGTACAACCGCCACGTCTCCGAGTGGGAGATCCGCCGGTACGCCGAGTTCTTCTGAAGCGGCGCGTCTTTCGACGGACGCAGTGGCTGGCAATTTCATGCTTAACGGAAACGGGGAACGCGCAATGTGCGGAATCGTCGGACTTTATCTGAAAGAACCCACACTCCAGCCCCAACTCGGTGCCCTGTTTGAGCCGATGCTCGCGGCCATGGCCGATCGCGGCCCGGATAGCGCGGGCTTTGCGCGGTACGGAGACGAAGCACCCGAGGGCACGATCAAGTTTACGCTCCAAAGCTCCTCGCCTACGGAACCGGCGAAGGAATCTGGCCAGCGCGTAGCCGAGCGCATGGAGGCAATGCGGAACGTCCTCGATCAGGAGCTTACCTGGACGCAACACGCGGAGGCGATAGTCCTGCGCACCGACGTTGACGAGCAGACGGTTAAGGCCTGGCTTCGTGAACAGTGGCCGGAAGCGACCGTGATGAGCGTCGGGCGACGCATCGAGATCTACAAAGGCGTCGGCCATCCCCGGATCGTCGCGCGCCGGCATGGACTGGCAGGACTTGGCGGCAGCCACATGATCGGCCATACACGGATGGCCACCGAAAGCGGCGTAACCTTGTGCGGGAGTCACCCGTTCACCACCGGTCGGGACCTGTGTCTGGTCCATAACGGCTCGCTGTCCAATCACAACACCCTGCGTCGTCGCCTGCAGTACCAGGGTCACAGCTTCGAAACCGACAACGACTCGGAGGTGGCGGCCACTTATCTGGCTTGGCGGCTCCAAGAGGGCGACACGCTGACGCAAGCGCTGGAGGGCGCTCTTGTGGATCTGGACGGTTTCTTCACCTTTACCGTGGGAACCCGGGACGGCTTTGCTGTTGTGCGCGACCCAATCGCCTGTAAACCGGCGGTTATGGCCGAAAATGATGCTCTAGTCGCTGTTGCCTCCGAGTATCGGGCTCTCGCCCACCTTCCGGATATCGAAAACGCGGCAGTGTGGGAGCCCAAACCTGCCCGCATTTTCGTCTGGGAACAAGGCGCTGCGACAACGCTTGGGAGCCGGAACCTACCGCACACTTTCCGCCGAGCTTGACTGAAGGGGCCAAAATGATGCGAACAGTTAGTCTCGAAACCCACTCCGTGCGCCAAGTGAACCAATGGCTACATGAGCAGAACGCGAAACTTGAGGAAGAAAACTGGCAGATTACCGAACCGCAAGGACGACACGCCCTCGCCTGCGGCCTTGATCAAGCCCTTAAGCTCACCATCGACGGTCATGCGGGCTACTACTGCGCCGGAATGAACAAGCAAGCTGAAGTCGTCATTGAGGGGTCAGCTGGCGTCGGAGTTGCCGAAAACATGATGTCGGGCACTGTTCGGGTTCGCGGCAATGCCTCGCAGTGTGCGGGGGCGACAGCGCACGGGGGCTTGCTGGTCATTGAGGGCGATGCAGGCGCGCGCTGCGGGATTGCAATGAAAGGCGTCGATATTGTCGTCGGCGGTAATGTTGGGCCAATGAGCGGTTTTATGGCGCAAGCAGGACGGCTTGTCGTATGCGGAAATGCGGACGAAGCGCTCGGCGACTCACTCTATGAAGCTCGGCTCTATGTCCGCGGAACAGTGGAATCTCTAGGAGCGGACTGTGAGGAAAAAAACATGACGCCTGAGGATCAGACTGAACTCGCCGAGCTCCTGCATGCTGCCGGCTACAGAAACACTTTTCGGACTGAAGAGTTCCGAGTATACGGATCGGCACGGCGCCTCTACAACTTTCAAATTGACCAGGCAGGTCCGGACCGTTAGTCGGCATCTCGCATTGCGTCCTCTGGAGGTATACCATGACGGAACACAGCTCCCCGCTACCGACAAGCCAGCGTGAATCAGCAACATTCGATCGTCACACCATCGCAGAAATCCATCGGGCAGCGGATACGGGCATCTACGATATACGAGGCTTCGGTGCGAAGCGCGCTGTCCCGAATTTCGATGACCTTTTGTGCCTCGGTGCAAGCATGTCCCGATACCCACTCGAGGGCTATCGTGAGCGCTGCGCCACAGACGTTTGGCTTGGAACAAGAAACGCGAAAAAACCTCTTCACATCAAGATACCAGTGACGATTGCCGGGATGAGCTTCGGCGCATTATCGGCACAGGCGAAAGAGTCGCTAGGTCGCGGCGCATCGCAAATGGGGACGCTGACCACCACCGGCGACGGCGGCATGACGGATGAGGAGCGGGGCCAGACCGATCTCCTTGTCTACCAGCTGCTTCCGTCCCGTTACGGAATGAACCCGGACCACCTGCGCGCCGCCGACGCACTGGAGATCGTTCTGGGCCAGGGCGCCAAACCTGGCGGCGGCGGCATGCTTATGGGCCAAAAGATCAGTGACCGGGTTGCTCAGATGCGCACTCTGCCCCAAGGGATCGACCAACGCAGCCCTTGTAGACACCCGGATTGGACCGGCCCGGATGACCTCGCCATCAAGATCGAGGAACTACGTGAGATCACCGACTGGCAGAAGCCGATCTTCGTAAAAATCGGTGCTACCCGGACGTACTACGATGTCAAACTAGCGGTAAAAGCCGGCGCTGACGCCATTGTCCTGGACGGGATGCAGGGCGGTACCGCCGCCACCCAGGAAGTATTCATTGAGCACATTGGCATCCCGCTGCTCGCGGCCATTCCTCAAGCGGTGCAGGCCCTACAGGAGATGGGTGTCCATCGCCAGGTTCAGCTAGTAGTGTCCGGCGGCATCCGCAATGGAGCCGACGTTGCGAAGGCGCTTGCGCTCGGCGCGGACTGCACCTCGATCGGCGTTGGTGCCCTGATTGCACTCGGCTGCAACCATCCACACTGGGACGAGGACTACCGTCGCCTGGGATCGGCGGCAGGCTTCTTCGATGACTACCAAGATGGCACCGATCCAGCCGGGATCACCACACAGGACCCGCAGCTCACCAGCCGCCTCGACCCGGTACGAGGGGGGCGTCGCCTGGCCAATTACCTGCGGGTCTTAACCATGGAGGCACAAACTATTGCCCGGGCCTGCGGCAAATCCCACGTACAAAACCTAGAGCCTGAAGACCTTGTGGCCCTTTCGGTAGAGGCTGCCGCCATGGCCCGTGTACCGCTGGCCGGAACCGAATGGGTTCCGGGCACCAAGGCCCACGAGTAACATGAGCATCTGCAGTCGCAGATCATGGGGAGTCCATCGTGGCCACTTCCGAAGGGGGCAAGCACATCGAACCGGTCCCAAGCGAACGAAATGGCTCCTCTGTCGACAGTGGCAACGATATCCCCCGAACGCTCGCCACGCGCAGCTCAGCCCAAGACCGTGAGCGGGTACTGGAGCGCTACATAGGCACGGTGCTTCGTCAGCGACGCCTTGAGAAGGGCTTGACGTTAACGGCTGTCGCGGCCCAAGCCGGGCTCAGTCAAGGCATGGTGAGCAAGATCGAGCACGGTCAGGTCGCGACGAGCCTGGATTCGCTCGCGCGTCTGACCGATGTGCTCGGCATGACCCTGGGACAAGTCTTCCGGCACTACGACGCGGCCGACAACCTGGCGCAACTGGTTAAAGCGGGCGAGGGGCTGGAAGTTCTGCGCCAAGGGACGCGCAGCGGGCACACCTACCACCTACTCGCTTACCACCACGGCCGTCAGCGGACCTTCGAGCCGTTTCTCATCGCGATTGATGACAGCAACGAGGCGTTTCCCACGTTTCAGCATGAAGGCACACAGTTTCTCTACGTGCTTAAGGGCGCGCTGGAATACCGCCACGGCCGTCATATCTACCGGCTCGCTCCGGGAGACTCATTCACGTTCGACGCTACTGTTCCTCATGGCCCGGAGCTGCTGCGTGATGTGCCGATTCGCTTGCTCGCCGTGACTGTCTTCGAGGGCTAATCGGCCCCGGCGTCACACCGTGTCGAGGCAATCCCGTATCTCCCCGCACCCCCCTTGAAAACCGCCAACGCACACCCTATTTGCAGAAGTAGCCAGGAAAGGCAAGGCGGACAAGTCACGGAAACGCAGGTTCGGGTAACGGGTCCATCGGAACAAAAAAGGAGGTGAGACTATGGCAGTACGTCGGAACCTCTTCCCCATGGCCAACTCGGATCTGCACAACCGGGCAGCGAATCGCAACCTGGCAGAGCGTGACCCCTTTACGGCGCTGCAGTCGGAGATGATGCGCTTCTTCGATGACCTGCGCCGCGGGGTCAACGATCCAGCACCGCAGCTGGGCCTGGGTGCCGTGGCGCCGCGCCTCGACATCCAGGAAGACGACCAGAACCTGTACGTGGTCGCAGAACTGCCGGGGATGACGGAGAACGATGTCGAGCTGACCTACAATGAAGGGGTTCTGCGCATCGCCGGCGAGAAGCGCGCGGAGCATGGTGACAGCGATGACGACCGTCAGGTGCACGTGACAGAGCGGTCCTACGGGCGTTTCGAGCGGCAGATCCCGCTCAATCGCTCCATCAATGAGGACCAGATCAATGCGGCGTTCAAGGATGGTGTCCTGACGGTCACGCTGCCAAAAGCCGAGGAGGAGCAGCAGGGGCGCCGCATCGAGGTGCAGCGGGCCGCATGAGGGCGGTGCCAGCGAATCCACCCTTCCTCGGCCCCGCTCTCCCCCTCGATACAAGCACGGGCGCGGCGGCGCCCGTTTTTTCTGCTGAGCGGACCGGCGCCACACTGGCACAGGATGTGCATTGATTGCCGGGAGATCGGCAACGGAGGGAAGCCCCATGGCACCCCGTTTCCACGGCTTCGATACGGATCATCGCTTCGACGAGCTGTTGCACCCGGATGGCACGCCGCGCCCGGCTGCGCAGTTTCTGTTCGAGTATCTGCGCTCGATCTGTGAGGACGATCTTGCCGAGCGTATGCGCGCGGTGAATGCCTTGATCCGCGACAAAGGCATCACGTTTACCGTCTACAGCGACGGGGAAAACATCGACCGCTCCTGGCCCCTGGACATCATCCCGCGCGTCGTGGACCTAACCGAGTGGCAACGAATCGAAGCCGGCCTCAAGCAAAGGCTGGCGGCACTCAACCATTTGATCGAAGACCTGTACAACGACCAGGCGGCCATCCACGACGGCATTCTGCCCCGGGAGATCCTCGAGAAATCCCGAAACTTCCGCCCCCAATGCCAAGGGCTGACGCTCCCTTATGGTGCATGGGCCCACATCTGCGGCACCGACTTGGTGCGCGATCACCACGGTACGCTCTACGTCCTTGAGGACAACCTGCGCGTACCCTCCGGCGTGTCGTACATGCTGGAGAACCGGGAAGTCATGAAACAGGTCTTCCCGGAGCCTTTCGAGGGGTCCGGAATCTGCCCCCTCGATCACTATCCCG
>PUNM01000158.1 GCA_003552625.1 Ectothiorhodospiraceae bacterium
GACAACGTCTGGCTGATGGTGCCGTTCGTGCGCACCACCGCCGAGGCCGAACAGGTCATCCGGCTGCTCGCCGAAAACGGCCTGGAGCGCGGCAAGGACGGCCTGAAGGTCATGATGATGTGCGAGCTGCCTTCCAACGCCGTGCTCGCCGACGAGTTCCTGGAGCACTTCGACGGCTTCTCGATCGGCTCCAACGACCTGACTCAGTTGACCCTGGGCCTGGATCGTGACTCGGGGGTCATCGCCGATCAGTTCGACGAGCGCAACGAGGCGGTCAAGCGGATGCTCTCCATGGCCATCCAGGCCTGCCGCCGCCACGGCAAGTACGTCGGCATCTGCGGCCAGGGCCCGTCGGACTACCCCGACCTGGCCCAGTGGCTGATGGACGAGGGCATCGAGAGCGTCTCCCTGAACCCGGATACGGTGGTGGAGACCTGGCTCTACCTCGCCGGGCAGGAGCAGTAAGAGCGGGCCGTCGCCGCGGACGGCGACACCCGCCTCTCTCAAGCGGCGCCGGCGGCTACGCCGGCGCCGCTTTTTCGATCCAACAAAAACCGCGTTGATTTTCCCTCCCCCTCCCGGGCCGTAACCTTGTATCCTCCTGCCAACGTCCCCTTTAGGCAGGACCGTCACCATGAGTACGACGCGCGCGCCCTACCGGCCCGAGGACCTGACCTTCCAGTACGACCGCACGGCTCTGCTCAAGCGGTTGCGCCAGGCACTACCGCGGCCGGAGCAGGTCATCGACGATGCGGAGGGGCTGCGCCCCTACGAGTGCGACGGCCTCGCCGCCTACCGCCAGCTGCCCGTGGCGGTCGCCATTCCGGATACCGTGGAGCAGGCGCAGGCCGTCCTCGCTGCGTGCCACGAGCTCGGCGTCCCCGTTACCGCGCGCGGCGCCGGCACTTCCCTGTCCGCGGGTTCCCTGCCCCACCCGCAGGGGATCATTCTCAGTCTCGCCCGCTTCAACCGGATCCTTGCCATCGACCCGCAGCGGCGGACGGCGCGGGTCCAGCCCGGCGTGCGCAATCTCGCCGTCTCCGAGGCAGCCCGCCCGTACGGCCTTTACTACGCGCCGGACCCCTCCTCGCAGATCGCCTGCTCCATCGGCGGCAATGTGGCCGAGAACGCCGGCGGGGTCCACTGCCTCAAGTACGGGCTGACCGTCCACAACGTCCTCTCCGCCACCGTCCTGACCCCGGAAGGCGAGCAAGTGGTCCTCGGCGGCGACGCCCTCGACGCCCCGGGCTACGACCTGATGGCCCTCTACACCGGCTCCGAGGGCATGCTCGGGGTGGTGGTGGAGGCCACCGTGCGCCTGCTGCCGGAGCCGGTGCACAAGGACGTTCTGCTCGCCGCCTTCCCCACGGTCGAGTCCGGGGGCCACGCCGTCGCTGCACTGATCGCCGCCGGCATCATTCCCGCCGGGCTGGAAATGATGGACGGCCCCGCGATCCAGGCAGCCGAGGACTTCGTCCAGGCCGGCTACCCCACCGACGCTGCCGCCATCCTCATCGGCGAGTTCGACGGCACACCGGACGAGGTAGCCGAGGAGATCGAGCGGGTCACCGCCCTGCTCCGCGAACACGGAGCCAACGAAGTCCGTGTCGCCGCAGACGCCGATGAGCAGGCGCGCTTCTGGGCCGGGCGCAAGAACGCTTTCCCCGCCGTCGGCCGCATCTCGCCGGACTACTACTGCATGGACGGCACGATCCCGCGCCACAAGCTCGCCGAGGTCCTCACCGGCATCGAGGCCCTCTCCCGGGAGTACGGCCTGCGGGTCGTCAACGTCTTCCACGCCGGCGACGGCAACCTCCACCCCCTGGTCCTCTACGACGGGAACGTCCCCGGCGAGTTCGAGCAGACCGAGGCCCTGGGCCAGCGCATTCTGGAGCTGTGCGTAGACGCCGGGGGCACGGTTACCGGCGAGCACGGGGTCGGTCTGGAGAAGATCAACGCGATGTGCCACCAATTCAGCCGCGAGGAGCTGGATCAGTTCCACGCGGTCAAGGCGGCCTTCGATGCCGCGGGGACCCTCAACCCGGGCAAGGCAGTACCCACTTTGCGCCGCTGCCGCGAGTTTCGGACTCTTCCGGCCTCCGGCAGCGCCGAGCAGAGCCAACCAGAGCCGGAGCAACTGTAATGGTTGAAACCGAGGCCCCCAGCGACCTGCGCGAGGAGATCGCCGCGCGCGTAGCCACCGCCGCTGCCACCCGGCAGCCGCTGGCCCTGCGCGGCAGCGGCTCCAAGGCCTTCTACGGCAATACGGAGCAAGGCGAGCCCCTCGATCTCACCGGCCACCGCGGCATCGTCAGCTACCAGCCCACGGAGCTGATGGTCACGGTCCGTGCCGGCACACCGCTGCGCGAGCTCGAGGACGCCCTCGCCGCCGAGGGGCAGATGCTGCCCTTCGAACCCCCGCGCTTCGGCGACGGCGGCACCGTCGGCGGAGCCGTCGCCGCCGGGCTCGCCGGCCCGCGCCGCCCCTTCAGCGGCAGTGTCCGCGATGCGCTGCTCGGCGCCCGGATCGTCAATGGCCACGGACAGGTCGTGCGCTTCGGCGGCGAGGTGGTCAAGAACGTCGCCGGCTACGATCTCACCCGCCCCATGGCCGGCGCCCTCGGGACCCTCGGCGTGCTGCTCGACGTCTCCTTCAAGCTCCTGCCGCGGCCCGTGGCCGAGACCACCCGCGCCCTGGAGGCACCGGCTCACGGCGTTTATACGAGGGTCCACGACGCGCTGCTCGCCGGATACCCGGTCACCGGGGCAGCCCACGACGGCGAGCAGCTCTATCTGCGCCTCTCCGGGGCGGAGCGCGGCGTCCGCGCGGCCACGGAAAAGCTCGGCGGGGAGCCGCTGGACGACGGGGACACCTTCTGGAGCGGCCTCCGCGATCAGACCCTGCCCTTTTTCAGCGAGGGGGAACGACCGCTGTGGCGCCTCTCCCTGCCGGCGGCGGCGGACCTACCGGAAGTCCCCGGGGCACAACTCCTGGACTGGGCCGGGCAGCAACTGTGGCTGCGCAGCGACGCCGACGCGCAGAGCGTGCGCGATGCCGCGGCGCAGCGGGGCGGCCACGCCACCCGCTTCCGCGGCGGGGACCCGGCGGTCCCGGCTTTCCACCCGCCGGCGGCGGCCGTCAGTCGGCTTAACCGTCAGCTCAAGGACGCCCTGGATCCGCACCGCATTCTCAATCCCGGACGCATGGACCCGCAGCTGTGAGGGCCTGATGGAGACGAATCTTACCCCGGAGCACCGCAACACCGCCGCCGGGCAGGAGGCGGAGGCGATCCTGCGCAAGTGCACCCACTGCGGCTTCTGCCTCGCCACCTGCCCCACCTATCAACTGCTTGGTGATGAACTCGACAGCCCGCGGGGCCGGATCTATCTGATCAAGCAGGTCCTCGAGGGGCACACCCCGACAGGGCGTACCCGCCAGCACCTGGACCGCTGCCTGACCTGCCGCTCCTGCGAGACGACCTGCCCCTCGGGGGTGGAGTACGGCAAGCTCATCGACATCGGCCGCAATCTGGTGGAGGCGCAGTCGGGCCGCCCACCGAGCCCCATTCGCTGGGGCCTCAAGCGTCTGGTGCCAAACCCCGGCCTGTTCGCCGCAGCTCTGCGCACCGGCCAGGTTTTTCGCCCGGTCATGCCGGGGAGCCTTGCCGAGCACGTCCCGGCGCGGCGTCCGGCTCCGGCCTGGCCTGAGCGTCGCAGCCAAACGCGGCAAGTGGTGATGCTCAAGGGGTGTGTTCAGCCCGGCATGGCGCCGGAGATCAACCCCGCCACCGTCGCTCTGCTCGACGCGCTGGGCATCGAGACCGTCCCTACCCGCGAGGGCTGCTGCGGCGCGCTGGACCAGCACCTGGCCGAGCCGGAGCGGGCCCGGGCCTACATGCGGGCCAACATCGACGCCTGGTACCCGGCCATCGAAGCCGGCGCCGAGGCCGTGGTGGTCAACGCCAGCGGCTGCGGCGCCCTGGTCAAGGAGTACGGCTACCTGCTGCGCGACGACCCGGACTACGCTGAACGGGCCGCGGCGGTGGCTGAGCGGGCCGTCGATCCGGTGGAACTGCTCGAGCGGGAGGTGAACCGGCTGCGGCCGGCCGCCGGCATGCCGCGTCGCATCGCCTTCCACAGCCCCTGCTCGCTGCAGCACGGGCAGAAGCTGCAGGGCCGGGTGGAGGCGCTGCTTCGCCAGGTGGGCTTCGAGCTGACCCCGGTAACGGATCCGCACCTGTGCTGCGGTTCAGCCGGGACCTACTCGATCCTTCAGCCAACCCTCTCCCGCCAGCTGCGGGACCGGCGCATCGACGCACTGACCGGCGGCGAGCCGGAGGCCATCGCCACCGCGAACATCGGCTGCCTCAGCCACCTCTCGGCGGCCAGCCCGGTACCGGTGCACCATTACGTGGCCTTTCTCGAGGCCGCGTAAACCAGGGGCCACGGGCCACCTACCGGGGCGCCGGAGCAAGGGGCGCTACCCGGGCGGGTCGCCGGTGACCACCGGCAGTTCCGGATCGTTGCCCCACTCCGACCAGGAGCCAGCGTAAGCGCGCACCCGCTCAAACCCCAGGTGCCGCAATACCGTGTAGGTCAGCGAGGAGCGGTGGTGGGTCTGGCAGTGGACCACCACCTCCTGCTGCGGATCCTCGATACCGCGCTCGGCGAGCATGGCCAGAATCTCGCGCCGATCGCGCAGGGTCGGCGGGTCCTCCGGATCCATCAGTGCCTGCCAGTCCAAGTGGACGGCGCCGGGGATATGGCCACCGCGAGCCGCCCGCACATCCTCTCCGGTGTACTCCGCCCGGGAGCGGGCATCGAGCAGATGGACCCGGGCATCGCCCAGATGCTGGACGACCCAGTCCCGATCCGCGAGGTGCTCGGGATGGCGCAACTGCGGCTGGTAAGCCCGCGGCCGCGGGGTCACGGACCCGGTCTCCGTCGGCCCCTCGGCCCCCAGCCACGCCTGGAGGCCGCCGTTGAGCAGCGCGTGCCGCGGGTGGCCAAGCAGATCCAGGGTCCAGAGCAGGCGACTCGCCTTGCCGCCACCGTCGGCGTCGTAGGCGATCACGGCCACGTCGTCATCGATACCGATCGCCCCGAGGACTCGACCCAGGTCCTCCGCGGGCGGCACGAGGCCCATGGCCGGCGGATCGGCGCGCAACAGCGCCGGATAGGCGAGATGAACCGCGCCCGGCAGGTGGACGCGCTGGAAGCGGCCGTCGTCATCCCCGACGTCCACCAGCAGGCAGTCGTCGCGCTCGAGCAGGCCCGCCACCGAGCCCGGATCGAGAATCTCCATGGCGCCCCCTAGGCCGGCATGCGCAGAAACTCCCGCCGATAGTGGCGCAACTCGGCGATGGAGTCACGGATATCCGCCAGGGCCAGATGGTTGCCGTTCTTCTGGACCCCGTCGGCCACCTCCGGCGCCCAGCGCCGGGCCAGCTCCTTGAGGGTGCTGACATCGATATGGCGGTAGTGGAAGTAGGCCTCCAGATCCGGCATGTACCGGGCGAGAAAGCGCCGGTCCTGGCAGATGCTGTTGCCGCACATCGGGGACTTGCCGGCGGGGACGTATTCAGCGAGGAACTTCAGCACCTCCGCCTCCGCCGCGGCTTCGTCGTAGCCGCTTGAGCGGACCCGGTCGATGAGGCCGGATTGCCCGTGCTGCCGGGTATTCCAGCTGTCCATGCCGTCGAGCACGGCGCGATCCTGATGAACGGCAATGACTGGCCCCTCGGCGATGGTATCGAGGTTGCTATCGGTCACCACCACGGCGATCTCGATAATGCGATCCCGGCTCGGATCCAGACCGGTCATCTCCAGATCGATCCAGATCAGATTCCATTCGGAGAAACCCATAAACGCTCTCGCAGCTCGCGTGCAAAGCCCCAGTCTAGCACCCTGCCCCGGGCGCGCGACCGCGTCACCACGTCTCTGGCTCCTGCGGCGGCTCCAGGTCCGGCATGCCATCGGCCTCATCCTCCGGATCGTCCTCTGCCTCCGGCGGCTCCTGTTCCCCGGGGAGCTCATCCGGCTCCAGCAGCTGCTCCCCACCGTCCGGGGGTCCCGGTTCCTCCTGCGGCTCGGGGCCGTCGAGCAGGCCCGGGTCGGTCTGGAGTTCTTCCACCTGATCGCGGAAGCGCCGCTCCTCCGGCGTCAGCATATCCCGCGGCTGCCGCTCCATCGCCTCGATGGACTGCGCCTCCGGATCCATCCGCCGCTCCCGCTCGGCGATCCGCTCCACCAGCGATTCGCTCATGAGCACGATGGAGATCCGCCGGTTGATATCAGCACGGGGATCGTCCGGCTCGAAGGGGATGGTATCGGCGTACCCCACGACCTGCCCGAACCGGTCGCTGGGCAGTCCGCCGGCGATCAGTGTCCGCCGCGCCGCGTTGGCCCGGTCCGTGGAGAGCATCCAGTTATCGTAATCGTCCCGACCGAAGGGGCGGGCGTCGGTGTGCCCGGAGATGGACAGCGGATTCGGGACGTCCTCGAGGACCTCCGCCAGCGCCGTGAGGATCTCCTCGAGATGGGGCTCGGGCTCCGAGCCGCCAACCGCGAACATCGGCCGCCCCTCCTGATCGACCAGCTGGATGCGCAGGCCGTCGTCGGTCACCTCGACGAGGATCTGGTCGCGGTACTCATCCAGCTCCGGCGTCTCCAGCACCGCGTCCTGGAAGTCCTCGGCCAGATCCTGCATCTCCTCGACGTCGAGCATCCCCGGCGGGTGGATGGGCATGCCCTCAAGGGCGATGGGAGCGCGTCGCTCGCCCTCGAAGTCGATCACGTCGCGTGCGCGGGACTCGATCTGCCCGGTTGGATCCCGGAAGTACTGGCCGATCCCCGCGCGCTGGTCGTCATCCAGCGCCAGCAGGAGCCAGAGCACCAGGAAGATCGCGAACATCGCCGTCATGAAGTCGGCGAAGGCGATCTTCCACGAGCCGCCGTGGTGATCGTCCGCGTGCTTGTTGACCCGCTTGACGACGATCGGGCGGGTCTTGTTCTCGTCGACCATCGAGTGCGGACCCGCCTGCTAGCCTTCTGCCTTGCGCGCGGCCTGCATCTTCACGTGCTCCTCGAGCTCGAAGAAGGTCGGGCGCTCCGCCTCGAACATCGCCTTGCGACCGAACTCCACCGCGACCACCGGCTTGTAGCCGTTGAGCACTGCCAGCAGGGTGAGCTTGATCGTCTCCAGGAACTTGGATTGCTCCTGCGCCCGGTGCTCCATGGCCTGGCCGAGCGGACCGACGAAGGCGTAGCCGGCGAAGATCCCCGTGAAGGTACCGATCAGCGCCGAAGCCACCAGGCTGCCGATGGTCATCACGTCCTCATCCAGGGACCCGAGGGCGATGACGACGCCGAGCAGCGCGGCGATGATCCCGAACCCGGGCATGGCGTCGGCCACTTTATTGACCGCTGCGGCGGGCTTGCTGGCCTCCTTGTGGTGGGTCTCGATCTCCACGTCCATGAGGTTCTCGAGCTCGAAGGGGTTCATGTTGCCCTGGACCATCAGCCGCAGGTAGTCGCAGAGGAACTCCCGCGCCATGTGGTCATTGAGGATCCGCGGGTAGGACTGGAAGATCTCGCTCTCGTGGGGGTTGTCCACGTCGTCCTCGATGGAGAGCAGGCCGTCCTTCTGGGCGCGCTGGAGCAGCTCGTAGAGCAGCGCCAGAAGATCCATGTAGTGCTGCCGCCCGTAAGGGGCCCCGCCCGGGATCCGCGGAACGGTGGCCAGGACCTGCTGGATGATCTTCTTCGGGTTGGCGATCAGGAAGCCGCCGATCGCCGCGCCGAAGATGATCAGATACTCGTAGGGCTGCCAGAGGACCGCCAGGTGACCGCCGTGGGCGGTGTACCCGACGATCACCGAGAAGAAGGCGATTGCGGCGCCAATGATGACCAGCATGGGTGCGTAGCTGTCCCTCGTTACCAACGGCCGGATGGGTTGCGCGGGCCAGTGTAACCGATGACTCGCCGCCGTGAACTCCCCGGGACCGTCGAGGGCCATTCCCGCCGGGGTAGCGGACCCCTACAATGGCATCATGGAAAGAACACCCACGCCTCCCCGACGGCTCGCCGACTGGGTCGATGCGCTGCGCGCCACACGGCTGCCCCGCATGCCGCGTCACGAGCTCGACTACGACCTGGCCCCGCGCGAGCTGGCGCAGCAGATCTACGCCGACCCGGCACTGGTCCTGGCGCTGATCCACGACGTAAACGAGCACGCCCCGAAGCGATTCGAGTCCGGCATCCACTCCATGGAGGAGGCGGTCCTGCTGCGCGGCACCCGCAACATCCAGGCCGTGGCCGAGGGGCTCGCGCGTACCGAGGACGTCCTCAGCCGGGAGAATTACCGCGGCTACCTCTTTACCTGCGAGCGGGCCATCCACGCCGCCTGCCAGGCCCGGCGCTGGGCGTGGCAGCTGGCGGACCTGCTACCCAACGAGGTCTACACGGCGGCGATGCTCCGCCACACCGCCGAGTTGGTCATGTGGGTCCACGACCACGGCGCCGTCATGCAGACCATCCACGAGATGGCGCCGGAGCCGGCCTACGCCTCGGAGGCGGAGTACGTCACCCTGGGCTTCTCCCTCGGCGAGCTCAATCTCGCCCTCGCCCACCGCTGGAGCCTGCCCGGGCTGGTCGCCGAATCCACGGAGACCCTCGCCGCGGACAGCCGCTCGCCGCGCAGCTGGTCGGTGGGCCTCGCCGCCCGTCTTGCGGCTCTGGCCCGTCAGGGCTGGCGCCACCCGGAGATGCCGCCGCTGGTCGAGGCCGTGGGGGAGCTGCTGGAGCTGGACGAGGAACAGACCGCCGCGGAGATCACCGCCGGCGCCCGGGAAGCGGCCCGCCTGCTGCCGTGGAAGCCGGTGACCTTCGCGCCGCTGCTCCAGGACGATGAGGGGGATCTGGAAGGCAGCGAGCCGCTGACGGACACTCGCTATCTCTCCGACGGAACCGCCAGGGGCGGTGTCTGCCTGGCGCCGCGGCGCGAAGTCTTCCAAAGAGTGCGCAAAGAGCTGGAGAACCGCAACTACACCCGCTCCGACGAACAGATGCGCCAGCGCCAGGAGCGGGTCACCCACCAGGACCGGGTGCTCAACCTGGTGCTCACCGGGCTCTACGACGGCCTCGGCCTCAGCCGGGTCCTCTACGCGGAGCTACGCCCGGATGGCGAGACCCTCGCCGGCAAGTACGTCCTCGGCGCCGCCGGCGATCCCGTCTTCCATCGCTTTCGCGTGGACCTCTCCCGCCGCTCCGTCCTGCAGGATCTCATGGGCAAGCCGGCGGCCCTGTGGCTGACACCGAAGACCTTTGCGCGCATCGACCATCGCGCCCCCTACGCCCTGCACGCCCTGGCGGAGGGCCGCTCCTGCTTTCTCGCCTCGATCTTCGCTGCCGGGCAGGCGCGCGGGATGGTCTACGCCGACCGCCACCGGGTGGACAACGCCCTCGATGAGGCGAGCTTCAAGGCGTTCCGCCGACTCTGCGCCCTCGGTGGCGCGCGTCTGGGCGACTCCGACGCCCACGCCCACGATCAGAAGCGATACATCACGCCACCGCCCCAGGCATCGAAATCCTCACTGCCGCCCACGGAATAGTTGAAGTACTCGCCAAAAACCCATGAACGCCGGGAAAACCGATGCGTCAACCCGACACCGGCAGCCAATGTGAGTTCGGCGTTCGTCTCGCTATCACCACCCGAATGCTCCAGGTCGTAAACATAGGAGCCGAAGCCCCCCATAATGTAGATCTCATTGTGAAAGGGCGTACCGAGGTCCAGATTGATGCGGCCAACCGTCGATAACGCGTGCTGCGGCTCCGCCTCCCAATCTGCATCGTCAGCACTCTCGACCCCCGCAAGAAATCGGGTCTCGATCGTGAAGTTGCCGACCACGCGGACCCCAATCAGCGCCCCGGCACCGTACCCGTCAAACTCAAGGGCCTCATCGTGATCCGGCTCAAGGGTCCACGCGTGGGCAAATGCACCGACGTAGAGATCCTGCTCCCCGAGCCCGACCCCATCGAACGTGAAACCCGGCTGATCCTCTTCGAATTGCGCCACGCCGAGACTGGGCACAAGAGCACACAGTAGGAGCGCACCGAGCCGCTGGGCAAGGCGCTGGCCCGACGCTTGCCACAGGCGGCGGTTGAACACCGCTGGATCGAGTAGTACACCCTGGCCAACGTTTGCGGGCACCGACCTGCCGATATTCCCGTCCATGCCAACCTCCACTGTGTCTGCTACTCGGTATGAATCCCGCAGGAGCACGCCCCATTGAAGCTTCTAGGGAGGCACTTGGCTGGACGTTAGTCGAGCATGCGCCGAGTCTCAACGCGTTGAGCGCGGCATTCGATCGCAGGACGTGGGATTCACCCGGGGGGCCACGTCATCTGCCGGCCGCCGAGCACGTGCAGATGCAGGTGGTGAACCTCCTGCCCCCCCTCATCCCGGCAATTGAAGACGGTGCGGTAGCCACGCTCGGCAATCCCGTCCGTGGCGGCGACCTTGCGGGCAACCGTGAACATCTCGGCGAGCAGATCGCCATCGTCCGGCGTCAGGTCCTCGAGCGTGGCCACGTGGCGCCGCGGGATCACCAGCACGTGGGTGGGTGCCTGCGGGTTGAGGTCGCGAAAGGCGATAACCTGCTCCCCCTCGTGAACCCTGTCGGACGGAATCTCGCCCGCCACGATCTTGCAGAAGATACAGTCCGTCATACGTTCTCCTTTCTTGGTGAACGGACCTACCCTTCGTACTCCCGCCGCCCCATGAAGGCATGGGAGAGCGTACCCTGATCGACCTGCTCCAGTGCACCGCCCATGGGCACGCCGTGGGCGATCCGGGTGGTGCGCACCCCGTTCTCCGCGGCCAGCCCCTGCAAGTAGTGCGCCGTCGCCTCTCCCTCGATGGTGGGGTTGGTGGCGAGGATGATCTCTTCCACCTCGCCACCGGCCAGGCGCTGCTCCAGCCGATCGAGGCCGAGCTCCTCCGGTCCGATGCCATCCAGGGGCGAGAGGTGGCCGCCGAGGACGAAGTAGAGGCCGCTGTAGTCGGTGGCCTGCTCCAGCGCCACCACATCGGCGGTGCTCTCGACGATGCAGAGAAGCTCACGCCGGCGCTCGCTGCTTGCACACAGCCCGCAGCGCCCGGTTTCGGTGAGCAAGCCGCACTCGGAGCAGTGCCCGACCTGCTCGACGGCCTCTTCAATGGCGCTCGCCAGCCGCCGGGCGCCGTCGCGATCACGCTGGAGCAGGTGCAGCGCCATGCGCTGGGCCGACTTCGGCCCCACGCCCGGCAACCGGCGCAAGCTCTCCACCAGCTCTTCGAGCCGGGGTGAGAAGACGCTCATCGGCGCGCCGAAGCGCTTAGAACGGCAGCTTCATCCCCGGGGGCAGGCCCAGCCCCTCGGCCATGCCGGACATGCGCTCCTGGCTCTCGCGCTGCACCTTCTGTACAGCGTCGTTGACCGCCGCCGCCACCAGGTCCTCGACCATCTCGCGGTCGTCCTCGAACAGCGACGGGTCGATGGAGACCTTGCGCACCTCGTGGCGACCGCTCATCGTCACCGAGACCATGCCCGCACCGGCCTCGCCGGTGACCTCCATGGCCGCGATCTCCTCCTGGGCCTTCTGCATGTCCTCCTGCATCTTCTGGGCCTGCTTCATGATGTTGCCGAGTCCGCCCTTCATCGCCTCTTACCTCGATCCTGATGGTCCGTTGCCCTAGGGGTTGTTGCCCGCCTCCGGCGGCTGTACGGCGTAGAGCTGGCCGTCGAAGGCTTCACACATCTCGCGCAGTGCCGGGTCATCGGCCAGGGCCTGCTCGGCCTCCGCCTGCCGGGCCTGCGCCCGATGGCGCTGGGACTCCGCCGGGGTCCACTCCGTGCTGCCCACCTCGATGTGCAGCTGGATGTCGTCCCCAAAGACCGGCGCCAGCGCCTCGCGCAAACGATCCCGCCGGTCGGCGCTGTTGAGATACTCGTGTGCCGGATCCAGTCGTAGGGTAACACGCTGGCCCTCGCGTCCCGCCCACTGACAGTGGCTGGCCAGCGCACGCAAGGGCCCGTCCAGGCCCGAGACCACCGACTCCCAGTGGGTGGTGTCGCTGCCGGCGGCCGGGGGAGCCGCCGGTTCCCCGGCCGGGCCGGAGGCCGCCGGCTTGCCCTCCGGCACCGCATCCGGCGCAGCCGCATGCCCGGCGCCACCCCCCGGGCGGTCCGCGCCCGGCGCCCCGCGCCCGGCATCGCCGGATCCGCCCCCGCGCGGCGGGCTCTCCGCCGGCCGGAAGGCGTGCATGCGCAGCAACGCCATCTCGAACCCGGTGGCCGGATCCGGCGCGTACGGCAGATCGCGCCGGGCGTTGAGACCGATCTGGTAGTACAGCTGCAGATCCTCCGCCGCGATCCGCCCGGCCAGCTCCAGCAGGCGGTCCCGCTCCGGCTCGTCTTCGCCGACAGCTCCGGGGACCTGCTGCGCCAGGGCCACGGTGTGCACGGTCGCCACCAGCTCGGCGAGGGCCTCGTCGAAATCGACGGCAGCCCCGGCCATCCGCCGCGCGGCAGCGACCAGCGCCTCGCCGTCGCCGCGGGCCAGGGCGTCGAGGACCTCGAGCAGCGGACCGCGCTCGATGTCCCCAAGCATCGCCGCCACCTCGTCATCCCGGGCCGCCCCTTCGCCGAAGGCCAGGGCCTGATCGAGCAGGCTGAGGGCATCGCGCATACTGCCGTCGGCGGCGCGCGCCAGCCGGGCACTGGCCCCGGGCTCCACGGTCACCCCTTCGGCGGCGGCGATCTCCAGCAGGCGCTCACGGATCAGCGCGGCGGGCAGCCGGCGCAGGTGGAACTGCAGGCACCGGGAGAGGACGGTCACCGGCAGCTTCTGCGGGTCCGTCGTCGCCAGCAGGAACTTCACGTGATCGGGGGGCTCCTCCAGCGTCTTCAACAGGGCGTTGAAGCTGTGGCTGGAGAGCATGTGGACCTCGTCGATGAGGTAGATCTTGTAGCGCCCGCGGGTGGCCGCATACTGGACGTTGTCCAGCAGCTCCCGCGTATCCTCGACCTTGGTGCGGGAGGCGGCGTCCACCTCGATCAGGTCCACGAAGCGGCCGGCATCCAGCTCCCGGCAGCTGGCGCACTCGCCGCACGGCTCGGCGCGCACGCCCTGCTCGCAGTTGAGACACTTGGCCAGGATCCGCGCCACGGTGGTCTTGCCGACGCCGCGCGTGCCGGAGAAGAGATAGGCGTGGTGCAGGCGCCCGTCGTCGAGGGCATTGGCCAGCGCGCGGAGGACGTGCTCCTGCCCGGCGACCTGATCGAAGCGGCGGGGCCGCCACTTGCGCGCGAGGGCTTGGTAGGTCATGCCGACGGCGGCTCCGGATTGGATGGAGGCAGCCACACCAGCCGCACCCCGGCGCCCGAGGACCGCCGCTGCCGCTGCTCCCTTCCGGGCCTGACGGGGTTCACGGCGACTCGTCGCGGGGGGACCGGTGCAGCTACCATCGCCTGGCGGAGAGGGAGGGATTCGAACCCTCGGTACCTTTCGGTACACGCGCTTTCCAGGCGCGCTCCTTCGACCGCTCGGACACCTCTCCTGCGTGCGAATCGTGCAGCGATCGCAAGACGCATAGCCTAATGGAGCCGCCGGCACGACGCAAACCCCCGGGCGCCTCGCCGGATCCGCCCACCACCTCCCGCCGGCTTGATTTTCCCGGCCCGGGCCGGCAACCTACCGCCCTTTTTTTGAACATTCAATCAAACGAGGAGCCGGTCCCATCGAGCGACACCTCCGTCACCCCGTCCGCACTCCAGCGCCACGCGCGCTGCCCGGGTTCGCCGGCCGGCGGCTCGACGGCGACGATCAGGTAGATCCATCCGCGCCAGGCGCGTTCGTGATCGGTAGCCGAGGGGCGCGCCGCTCCGCACGGGTGGCTGTGCCAGACACCGACGATCCCCAGGCCCCGCGCCGCCGCGCGCCGATCCCAGCGCAGAAAGTCCCGGGGATGGAGCTCGTAGCCCTGCTCCGGCCGCGGATGGCGGTTGCGGCAACGAACCGCCCGCAAGGGGCCGGCCAACGTCTCCGGCCGCCGCGGATCGGCCAACGGCGCCAACAGCAGGCCACACGCCTCGTGCGGCCAGAGCGCTGCGGCGCGCTGCGCAACCCGGGCCGCTTCCCGGTCGGGCCATTTAACACCTTGACTTGCAAAGGACGCGCAACCCATGTTGTATTTATCCACCATGATCAAGCGGACCGGTGCCCCAACCCTGATGGGCACGCCCAATCCACGCAGCCAGGCCGATCCCGTCCCCGCCGCGCCGCCAGCGCGGCAGCATTCCCGGATTCTCGATTAAGTAACGCGCCACGCTCCATTCAAACCTTTGGACCAGCATGAGCGAAAAACTCGTCGTAGAAAATCTGTACAAAATCTTCGGGCCCAAGCCCGAGCGGGCCATGGAACTGCTCGAGCAGGGCTACGACAAGGACGAGATCTTCGCCCGCACCGGCAACACGGTCGGTGTCCGCGAGGCGAGCTTCTCCGTCCAGGAGGGCGAGGTCTTCGTCATCATGGGCCTGTCGGGGTCCGGCAAGTCGACCATGGTGCGGATGTTCAACCGCCTGATCGACCCGACCTACGGCCACCTCTACCTGGACGGCCAGGACATTACCCAGATGAGCCAGAGCGAGCTCATCGAGATGCGCCGCCGCGACATGTCCATGGTCTTCCAGTCCTTCGCTCTCCTCCCCCATAAAACCGTCATCGAGAACGCCGCCTTCGGGCTGGATGTCTCCGGCTACAGCCACGCCGAGCGGCGGGGGAAGGCGATGAAGGCGCTCGAGGCCGTCGGCCTCGCCCCCAATGCCGAGAGCTACCCGGACGAACTCTCCGGCGGCATGAAACAGCGCGTCGGCCTGGCCCGGGCGCTGGCCACCGATCCGACCATCCTGCTCATGGACGAGGCCTTCTCGGCCCTCGACCCGCTCATCCGCACGGAGATGCAGGACGAGCTGATCCGCCTGCAGCAGGAGCAGAGCCGCACGGTGATCTTCATCTCGCACGATCTGGACGAGGCCATGCGCATCGGCGACCGCATCGCCATCATGGAGGGCGGCCAGGTCGTCCAGATCGGCACGCCGGAGGAGATCGTCTCCAACCCGGCCAACGAGTACGTGCGCTCCTTCTTCTACGGGGTGGACGTCAGCCAGGTCTACAACGCCGGCGACATCGCCGAGAAGCGGCGGGTCACCGTGATCCAGCGCCCGGGCGTGGACGTCCGCGCGGCGCTGGACCGGGTCAAGCGCTACGCCAGCGACATTGGCGTGGTGATCGACCGCAGCCGTCGCTACCAGGGCCTGGTCTCCATCGACAGCCTGACCGAGGCCGTGCGCCAGGGCGGCAGCACCGGGTACGGCGACGCCTTCCTGCCGGGGGTGCAGACGGTATCGGCGGACACGCCGATCTCCGATGTCCTCGGCCTCTCCGCCGAGAGCGAGTACCCGCTGGTGGTCGTGGATGACGACGGGCACTACGTCGGCACCATCTCGCGCAGCCAGCTGCTGCTCACCCTGGATCGCACCCAACAGGCGTAAGGGACAGACATGCAAGATCAACCGGATATCGAGGAACACGAAACCATCGGTCCGCTCGACCGGACCGCCGAGTGGTTCAGCGAAAACGTCCTGGACCGGATCACCATCGGCGACTGGATCGAGGACGGGGTCGACTGGATCAGCGACAACCTGGAGCCGCTGCTCGATGGCATCGAGGGCACCATCCGCGCCCTGGTGGACGCCACCGAGTTCCTCCTCCTCTACCCCCTGTGGCTGGTCGCCTTCTTCCTGATCATCGGCGCCTGGCGCGCCTGGGGCCGCAAGGCCGGGCTGATCAGCGCCGCTGTGGCCGTGGGCCTGTTCGGGATGGGGCTCGTCTCCGAGACCATCCAGGCCCTTCTCTGGTACCCACCGCCCTGGGTACTGGCCCTGTTGCTGATCGTCGTCAGCTTCTGGCGCGTGGGCTGGCGCTTCGGGCTGTTCGCCATCATCGCCCTGGCGCTGATCTTCAGCATGGAGCTGTGGCCGGAGACCATCCGCACCCTGTCGCTGGTGGTCGCCTCCTCCATCGCGGCGCTGATCATCGGCCTGCCCATCGGCGTGGCCATGTCGCGCAGCGACCGGGTGGAGATGGTCGTGCGCCCGGTGCTCGATCTCATGCAGACGATGCCGCCGTTCGTCTACCTGATCCCGGCGGCGATCTTCTTCGGCCTGGGCACGGTGCCGGGCGCCATCGCCACACTGATCTTCGCCATGCCGCCGGCGGTGCGCCTGACCAACCTCGGCATCCGCCAGGTCAGCGCCGAGCATGTGGAGGCCGGGCAAGCTTTCGGCTGTACACCCAGGCAGCTGCTGGTGAAGATCCAGCTGCCGCTGGCGATGCCGTCGATCATGCAGGGCATCAACCAGACGATCATGCTGGCCTTGTCCATGGTGGTGATCGCCTCCATGATCGGGGCAGGCGGTCTGGGCGGCACGGTGCTCACCGGCATCCAGCGCCTCCAGGTGGGGCTCGGCTTCGAGGGCGGCCTCGCCGTGGTCTTCCTGGCCATCCTGCTGGATCGCATCTCCCAGAGCTTCGGTGAGCGCCGTCGCGGCAACGGCCGTGATTACGGGGCGCTGCTACGCTGGTTCTTCGGCAACCGGCAGCAGGCCAACGCACAGAGCTGAACCGCGAACCCGGCCCCGCGGCACGCTGATACCAGGCGCCGCGGGGCGGAGTGAGGGAAAGCAGCAGAGGAGTCGAACCATGAGACGCAAGCTGACCACCGCAGCGGCCACGGCCGCCATCACCGCCGGCATGGCCACCGCGGCCAACGCCGACGAGATCCGCATCGGCTGGACGGCCTGGGCCGACGCCGAGTTCATCACGCGCATGGCCGAGGACGTGATCACCAGCGAGTTCAACACCGACGTTGAGCTGGTGCAGACCGACATCGCACCGCAGTACACCGGCCTCGCCCAGGGCGACATCGACCTGATGCTCATGTCCTGGCAGCCGGTTACCCACGAGGACTACATCGAGGAGTTCGGCGACGACATCGAGGACCTGGGTGTCCTTTACGACGACGCCGCGCTTGGCTGGCTCGTGCCGCAGGATATCTACGACGAGGGCCTGACCTCCATCGAGGACCTCAAGGATCCCGAGTGGCAAGACCGGCTGAATGGCCAGATCCAGGGCATCGATCCGGGTGCCGGTCTGACCCGCCTCTCCCACGATGTCATCGAGGACTACGACCTCGACTACGACCTGATCGAGGCCTCCGACTCCGCGATGACCGCGGCGTTGAACCGGGCGGCCCGCCGTGACGAGGCCATCGTGGTCACCGGCTGGAGCCCGCACTGGAAGTTCGGCGCCTGGAACCTCGCCTATCTGGAGGACCCGGAGGGCACCCTCGGCGGCGCGGAGCACATCAATGCTATGTCGCGTGAGGGCTTCCGGGAGGATCATCCGGAGGTGGCGGAGTTCGCCAGCTGCATCAACATCGACATCGACCTGCTCAACGAGTACATGTTCCTCGGCCGCGAGGAAGGCACCGAGGAGGCTGTCGAGCAATTCCTCGACGAGGAGGCCGACCTGATCGATGAGTGGGTCAACTGCGCCCGCAGCTAATCGACAGACGGAGCACCACGGGCCCGGCCACGGCCGGGCCCCGGCCATGACGGCCGTGGGAAGCACTGCAAGCAGACGCAAAACAAAGCAACCGCAAGAGGGAGCCTAAGAATGAACAAGACCACGAAGACTTTGGTCACCTCGGGGGCAGCCATCGCGCTGGCCACGCCGATGTCCTCGGCGCTGGCCATGGATCTCGACGAGATCCTCGGCTTTGGGGCGTGGGTCAACTACACCTACGACGTCGATGACGACGCCAGCGAGGACCGCCTCGGCGACATCGACTTCCCTGCATTCATCATCTACGCCAAGCACGAGCACGGCGACTGGTTCTTTGACAGCGAACTCCGCTACGGCTCCGGTAGCTTCCAGAACTTTAGCGGCGGTACCGCTTCCGACATACAGCAATCCTGGGGCTTCAAGGAGCTAGCCATCGGGCGCCATTACGGCGAGGA
>PUNM01000037.1 GCA_003552625.1 Ectothiorhodospiraceae bacterium
GCACCACGCGGCGTTCGATCGCGACCTCGTCGGCATCGACCCGCGCTATCAGGTACATGTGCGCCGCGATGTGCTCGACGAGGTCGACGGCCCGATGCTGCGCCACGGCCTGCAAGGCCTCTCCGGGCAGACGCTGCACCTGCCACAGCAGCGCCGCGACCGACCGGACCCCGAGTTCCTCGACGCGCGCTTCGCGCAGTTCCGTGATGCCGAACCCACCTGACACTGACGGCGGCAGCGCAGGTCACGACCCCGCTGATCACCTGCGCGCGGCGGTCGGTCGGCTGCGTCAGTGGCGCCGTGGCGGCGAGCGAGCGCCGCACAAGCCGCTGCTGGTCCTGCACGCCCTCGGCCGCGTCGCGCGCGGCGACGCGCGCCTGGTGGCCTTCGCCGATGTCGAGGACGATCTGGCCGCCTTGTTGGAGGAGTTCGGCAGGCCGCGCTCAACGCAGCGGCCCCGCTACCCGTTCTGGCGCCTGCAGACCGATGGGATCTGGGAAGTCGAAGGCGCCCAGCGCATCGTCGTCGACGCGTCCGGTGATCCGCCCGTGGGGCAACTCCGTCGCTGTCGTGGTGGCTTTCCCGTGGCTCTCTGGCAGTGGCTACGGGATGATTCCTACCTCGTGGCCGAGCTTGCCCGCACGCTGCTGGACGCGCACTTCCCGGCCAGCTATCACGAGCAACTGCTCGGTCGCGTTGGGCTTGACGGCCTCGTGGCCACCGTGCGACCCGCCCGCGACCCGGGGTTCCGCCTCGCGGTATTGCGGGCGTACGGCTACCGCTGCGCGGTGTGCGGCTGGGATGGCGCGCTGGATCGCACGCCTGTCGCGCTCGAGGCCGCCCATGTCCGCTGGCACGCCGCCGGAGGACCGGAACGGGCCGACAACGGGCTCGCGTTGTGCGCAGTGCACCATCAGGCACTTGACCGTGGTGCGCTCGGGATCGACGACGACCGGCGCATCATGGTCGCCTCGGCCTTCCACGGCGGGATGGCGGCTCGTCACTGGCTCATTCGCTTTGCCGGCCTACCTCTGGCGCAGCCCCAGATGGATGCCGTGCTCGACGACGCCCACCGCGCGTGGCACGAGCGGGAGGTGTTCCGTGACCCGCCGCGTTACGGAGCAGCTGTCGCTGCCGAATCCGGTGATGATTATTTTTGACGGCTACCCGCACTGACCGCGAGCGCTAGCGCGGCTGGCTCGTTCGTCCCCGTACCCTGTTCTTGGCCGGCGAGACCGTGGCCAACCGCGAGCTCCGGCGGCGCCGGCTTGGCTGTCTTCCCCCTGTTGCGGATGATGGCCTGGGGTGTTTCCACCGGCGCCGCCTGGCGCCGCCAGGGCGCTGATTGGGAGGCCCGCGGGCCGAGTACCAGGCGCTGATTCGTCAGGAGGATGACGGCTGCGACGCCCGAACGGACCAGTCCGGCTGCACGGTCACGTGAGTACAAGGGAACCGAACCTCGAGACCGATCTGATCCTGTTCGACACCACCAGCACCTACTTCGAGCTCGACGAGGCCGACGCCGTCACGGTCGACGAGCACGGCGGCGAGCAGGCGGGGTTCCGTAGTCATGGCAACAGCAAGGACCAGCGGGCTGATCTCCCCCAGGTCGTGGTGGGCCTGGCAGTCACGCGTGAGGGGATCCCGATCCGGGCGTGGACCTGGCCCGGCAACACCGCCGATGCCGCGCTGATCCGCCAGGCCAAGGATGATCTGCGCGGCTGGGGCCTGTCGCGCGTGGTGTGGGTTGGCGACCGCGGGTTCACCTCGGCGGAGCACCGCCAGTACCTCCAACGCGCCGGCGGCCACTCCATCCTGGGCGAGAAGCTCCGCTCCGGCTCGCCCGAGGCCAAGGAGGCGCTCTCCCGGCAGGGCCGCTACCGGACGGTGGCAGGCAACCTGCGCGTCAAGGAAGCCTCCCTCGAGGGCACCGCGGATCGGTTCGTGGTCTGCCACAACCCCGAACAAGCCGACCGTGACCGGGTGATCCGCGAGCGCCTGGTTGCCCAGCTCTCCGAGCGCCTCACCGGCTCCGACACGCTCAACGCGACCAAGCGCGCCGAGCTGCGTGGCGAGCTGCGCACCAAGCCGGGGTTGCACCGCTACCTGCGGGTCACCAAGGGTGGGCTGCTGCGCCTCGACCAGGCCGCGGTCACCGCCGAGGCCAAGCTCGACGGTACGTACCTGCTCCGCACCAGTGACCCGAACCTCGGCACCGAGGCCATCGCGCCCGGCTATAAGCGGCTCGCCGAGGTCGAGGCCGGCTGGCGGGAGATGAAGCACGCCCTGGACCTGCGGCCGGTCTCCCACCGGCTCGAGGATCGCATCCGCGCCCACGTCACCCTGTGCTGGCTCGCCCTCCTACTCATCCGCCTCGCCGAAGTCCGCACCGGGGACACGTGGCGCACCCTGCGCCACGAGCTCGACCAGATGCATCTGGGCACGTTCGCCAGCGCAACTGCCACCATCACCCGCCGCACCCAGACCCCCGCCGCCCAGCAGCGCATCCTCACCATGCTCGACCTCGACGAGCCACCGGCGTTCAGCACCATCGCCCTGCACCACGAGACGGCCGCCTAGCACCACACCCTCCCCGCCACAGTCCCGGCGCATCACCGGGGCTAGTGACACGCCGTGCACCTAGCCAGCGCGGCATTTGCGCCGGTCACACGCCCATTTCGACGACCTCAGACCAAATGCTTGTGCGGAAGCCACGACCAGCGCCACCAACCCCTCACCAATCAACACGAGTACTTGACAAGGGAGCGTCTGGCAGTCCTCATCCGGGGACACGACCTAAGGGTTCAGACGGTAGCGAAGATTGACCTTGTCTCGTGGAACCCATACGAAGTCACCAATATCAAAGCACTCAGGTCCATAACCTGGGTTGCATGCCCTGCGGTTTACGGAGGGATGCATCCGAGTTGGGTTAAAAAACTCATTTGGCTCAAGAAGCAGAATGCCGAATTCCGCGTCAGTCTCCGCCAATGTTGCCGCAAAGTGGGGGGCAGAGTCGGGGATTTCTATCGAATCGTCGATGTCCAATTCGTATATCGAAATGCCGTCGTGCAGGATGCTTGCAAGGCCCGTGGCGGGCAATTCACGACCTGACTCCAGCGCCTGTCGGGCAGTGGCTGTGTACAGCTGCTGGTAGCCAAAGGCGACAATGACCAGAAGGGCAACTAAGCCTGCGACGGAAATAAAAGTCCTCGGAAGCCCGCCTGGCTTTTCGTCACGGCTTACCACTTCACGTCGGGCCTTAGAATAGGTAAAGAGCAGGAACCGGAATACTATAAGTGAAACCAAGAGCACCGACAGCGCCCAGCTTAGCACGTTGGTTTGATCGATAGGAAAGAGCGTCACCTGCCCTCCCGGTGCCAGCCCGAAAAGTGGAATTGGCAGTAGGAGTATGGGTGCCAGGGGTCCAACTGTCTCAACAGCTAAGTTGGATAGCTGACGGTAGTCTGAAACCTGCTCACGGGCCTTTCGAAGGATTCCTCCTTGATCAGTCGCTCGTAGGATTGTCCATAACGCACCGAAGAGGCCCGAAGCTATGAGACCAATTACGGCAAGTTCGAAACCCTCTACGATATCATCAAAGTCGGTTAACGCGATAGCCACCAATAGGATTAACGTTGTAGGGCCGAGTAGAGCGATACCGCGCGAAAGACAAAAGGGTTTGGGTCGGTTTCTCATTCCTCCGAGCATGGCAAAACATCGTTTTTCGCGTGCGCCTAGTGGTTCGTCGGCAACAAAGCTTGGCGACTGACGGTCAGGAGATTCTAATTCCTTTTCTGGGGGGAATTTTCCTTCAGCGATATCGCGCGCCACACACCATAAGGGCACCGGTAAGGTTAGCAGTAGGAATATGACAAAAAGCCCGGCCGCGTTAAAAGGTACAAGAATTAGGCGTTGAATCCAATCGTTGGCTGTTTCGCCAACTTGGCCCAGGCTTAAGCCAAATTCGCTTAAGAAGAGGGTTCGGGTGCCAGCGGCTACTCCCAACGCGATCAGTTGAATCCCTAGGAAGGCTCTTGTGGCGATTTGCACGTATGACAGTGCAGGTGAAAGGCGAGCTTCCGAACTGATGTGTTGAGTTTTACTCAAGGCGGCCTCCTACTATGTGAGAGCTTGATGGAATCAACCAGTAAAGTAGATAAGGCTGGCAATGAGTGCGCCGTTGGTCAACGGAGGGTCCAGCAACTCGCGGTCTGCGGTCGTTGCGTACGGTTTGGCAAAGCGAGGTCATACCTGCAATTGGCAACTCCTACGCGTGCGGCGTCTTGAGTTCGTGGACAGGCTCGTCGAGCGCCTGCTGCGCGTCGGCGCGCGCGTCGAACCGGCGCTCGAGCAGCAGGAGCGCGAGATGATCGGGCAGCATCTCCGCAAACTTGAGGC
>PUNM01000013.1 GCA_003552625.1 Ectothiorhodospiraceae bacterium
GGTTGTTTATGAACTTGAGGGCGTGTTAGCAAGCGGGGCAAAATTTGTAGGGTTCCGGATAGGGCCAAAATCGCAGGCAGATCCGCTTCAGGGGGCGTGCCAGGGCTCAGCGGGGGGCGTGGATCGGTCCTGGCCGGGTTGCGAATCTTGATTGGCCGCCGTGTCTCGGCTGGCGGCCTCGACGGCTCTGCGCAGGCCTCGGTCGTCGCCGAGTTCCTTTCGGGCAGCGGCGATTACCCACCAGCTTTCCCGTATGACGCCGTGCTCACGAGATCCGGAGAGGTCCAGGGCGCGTTGGGCTGACGTCTCCGCAGGGCCGAACTCCCCGGTTGCCAACTGCGCAGCGGCCAGGTTTTGCCAAAGTACAGCGCGGTTGGGGGTTAGGTTCACGGCTTGCTGTAGATACTCCACCGCCTGCTGTGGTTCGCTGTCCTCCAACTTTTGGCGTGCGCGGCGAGCCAGTTCGTTCGCTTCCTGTCGCTGTTCTTCTTCAGTCTCTGGATCCTCCGGCGCTGCGCCCGGCTCTTGTACGGGCTGGTCGAACTGGCCCCAGGGCGAGTCCTGCTGCTCGGTCTCCTCCACAGGTTCCCGTTCCGGTTGCTCGGTATCGGATCTTGCGATGCCGTCGTCCGGAGGGACAAAGCAGCCAACACACGGGATGGCGAGCCAGGTGGTGGCTGCGAATGCGCAGAGCATCCGGCGTGCGCAGTGGCCTTGGGATGGTTCGACTTGGTGTCCCTGCATCGTTCTCAGTCTTCTGTGACTTGTCGTTTCGCTTGATTGCTGCCCCCGCGCGCCCGGTACGGCCTCCAAGGTTGTCGCCCAGCGCCTGTCGAATAGAGGGCGAGCCGAAACCGGATTCCTAGAGGGGATTCTAGAATGCCACAGCCCAGGCCAGTGTGCCTCCTTGCTCTTGGTGATCCTTGAAGGCGCTCAGGTGTGCATCGCCGCCGAGCAGCGGGAACCGCCAGAAGGCGTCAGCGACGATCGTCTCGGTGGTGGGGATGTCCACGGTTCTCGACTCGTGGCGGAGGCTGCCATCGGCCTCGATCCCGGTGGGTAGGCGTAGGGTCAGGTGACCGCCAAGATGGCGTCTATGGCCGATCGCCAGTCCCAGGCGCTCAGCGTCACGACGGTGCTCCAGACCCAGGCGGGTGATCTGTTCCCTCAGGTCAGCGCTTTGCAGCAAGCTCCCCAGGTTGGCCGCTTTGCGGTGCGTGTGGCGGTGCTCCAGCAGCAGATCGGTGGCGTTGGTCGCTTGCCAGCGCAGGCTGATGGTGCTGCGTTGGTGTGTTGCGCCGTCGACCGCAAATCCGCCGTCGCCACGCAACTCAGCGCCGTGGCCTTCGTGCTGGTAGACGGTGTGGGCGATCTCCAGGCCCAGCCGCCCGCGCTTGAGCCGGACGCCGGTATGGTAACCGACCGTACGCTCATCGGCTTTCCGGAGGCCATCTTCGCGCTCCCGGTGAGGCAGCAGGCCGTCTTCCCCACCTGCCAGCAGCACCTGTGCCTGGACATCGAGCCAGGGGGCGAGTGTCCCTTGGGCGGTGAGCCGTTGCAGGTGGGTATGCGCGTCCAGCTCTGGATCGGTGTGTAGCCAGGCCCTTGGCTCAAACGCAAGGCTCTCCGGTAGCAGGGCGCCGGCGGTCGCCAGGTTGTGCTGCTCAAGCATCAGTCGGCCAGCCGGGGCGGCCAGCGTTATCCGCAGCGAGCTCGGGGCGTTCAGGGACGGAGGCGGTTGGGTGCCTTCGGCGCGCAGCACCAAACGGCCAAACGCATATTCTTCGGTCTGCTGTCTGGAGGGAGTCAGTGGAGAAAGGGCATGCGCCATCCGCTGGTTCAGGCCTTGAGGAGCGGTGGCGTGACCGACCGCAGCGCTTAAATCCGCGGGGAAGTCGCGGTTGAAGCGATCGGTGAGAATGCCGCCAGCCAGGGCGTTGTTGTCAAGCAGTGCCTGCACGGTTGCGTCGTTGCCGGTGAGCGTGGTTGTCGCCGCCGGTGCGCTTTCACCTTCTTTTAGAGGAATCTGCAAAGTGCCTTGGGGCTCTAGGGCGGCCTCGATGTCGAGTCGACCTTGGCCGTAGTGGCTGGGGTCGTACTCGTCGAAATCTCGGTCGGCGGTTTCCAGAAGAATCTCGGCAATCTCTTCGGCGGCGAGATGTTCCCACTCACTGAGGATGAGAGCCGCCGCGCCAGCGACTTTCGGGCTGCTGAATGAGGTGCCGCTGGCGCGGCTGTAATCATCGTCGCCGCTGCTGTCGGCGCTTTCGATGCGGACGCCTGGTGCGGTCAGAAAGCGTGCCTGGGCGGCCGGTTCGGAGCCGGCCCGGTTGGAGTGTTCCCAGAGCCGGTCGTCTTCATCGAGGGCACCGACGGCGATGGCTCGATCTTTGAAGGTATCGATGGCTCCGGCGACATCGCCGATAGGGCCATCAGCACCTTCGTTACCGGCGGCGATGACGAGGAGGCGGTCATTGGCGGTGAACTCGCGCAAGCGCTCAGGGATGGCGTCGCTGAGGTCAAAATAGACTGCGGAGAGGTTGAGAATCCGTATATCTTCGGCCTCGGCGGCGGAGACGGCGGCATCGAAGCTCTCGCGGGACCACGCCCCGGTGCCAAGGCCGTCAGCGTAGAGGTGTAGGTCGGCCTCCGGCGCCACACCCTGTTCAGTACCGGCGGTGATACTGGCCACACGGGTGCCATGATTCTGGGCGTCCTCTTCGGTCACGTCCCAGTCGCGATCCCCTGGGTTGTAGAAGCGCTGGTAACGTTCCGCGTGGGGCTTAAGCTCCCGGTGGCTGATCCGGAAATCGGAGTCGATGACGGCCACGCGGGCGCCCTCGCCGGAGTGGGGCTCGTGGGGAGCGACTCCTTGCGATTCATCGTCCGAGTCGCTGCCCGACTGCTGGAGGATCCAGATGGCCGTGCCAGCGGCTAGCGCACCAGCTGCAACAGAGCCCACGGCATGCACTGCTGGCTTTTCATCCGGCGGCGCATCCGTATCGGGAGCCTCCGAGGTCTGATCGTGTTGAGTATCCTCAGCGGCGAACGCTGCGTCGAGCCCACTGACGCCGAGCAGGAGGAGGGTCAGCGGTCTAACTATCGGTTGGATGCCAAGCATGACCATTCGGGTGATTGACAACCAACCAACGTTTCATTTTTTGGGCTGTCAATCGGCAGTGCACCTTATCATGTGTTAGGTTCTTTCCGCTCCCAGCAGCCATAAGTGGGCAGCTTTCGGCATGGTCCTTGGGGGGCCGACACCACGACAAGATCGCATTGAAGCGTGGCTCATGTCGAGAGCTGGTGTGCGTGGGCTAGGAACTCCCGGAAGAAGGCGGCCATGATCCCCAGCATGGTGCCGAGCACTGCTGAGAGGGCCATAGTCAAGCTTGGACCAAGGGCATCCGCTTGGTTCGCCGCTGCGAGTGTTGGGGCTTCCGCGGTTTGAAGCTCCTCAATACGATTTTCGTAGTCGTCTTTTTTTTTGTGCATGCGTTGCTCTATCCGGCGTTTTTCGGTTCGAAACATACTGATTGTCCGCTGGAGCTCGCGTACCTCAGAGCTGGTTATTGACAGGTCTTGGCGCATACCCTCCAGTCGGATTCGCAATATCTCTGGGGATTGATCGAGGCCTGCTTCATTTTGAAGTTCTTCGAGTATGTGGTCGTGGCTTTCCTGAAGTCTCCGGCGTTCCTCCTTGATCCACTCCAGCTCCGCATGGGTGGTCTCTAGATCATCCTTGATTGCGTTGTGGCTGGATTTAAGCGTGGCATTCGCTCGGGCGAAATCGCGTTCGATGCGAGATTCATGGCGCTCGTACAAGGTTCCTTGTGTCGCCAGGAACCAGTCCCGGACCGCGCCGTGTAGGGCCTCTACCCGGGGCAGGCGATCCTCGCTGACACTGCTCTCCAGGATCAGCAGCCGTGAGCCTTCAACGTGGGTCAGCTTGATGGATGGTGCCCCCACCTCGTGCTCGGCCTCAAACCGCCGTTTAAGCTCCGGCAGCACCACCCGCTCCAAGCGGGCCATGACAGCGTCGGAGGAGATCAGCGGCTCCTCATCCTTGGCGGCGAACTCCAGCGTGGTGGTGTAAGTCTGGCTGGGTTTCTGCAGAAGGGCGTAGGTGGTGCCCAGGGCGAAGACGACCAGGGCGATGCCGAACAGCCACCAGCGCCGCCGCACCAGAACCAGCCACAGGTCGACCAGGCTGATCTCGTCATCCGGGACCCGGCGTGACTCCTCCGGAAAGTTTGCATCGCCGCGGTGGCTGGGAGGCCGGGTGCCGGGGGTGTTCTGTTCGTTCATGGGCCTTGGTGGGATCGGGTGTCA
>PUNM01000167.1 GCA_003552625.1 Ectothiorhodospiraceae bacterium
CTGGTCTTTCTACACAACTCCGCTGGCGTCAGGGCGGAGCACGGCCTGAGCGCACCATTTCGAGCGTCAGGCAGAACGTGTGGGTGATGTCATCGAGGCGCTGCAGCCCCTTCCACAGAACCTGAGCGCCCGGCTCGCCATCACCCTTGCGGCCGAGGAAGCCGCCGAGCGTGGCGACGGTTCGTGTTGCTTCGCGGAGCGTGGGCTCGTCCTGGTCCTCAGGGATGGCCTTGGCGCCGGTACGCACCCACAGCGCCTTCCACTGCTCGGGGGTGAAGTACACCGTACAGGGCGCGTCCGGATCCTCCCGGCTCTGGTGGGTGAGCACCGACACCCGCCAGGCGACGACCAGATCCACGCCCAGGCAGGCTTCGAGGCTGTTGGCGGTGCCGAGTTGGCGTTCCTCGATCCGGCAGCCGGTTTTGAGCGTGCGGTGATAGACCTCGATCTGCCAGCGCTGGGTGTACCAGGCGATGCGCTCGCAGGCGTCCTCGAGCGTCTGCGTGGGCACCGTGGTCAGCAGCGTCCAGGTGAACGGTTTCTCCCCTTTGAGCGGATCGAGTTCCTTGGCGCGGATCACATCCAGGGTGACCGGCCCCTGGCTGCGCTTGTTTTGTGGGGGCTGGAGGGTGACCCGGTCGAAGGCGACGGCCATGCGTGTGGTGCGCGCCTTGTACTTGCCCCGCTTCGGCAGTCTCACCTCCTGGACGCCGGCGGCATCGAGCCCCTGCATGTGCTCGAACAGCAGCCCCGCGCCGTCGGCGAGGGCGCGGTTCTGGTAGGCGCGCACCAGCAGATCCGCGTTCTCGTCGCGAGCAGCGGCGGCGAAGAGCTCGTAGAGATCGCCCTCGCGGTCGGCGACGCTCACCACCCGGGTGCCGGCGCCGAGCTGCTGCTGGAGCTGGCTCGCCCGCTGGTGGCTGTCCGTCCACTTGCCGGACTCTTTGTTATCCAGGTCCCGGTTGTCGTCGCCGAGCCGGCGCAGGCCGTGGTCCTCCGTCTCCCGCGACCAGGCCTGCACGTCGATCAGCCCGAGCGGCGTGCCGGCCGGGTTGACGGCGAGGGTGTCGTGGACGATGAGCCCATGGGCGCCGTCCGATCGCGAGCCGATGGGGCCGAAGCCGGCCTCGGCGAGCGGGCGCGCGGTGTAGTTGAGCGTGGCCGTGTCCTGGACGGCGAGCACCACCGACTCGGCGTGGCAGCGCGAGGCGGTCGCCTGGTAGTGGGAGCGGAGAATGGAATCCATGGTGGCCCTCGGGTGCGCGAACAGCCGATACACTGCCTGAGTCTCCCCCAGGCTGTCACAGGCCTCGGGCCAGGAGGCCGTCGGGCGCTCGGCGCCGGTGCGCACGGTGCTGCGCAGGCGCTTGTTCAGCCGCTCATCGCCGAGATCGGCGTGGGCAAACTCATGGCGCACCCAGTCATCCGGCTCGGGCGTCCACGGCGGCTGCACTGGGGCGCCGAGCTGCGCCCGCCAGTCGCGGGCGAGCGGGTAGAGGTAGACGGCCTTCACCCCGGCGCCGCCGGCGTGGTGGCGGTCGTTGCGCCCACGCCCGGCGGTGTCGCCGGCGTAGATGAAGTTCGCTGCCCGGTAGCAGCCGCCGCGATGGCGCAGGCGGTCGATAAAGGTCTCGACGAGCACCGGGCGCTCGCCGTAGCGCGCGGCCCAGTCCTCGGGCAGGCGCCGCAGGACCCGGCTGAGCACATGGGTGGCCAGCCCCGGCACGCGCAGATGGCCGCGGACGAGAAAGCGCGAGTTCGCCACCACCCGGTCGAGGCGCTCGGCGCGGGTGGCATCGTCCCAGCCGATCCACTGGTCCCGGCCACTGAGCCGCCAGGCCGGCGCCGAGAAGGCGAGCGCAGCGACGACCCCCAGGTGCTCGCTGTAGACGAGGTATCGCAGGCGGCGCCCGACCAGCGGGCCGGAGCCGAGGAAGTGCTCGGCGTCGAGAACCGCCTCCCAGCGCCGCAGGTCGGCGTCACTCTCAACGGGGTAGCACTCGATCCGCCCGAGGTCACTGAGCCGGTGTTCCCGTACCGGTCGTCCGCGGTGCGCCGTGGCCCAGCCCTCGAGCGCCGCCATGGTGGCTGCTTCGGCTTCCATGGCGGCAAGGTACCCGGGAACGGCCTCGGTGTCCAGCGGAGATGTGTGTCAGGACCAGGGACTGGGTTAGGTCAACGTTGCCCGAGGAAGCGGTCTAGCCGCGCCGCCGCCGTCTCCACCGGTTGATCCGTACTTACCAGCAGGGTGCGGGGAACGCGCCGGTAGAGGATTTGCTGGTAGTAGTAACGGTAAAGACGGTGCACAGAGTCGGTCGATAGCTCCGCCTTGCGGTGTCTCAGGGTGGCGTCGGGGCAGCCGGCCACCACTACCGCGCCGGGTGTCGGCGCCAATACGCCCCAGTGGCGTGACCACGCTTCGGTTTGGTGTTCTTCACCGGTCGGGTAGCGCAGCCCAGGTAGGCAGTAGTCCCAGAAAAAGCGATCCATCAAACCTCTTTTTCGGCCCAAGGTCAGCCGCCACTGCAGTAGCGGCCAGCCCAAGCGGGTTTTGATCAGCACATATGGCAGCAGGCGCTCGTCGATGCGGTTCTTGGGGACGCCTCGTTTCTCGCCCATCGCCCGTTTCAGCAACTTGTAATCAAAGCCCCGGCGATAGAGGTGCTTGTACACTAGGTGCACCCAGCCTCGGTCACTGTCAGTCCTGGTGCATACCATTTGAATCAGCGAAGATTTCCCGCTGCCGTCCGGGCCGACGACAGGTACGGTCCGTCGGCGCCGACGCAACCACCGCTCCTGCAAGCGCCGCCCACGCCGGGCGATGTTGTGGCGCCAGCTCGGTACAGGGGCCACACCGTAGCGGCGCAAAAGCACCAAGGCCTCGCTTGCTGCCGTTCCCCGGTCGATGGTTCCTTCGGCGATGCGCTTTAGAAGATCGGTCGTGGCAGTGCATCCGGCAGCTTGATGGTGAAAATGTCCCAGTCGGTAGATGACTTCCTGATGGTCCAGTTCTTTACGTTTATGCTCGAGGTGGGTCAGGTAGATCAACGCGGGGATGGCGGGTCGTTGGGCATAGTTCGTGTTGGTTATCGCACAAAAGATCTCGTTCGCATCCAGGTGGCTGGTGCCCCCGCCGGGATGGGTGATTTCCACGGCGGTCCACAGTTCAATAGTCAGTCTTTTGCCCGAGCCCACCGGCTCTTCGGCGATGAGCTTCCTCTTGAAAGGTGCCCGTTGTTCAAGTTCGACCGTGACCGACCGGTCGCGGAAATGTTCCAGCAAGGTTGTGACCGCCTCGGTCAGGTGGCTTGGCGGGACCAGAAAGTCGTGGTCGCCGTCGTAGACCGACAGCTCGGGATCGCGAGGCCGCATCTCGAGCCAGCAGGTGCCCTCGCTAGCCAGCGCGAGGTGAGCCTCTTGCAGTGCTTCTAGAGCGTGGGTCATCGGGTGCCAGCGTTCCGGTGTTGCGTAGCCGAGCTACTGTAACTGGCCGGCGAACTCGTTGCATCCCATCGCGAGCGCGCTGTTCAGGCCAAGTGCATGTCCGTGGTGGTGATTATGAGCGCAAAGCCGTTTAATTTAAGTGGGTTACGAATGCTTCGGCCTATCCGCAGCACCCCCCGCTGCAGCGCAAAGCCCGGCCCGTCAGGGGGCTGCGAAGGCCGGCGGCCTCGCCAGAGGCATCGCAGCGCAACGCGAGACAAGGCGGCGGCGCCGCCGATCCGCGCCCGGGCGCTGAGCCGTGTCAGCACCGCTGATCCCGTCACCGTGACAGCGCAACTGTCCCGGGCGCCAGCGACCCGAGTGGGGCCGCTGCGTGGTGGCAGCGCCGCGTGCGCTCGGCCTGCTGAGGGTGTTCAGCGGTGGCCTCTGGGCGGGGTGTTGCGGTTGGCCGAACCATCGCAACGCCGGGCGCCCAGGGTGCGCGGGGGCCGATGCTGACTTTCTTGCGCGGTAGGTGTATACCTGTACACTAGTGATCAGGGTCCACGGACGATCGTGGGAAGGGTGCGCCATGGCGAGCTTCTGCATTCGGCCCAATGGCACGATTCAGTACGACCTGTGCATCTACGGCCGCCGGTTCCGGGAAAGCTCGGGGCTGCGGGATACCCCGGAGAATCGGCGGCGCGTGCGGCGGAATCTGCGCAAGATCAACGCCGAGTTGGAGATGGGCACCTTCGACTATGCGGCGTGGTTCCCGCAAAGTCGCAAGCTCGAGCGCGCGCAGCGCTGGATCCGGGAGCGGGGCTCGCGCGCTCCGGGGCGGC
>PUNM01000042.1 GCA_003552625.1 Ectothiorhodospiraceae bacterium
ACGGCAACATCCCCCGCCGCGGACGACCCAGACACGTTCCCCGACGACGGCGAGCTGGCGGCACGGCTGACCCACCGCATCGGCAGCGCCGAACTGGCCGGGTACTTCTACCGCGGCTTCTTCCCGCAGCCGGAGCAGCGGCTCGATAACAGCGGCGTTACCCACGCCCGGCTCAATGCTTACGGCGCCAGCATCCGCGACCGGATCGGGCCGGGCATCGCCAACGCCGAGGTCGGTTACTACGACTCGGTGGACAACCGCGACGGGGAGCGCAGCGGCGACGTGCCCAACTCGGAGGCGCGCCTGCTGCTCGGCTACACGTGGGAGGCGGTCACCAATCTGGACGTAGGCCTGCAGTACTACCTGGAATGGCTGCAGGACCACGACGACCTAGAGGCCCGGTGGCAGGCTGACGACAAACTCCTGCCCGAAGAGTACCGGCAGGTGGTCACCACCCGGCTGACCTACAGCATGTGGCGGGACAACCTGACCTGGTCGCTGTTCGCCTTCTATTCACCGGACGACGCCGATTACTACCTGCGTCCGTCCGTGCGCTACCGCGCCTCCGACGCGCTCACCTACTCCGTGGGCGGGAATCTCTTCGGTGGCGACAGCGCCCACACGTTCTACGGGCAATTCGAGCGGGACGCCAACGTCTACGGCCGGGTGCGCTACCGCTTCTAGCCGGGGGGCCAGAACCTTTTCTACGCCTCCCTGCCGGCGCAGAAAAGCTCATAGAGGTGCTGCAGGAGCGCCTCGGTCTCCGGACTGGCGAGGCGGTAGTAGATGGTGCGCGACTCGCGCCGTGTGGCGACGATCCCCTCCTCGCGCAGCCGCGCCAGCTGCTGGGACAAGGCCGGCTGGCGCATCTGGAGCAGATGCTCAAGCTCGCTGACCGAGCGTTCGCCATCCACGAGGTGACAGAGGATCATCAACCGCCGCTCGTTGGCCATGGTTTTCAGGAAGGCCGCGGCCTCAGCCGCGCGGTCACTCATCTCCTCCGGGTCGGGCTTGATCTGATCGATTGGCTCTGGCTGCGCGGTCTCTGCTGGCATGGTCGACTCCCGATCTACGGCCTGACGGCTGCGGGTTCATCCATCAATGGTACTGAAATAGTACCCTAAATGATCCTGCTTTTCGGGGTCGTCGTCTACAAACCGGAGGGTTATTTTCAGAAAATCGGTATCCTGCCGCTTTTCTCCTGCCTGCAGGGAATAAATATATGCGTTTACGCGCGATGTGCGCTGGTCGTCATCCGTGGAAAAATCGAAGGTTGCCTGCTCCAGAATGGCGGGCATGGGGTCCGGGCGCTTGACGATGGCCTGGACCTGATAGAAATCGACCTCCTTGACCAAGCACCCGATCGTGCCTCCCGAGTAGCGGATCTGGGCGATCACCTTCCGCCTCGGGACCGCCCGCTCCTTGCGCGCTGCCGGCTCCGATCCCCCGGCCTCAAGGTGCTCGGCGATATTCAAGTCGCCGGACAGCCCTCCCGAGAGCGTCGACACCGACTCCGAGGCAGGCGTCTGGCTGTCCAGGCTGCCGAGCTTCTTGAGCTGCTTCGGGGAGATTCCCTGAGACTTGGTCAACGCGCGGGTAACGACCTCGAAGAGCTTCTCGTTCGTAAACGGCTTGACGATATAGTTGGTCGCGCCCTTTTCCACCGCCTGGACGACATGCTCGCGGTCCCCGCGGCTGGTGATCATCACAAAGGGAATATCGGCGAGGTTCGGGTCCTGGCGCATCCACTCCAGCACCTCCAGGCCGCTGACCTCCGGCATTTCCCAGTCGCAGAGAACAAGGTCGAAGCCACCGGTGGAGAGCTTGGCCTGGGCCTGACGGCCATTGGTCGCCTCGTGGACAACGAACCCCGGGTAGCCGAGCTTCACGCCCTTCTTGACGAGATCCCGGGTAAAGGTCGCGTCATCGACGACCAGGATATGCAGCTTCTTCGACATGGTCCCTCTCCCGTCCGGTGCCGCGCCAGCTTATCAAATCGCCGGGGCAGTCCGTAGACGGGCGCGGACCGACGGCGCGCAGACGCCCCCCGCCGGCCCGCACACCACGGTAACCACTAGCCGAAGACGGCCTCCTGGGAGTAGCCATCGCGCTCCATGGCCTCCCGCAAACGGCGGAGAGCGTCGAGCTGGATCTGCCGGACTCGCTCGCGGGTGACGCCGACTTGCGCCCCCACCTGCTCCAGCGTGCAACGGTCGTGCCCATTGAGGCCAAACCGACGTTCGAGAACGGCTCGTTGCTTGTCGCTGAGCACGCCCAGCCAATTCTGCAGATGTTGAAGGATATCGTCCTCCTCGAGGGCATCCCCCGGTCCGGCCTCGCTCTCGTCAGGGATCGCATCGAGCAGGACCCGATCGGAGTCCTTGCCGATGGGTATGTCCACCGAGGTTGTACCCTCATTCAGCCCGCGCATACGGCGAACCTCATCAGAAGTTCGACCCATGGCGGCCGCGATCTCGTCGATCGTGGGCTCATGATCGAGTGTCTGGATGAGTCGCCGCTGGGTACGGAGATACTGGTTGATCTCCTTGATGACGTGAATTGGCAGGCGAATCGTACGCGTTTGATTCATGATCCCGCGCTCGATGGTCTGACGAATCCACCAGGTGGCATAGGTGGAGAAGCGGAACCCCCGCTCTGGATCGAACTTCTCAACCGCTCGGATCAACCCGAGATTCCCTTCCTCGATCAGGTCCAGAAAAGCCAAACCGCGATTCATGTAACGCCGGGCGATCTTTACCACCAGACGTAGATTGGCTTCGATCATGCGCGCCCGCGCTTGGGCATCGCCTTTCTGCACAAGCCGGGCCAGGGCCACTTCTTCCTCGGCGCTAAGCAACGAGGCATGGCCAATTTCGTTCAAGTAAAGCTGGGTTGCGTCAAGGGCCGTCCGGTACTCGGGCCGCCGACGAGCGCGCCCAGTGGGGGGGTCGCGCCCAGTGGGGGGGTCCTCTGCCACATCGACCGCATCCTGCTCCACACCCTCAAAAGAGACTTCGGTGACCTCGGTATCCAGCTCATCCTGCCGGAACGCCTCCGTCTCCCGATCGTCGTCGTTGATCACCGCCGCATTCAGGGTCATCTTGAAAACCTCCCAATGGTCTCGTGCAGATACCCGACCGCTAAAGTGCCCTGTCCCGGACACCCAGAGGTCACGGGGCGTCCGATGGGGACTCCGGCCGCCCGCATCCACCAGCCCCCTACTGGAGCTGTATCCCCGGTCCCTGCCGATGGATCAGCAAAAACCCGCCTTGACAGTGCGTATTTCTTATGATCTCGCACCGGCTTGTTATCAACGTTATTACTAAGCGCTAGGGCATGCAATAGGAAGAAGTAAACTTTCGCCATGCGCTGGCGCCGCCACTGCGGCGGGCGCCGGCAGGCGCGGGGAAGGGAGGTCATCAACGGGCGGGGAGGTACTCCTCCGGGTCGACCGCATCGCCGTCGATCCGGATCTCGAAATGCAGGCTCGGCTGCTCTGCACCGGGGGCAACCCCCATTTCCGCGATCCTGTCGCCCCCCTGCACCTGCTCGCCCTCGCTGACGAGCAGCTCCCGATTATAGCCGTAGGCGGAGATGAACCGCTCGTCGTGCATGATGATGATGAGATTGCCGTAGCCACGCAGGCCGCTGCCACTGTAGACGACCTCTCCGTCCGAGGCGGCCCGGATCGCTGCCCCTTCTTCCCCGCCGATCTGTATCCCGCTCTTACCGCCCGAGTCCGTCGCGTAAGCCCGTTTCACCTCGCCCTCCGTGGGCCACTGCCAGTCGAGCTGATAGTCCGGGGGATCGTCCGGTGGCGGGGGCGGGTCACGCGTTTCATCGTCGGCCGCGGCCGTCTCCTCCGTGCCGGGTGGCGCCTGGTCGCCCGGCGGATTGAGAACCAGATGCTGGCCGATAGAGAGCTCATCGGGGCGCTCGAGCTGATTCCACTCCTGCAGTTGTTCCACGGTAAGACCGTGGCGCCAGGCGATCCGGGTGAGCGTATCCCCAGCCTCAACCTCGTAGAGGTAAATGCGTCGATGCCCATCCTCCTCCCACTCACCATCCCAGAGCACTGCGCAGCCCGACAGGGCCACCGCCAACACCGTCACGCCTGCCAGGGTTGGTGCGACGGCGCGGAACATGGCCTAGCGGTATTGAATCCAGAGCATGGCGAGCAACAAGAGCACGACGCTGATCCAGCCGATGCGCTCGACGTGGCGCAACAGCCACGGCTCGAGCC
>PUNM01000084.1 GCA_003552625.1 Ectothiorhodospiraceae bacterium
CCGCGAGGGCGTTTGATGGATGCATGACAAAGTCCCCATCGCAAATCGCGTGGGTGACCGCCAGGGAGAGGGAAAATGGTGGGCCGTGCAGGATTCGAACCTGCGACCAGCGGATTAAAAGACCACGACGTGGGGGATTTAGGCCCTTGTTTGGCGCGCCCTAAGTCAGCAAAAACAATATCCTACAAAACATTAGATAGTCCGCATTAGTCGCGAATAGCCGCGGTAGTGTCGCATGAGTGTCGCACAAATGTCGCATAAAAAGGGGTGTGTCGCCCAGTCGGGATCGAGGTCTGGCGACAGCATCTGTCGCTTGATCGTGGTTGCCTGGGTGTCACGCTTCCAAGGGGGGGATAGCGGATAGTTCCCGTATCAGTACACTGGGTTCCAACCCTCACTCCGGGTACCAAGGACTGGTGCCACGTCGCGGTGCGCTAGTCCAGTCACATCGTCGAACTTTTTCGTTGAGGCAGCGATCGGCAATGGGGTCTGGTGCGCGACCGCAAGAAACCGCCAACGAGGCGGTCCGCTTGGTGCGCGGGGGCGAGGAAGATCCCCTGCTGCCGCGTTTGCTTGCAGCGATACGCCGTGCGGACGAGATCGAGCTGGCGGTGGCCTTCATCAAGTCCTCGGGCTTGAGCTACCTGTTCGACGCCCTCGTGGACCAACTCGAAAGGCAGTCGCCGGCGCGGGTGCGTATCGTCACCAGTGACTACCTGGGGGTTACCGATCCGCAGGCGCTACGTCAGTTGCTGCTGCTCGCTGAGCGGGGCGCCGAGGTGCGGGTTTTCGAGGCCAAGGAGCGCAGCTTCCACCTGAAGGCGTACCTGTTCACCCGGGGCGCTGGCAGCCAGGGGGAGGCCTTCATCGGCTCCAGCAACATCAGCAGGGAGGCCCTCACTCAAGGCCTGGAGTGGAATTATCGGGTGGATGCGGGCTGCCTGAACAGTGGTGGACCGCAGCGCCTGGCGGAGATCCGCGATGCCTTTTGGCAGATCTTCCAGCATCCCAGGACCCGCGCGCTCGATTACAACTGGGTCGATGAATACGAGCGGCGCCGGCCGATCACGCCCCCGAGCGTTGCCCCGGGAAGCGATGACCCTGAGCTGCCGCCGCCCGACCCCACACCGCAGCAGCAGGAAGCTTTAGAGCAGTTGAGTGCGACCCGCGCTGAGGGCCATCAACGTGGTCTGGTGGTGATGGCGACGGGCTTGGGCAAGACCTACCTGGCAGCATTCGACGCGCGGCAATTGGATGCTCGGCGGATCCTCTTCATCGCCCATCGGGAGGAGATCCTGCTGCAGGCGGAGGCCACCTTTCAGCGCGTCTTCCCGCAGGCGCATGTCGGTCGCTACCGCAACCAAGAGCGCAACGGCGATGCCGCCATGCTCTTTGCCTCCGTGCAGACCCTGCATCGCGATGAGCACCTTGAACGCTTCCCCGCCGATGCCTTCGATTACGTCGTCGTGGACGAGTTTCACCACGCGGCGGCGAACACCTATCGGCGGTTGTTGCACCATTTCCAGCCGCGCTTTCTGCTGGGGCTCACGGCGACGCCGGAACGCGCCGACCAGGCCAACATCCTCACCCTGTGTGATGACAATCTGGTCTACACCGCGGATCTGTTCGACGGTATCCGCGCCGGTCGGCTTTGCCCGTTCCACTACTACGGCATCCACGATGAGCAGGTCGATTACCAAGCGATCCCCTGGCGCAATGGGCGCTTCGATGAGCAGGCCCTAGAGCACCGGTTCGCCACTGAGGCCCGGGCGCGCCACAATTTGCGGGAGTGGCGCGATAAGGCTGGCCAATGGACCCTGGCCTTTTGTGCCTCGCAGCGGCACGCCGATTTCATGGCCAACTATTTCCAGCGCAACGGCGTGTCCGCGCTGTCGGTGCACACCGGCTCCACCGTCACTCGTGAAGAGGCCATCGAGCGGCTGCGCCAGGGCTCGGTCCAGGTGGTGTTCTCGGTGGATCTGTTCAGCGAGGGCGTCGATGTCCCGTTGGTGGACACCGTGATGATGCTGCGGCCTACGGAATCGCCGGTGCTTTTCCTCCAGCAACTCGGTCGTGGCCTGCGCATAGCGCCCGGGAAATCCCGCTTGGTGGTGCTGGATTTCATCGGTAACCACCGTGCCTTTCTCAATCGTCCGCAGGCGCTTTTCGGCACTACCACCGACGGTGCTGCCCTGCGCGAGCTGGCGCAGAAGGCACGTGATGGGCGACTGGAGCTGCCGCCGGGCTGTTTCGTCAACTACGATCTTGCCTTCATCGACTTTCTGGAGCGGTTCGCCCCGCGCAGTGTTCACGAGGCGTTCGAGAATCTAGAGGCCGGGCTGGGTCGCCGGCCCACCGCCACGGAGGCGTATCGAGCCGGGCTTTCCATGCCGGCGCTGCGCCGCGAAGGAGGGAGCTGGTGGGGATTTCTGCATCTGCGGGGAGAGCTCGACTCGCCGGAGATCCGATGCGTCGGTGAACACGCGGATTTCCTGCGCGAGGTGGAAACCACGCGGCTGAATAAGTCCTACAAGATGGTGCTCCTGGAAGCCCTGCTCGAACTCGATGGGTTCCGCGAGCCGGTCACGGTTGAGGCGCTCGTGACTGCGTCCGCCGCCGTCTTCCGGCGCCGCCCGGAGCTGCAAGTGGATCTGCCCGAAGAGATGCGGGGTTGGGACGGGCCCGACCCCGACGTCCTCAGGCCCTACTGGGAGAAAAACCCCATCTATTATTGGTGCCGTTCCGATCGGGGCCCTGAGGTTCAGCGTTGGTTTGTGCGCGACGGGGACGATTTTCGCCCGACCTTTCGCTTGGATGGGGCCGTGGCGGTGGAGACCTTCACGGCAATGGTCCAGGAGCTGGTGGATTACCGCCTGGCCCAGTACCAGCCGGCCGTGGAGGGCCTCGCCGGAAAGGACTCGTCCGGGGCCAGCGGCAGCGTGATCCCGTTCCCCCGCCGGGATGCCAGCACCGAGCTGCCGTTCTATCCGGATCTGCGCATCGCCTGCGGCCATTTCCGCACGGGCCGCGGGGACAGCCAGGAGTGGTTGGCTCTGCCGCCGGGCCACGGCCGGCTGGACCCGGAGCGCCATTTTGTCGCCCGAGCCGTGGGCCACTCCATGGACGGTGGCAGGCAGCCCATACGCGACGGCGACTACTTGCTGCTGGAGTGGGTGACCGACACGTCCGCCGGTTCCATCACCGGCACCACGATGGCCATCGAAAGCCAGGACACCGCGGGCGACGACCAATATCTGTTGCGGGTTGTCCGGAAGGCAGACGACGGCCGGTATATCCTCCGTGCCAACAACCCCGAGTACCCGGACCGGGAAGCGGACGACACCATGCGTACCTTCGCCCGGGTGCGAGCTGTGCTGGAGCCGCTGGAAGTGGCGGTAGGGCAGTCATTCCAACGGCAGGAGATCCCGCAGCTGTTCGGTGCGGAGTACAGCGCCGGTGTCTGGCAGTCCGGCCATGTGGTGTTGCCCGATTCGCGCACGCACATTCTGCTGGTCACCTTGAACAAGCAGGGCAAGGCTGCCGACCACCGCTACCTGGATTATTTCATCGACGATCGAACCTTCCACTGGCAGAGCCAGAACCAGACGACCCCGGAGAGCAAGCGCGGGCAGGAACTCATCGAGCATCGCCAGCGCGGCATCGATGTCCATCTCTTTGTGCGCGACCGCAAGCTCGGGCCCGATGGGCGCGCCGCTCCGTTCCGCTACATGGGGCCGGTGGTGTATCTGCGCCATGAAGGTTCGGCCCCTATGAGCGTGACCTTCCAGCTGCAGGACTAATTCCCGAGGGCGCTCGGGCGAGCGCTGCGACGGGGAGGTAACCCCTATCGGGCTTCGGTGCCTTCTTCTGGTAGGCGAATGGCGACCTCGGCCCAAGAGACCTCCGGGCGGCCCAGGGCATCGGCGCTCTCGCCGACGTGGTCGACGCACGCACCGTGTTCCGCGGCAAGCTGACGGAGTTCGGCTACCGAGACCGGACGCAGGCCGCGCTCCGGATCCTCGGGGCCCAGGCGCAGCGTAAAGGCCAGCATCCCGCCCGGCTTGAGCAGGGTAATGAGTTTGCGGAAGGCGCGGGCGCGTTGCCCCTCCGGTACGTGCATCCAGACTGCGCTGAGCAGGATGGCATCGAAGCACAAGCCTAGGCGGTGGACGTCCTCGAGCCCGGGGAGCTGGTCGTCGAGCCAGCGGATTCGGGGGTCC
>PUNM01000027.1 GCA_003552625.1 Ectothiorhodospiraceae bacterium
CGTCGTTCTCCCCCAGCGTTAGTAGAGCGCGAGCGAGGGTGACGCCGATATCCGGCTCCTCGCTGGCCTGCTCCCAAGCCTGCCGGAGCAGTTCGACAGCGCGCTCCGGCTCGCCGGTGTCAAGCAGAACAACACCGTAGGTGTCGAGGACTTCCGGCTGCTCCGGTGCCCGCTCGTGGGCTCGGCTGGCGTAGTCCCGCGCCCGCTCCGGGTCCTCGCTGCGGAGCAGCCAGGCCAGGTTGTTCAGTGCGATGACATCCTCGTCCTGGTACTCCAGCTGTTCCGAGTAGACCTCCCGTGCACGCTCGTAGTGGCCCTGCTGCATCAGGCCACCGGCCAGCGCATGGCGAACCGCGCTGTCCTCGGGCTGTTCGGCCAACCAGCCACTGAGCCGGTCGAAGGCGTCCTCATGGCGGCCCGCATTGGCCATTGCCTGGTCCCCCTCGAGCACCCAGGTCCGCCGCTGCTCGTCCGCCAGTACCCGCTGATACCCGTCCGCGGCCTCCTCGAACCGGCCCGCGCGCAGGTCCAGCCAGGCCTGGTGGACGCGCACCTCCGGCTCATCCCCGTGCGCCTCGAGGGCAGGCCCCAGCACCTCCCGCCCCTCGTCGAAACGGCCTAGCCGGCCGAGCTGACGGGCAAGGGCGACACGCGCAGGCATGTGTTCAGGCTCTCGTTCCACGACTTGCTGCAAGGTCTCGATGGCAGTTTCCCGATGCCCTGCCAGGATCTGGCTGCGGGCCAGGCGGTACCGCAGCTCCGCCGACTCCGGGTCCATCTGTACCGCCTGCTCTAGCAGCTCCGCGCTGCGCAACGGTTCGTCCATACCTTCATACTCTTCGGCAGCTCGCGCCAGAACGCTGACGTCCTCCATGTTGTGTTCCACGACCCGCTCCAGCCAGTCGATCACACCCGCCTCGTCGCCGTGTTCGCGGTTGAGCTGCACCAGCCTAAAGCCGGTAACCGGCTCGCCGGGGTTCGCGTCCTGCGCCGCCTCCAAGGCCTCGAAAGCGGCCGCCAGATCTCCGTCCCTTAGCGCCAGCGCGCTCAGGTTCTGAGACAGTCCCGGGTGGCCGGGGAGTTGCTCCAGACCCTCGCGGAGAACCGCCCGGGCGGCGTCGAGGTCCTCCTGTCCCATAAGGGCTGCAGCATGGAAGGAGTAGCTATTGGGCTGCCCGGGGGCCTTCTTGCGCAGCCGCTCGGCGGCCTTCTCGGCCTCATCGAAGCGCTGCTCCTGCAGATACGCCATCAGAACCGCTAGGTCCGCCTGGCGCGGCCGCTCATCGGCCTCAGCAGCGGCCTCCAGCATCGCCAGCCCCCCCTCGCGATCCCCGTCCTGGGCCAGGGCAACCCCCAGCATCTCGCGGATGGCCGCGGTATCCTGCCCGGCATCCACCATCCCGCGCAGGGCCTCGACGCCACGTTCACGCTCGCCGGTATGCAGGTAGAGCGCTGCCAGGCGGGGGCCGAGCGCCTCGCGCAGGTCCGGGCGGTCCTGCACCACCTCGGCCAGGGTCTCCCGCGCCCGCTCCGGATCCCCCTGCTCCACCCGCAGATTGGCTAGCAGGGTGTAGCTGCGAGCATTGCCCGGACCCAGCGCATGAAACCGTTCCAGGAGGTGCTCCGCCTGCCGGAGGTTGCCCGCCTCCAGATGGATCTGCGCCAGATACGGCATGGGCGGGCGGTAGCGGTCGTGCTGGGCAAGGGCAGACTCAAACTGACGGCGCGCCTCATCCCGGTCGTCCCGCTCCACTGCCACGAGGCCCGCGAGGAAATAGCCGCCCGGATGCTCCGATGCCCCGTCACGCACGAAGAGAGCGTCCTCTTCGGCACCATCGATCTGGCCCTGCTCCAGGCGCAGGGAGCCGCGGCTGAGGCGCTCGTTAATCCTCTGGGGCTGCAGTGCCACAGCGCGGTCGTAGGCGGCCAGTGCGTCTTCCAGATCGCCACGCAGCCGCGCCAGGTCCCCCTTGAGGGACCAAGCGAGGGCCAGGTCATCGTCCGTGCGCACCGCTCGATCCACCGCCACGCTGGCCTCAGGCTGATCACCGCGGCTCAGGGCCTCATAGGCACCGGCCAGGTGGACGAGAGCATTCTCCGGCGCCAGCTCACGGGCCGCATCGAGATCCGCGCGTGCCTGCTCGCGGGCATCTCCTCCGACCCCGAAGCCGCCGATGGCACGATAGGCGAGGAACTCCGCGCGCTCGCCCCCTTCCAAGCCGGGCTTCGGCAATTCCAGAACCGCAGCGCCCTGGCGTGTCTCCACCAATAACCGGGCCAGTGGCAGGGCATACCGATCGGCGTCGGCACCCTCGTCCAGGGCCCGGCCCAAGTGCCGGATCGCCCCCTCCGTCCGCCCTTGGCCCTTCATGGCCAGCCCAAGCTGGCCGCGCACTTCCGCATCGTCTTCACGTTGCAGGGCGTTGCGGTAGTCGATCACCGCACTGCGGTAATCGCCCTGCTCCATGGAGCGCTCAGCACGCTCGAGCAGCTCCTCCTGGGTCAACTCACCGCAGCCGGCCAGTCCCGCCGCCAGGAGGGCGGCCACGCCCACGGCTTTCACACCCCGGCCGAAGGAAGTCCAGCTCCGCTCCCCCCGGTGCTCCAGATCGCTGCCCACCTGCCAGAATACGCTCTTGCACATAATCATTCCCTCAAGCCGAATTTATCGAGCAGCGTGTACAACGTCGGCCGGGTCACCCCCAGCAGCCCCGCAGCCTGGGCGATGTTGCCGTTGCAGCGGCTCAGTGCGCGGATCACCGCCTGCTGCTCGGCCCGATCGCGGACCTGCTTGAGCCTCAGACTGTCATCCTCTTCCTCCCCGGGGACCTCCAGCCCGAGTTCCTCCGGGGTGATCCGTTTGCCATCCGCCATGATCACCGCCCGCCGGATGACGTTCTCCATCTCACGCACGTTACCGGGCCATGGGTAGGCCTCAATGGCGTCGATGGCTTCCGGCGTGAACTCCCGCCGTGGCTGCTGTTGCTCGCGGGCGAAGCGCTCAAGCAGCGCGTGCGCGACCAACACGGCATCGCCCTGGCGCTCGCGCAGCGGGGGGATGGTCAGCTCGATCTCGGCGACCCGGTAGAAGAGGTCTTCCCGAAAATCGCCCTCGCGGATCATCTGCCCCAAATCCCGGTGGGTCGCACAGACCACGCGCACATCCACCGGGATCGACTGGCGGCCTCCCACCCGCTCAATGATTCGCTCCTGGAGAAAGCGCAGCAGCTTGGCCTGCAGGCTCAGCGGCAGGTCGCCAATCTCATCCAGGAACAGGGTGCCGCCGTTGGCGTACTCGATCTTGCCGATGGTCTGCCGGTGGGCGCCGGTGAATGCGCCCTTCTCGTAGCCGAAGAGTTCGCTCTCCAGCAGGTTCTCGGGGATGGCCGCGCAGTTGATGGCCACGAAGCGTTGCTCGCTGCGCCCGCTGAGCCGATGCACGGCGCGGGCCAGGATCTCCTTGCCGGTCCCGCTCTCGCCGCGGAGCAGGACGGTGGCATCCGCCGGTGCCACCCGCTCGACCATCCGGCAGACCCGAAGCATCTCCGGGTCCGCGGTCAGGAATCCGTCCAGCGGCGAGGCGGAGCGCTGCGCCAGGCGCCGATTCTCCGCCTCCAGGCTGTAGAGCTGTGCCGCACGATCCACCAGCAGCCGGAGGGTATCGGCGTCCACCGGCTTGCTGTAGAAGTCGTACGCGCCGAGCGCCACGGCACGCAGGGCATTCTCCCGGTCATCGTTGCCGGTGACGACGATCGCTTTGCTTTGCGGCGCCTCCCCGAGCACGTCCTGCAGTGCGGCCAGCCCTTCGCTGGCGTTGGCCGGATCAGGCGGCAACCCCAGGTCGACCAGGATCAGTTCCGGCTCGTGGCGGCGGGCCTCCTTCACCGCCTGTGACCGATCGTAGGCCTGGACGATTTCGTAGCCATCGAAGCACCAGCGCAGCTGCTCCTGCAGGCCCTCATCATCCTCGATAATTAGAAGCTTATAGGTATCCCTCACCGCATCACGCTCCTTGTCCAGTCCTCAGGACGCCGCCACCGCAGGGGCTGGTGCTTCGGCAGCCGAGCGCGCGAGCAGCTGCACCGTAAAGCGCGTCCCGCTCCCGGGGGCGCTCTCCACGTCGATGCGTCCACCCAGACTGGCGATGTACTCGCGGGCCTCATAGACGCCGATGCCCATGCCGGCATTCCCCTTGGTGGTCTGGAA
>PUNM01000136.1 GCA_003552625.1 Ectothiorhodospiraceae bacterium
CAAGCAGCAACACCTGCGGCGCGACGGCCGTCCCGCCGGGCAACCGCTGCAAGCGGGCGACCGCACCCGGCGCCAGCGGCAGCGAGAGCTGCCGCCACAGGGCCGGCGCCACGGGCCCGTTATAGAGTACGCCCCGTTCCAGAAGGCCTGACAGCCCATAGACGCCCTGCGCGGTGGCGGGCGTAATCGCCTCCCGGATCAGTGTGTGGACCAGGTCGGCGTAGCAACCGAGCGCGTCCGCTCCGGTACTGCTCAGCCCGAGCGCGGTTGCGATCAGATGCGGGGCCTGCTCCAGCGCGTAGTGGAGAAAGACCACATGGTAGGCCGACACGAGGCCCGTATCGTGCATGGCCCGACCGAAGCCGATCGCCTCGTTACGCAGTGCCGCCTCATCCAGAGCCGCGATACGACCGCGGTAAACCTCCAGCCCGGGATCCTCCTGGCACCCCCGAGTCGGCCCGAAGAGCGCGCTGATCAGCCGCTCGGCCCCCCGTGCTCGCGCCGCAGGCACCTCCGCTTCACCGGCGTGGAGTTCCACTGCCAGGCGCGTAATCATCGTCTTGACCGGCTCCACGTCGATCGGCCGTTGGGCCAGGATCCGCCAGATCTCGGCGATGATCGCCTCGATGACCACGCCGAGGCCGAGACACTCGGCCACGAACCGCTGGTGCTCCTGCACCAGCTCCAGGTTCCGGCCCAGATGGATACGCTCGGCCTCCCCCGCGGCGCCGAGGATAAGAGCCACATTACTCGCCAGGACCTGGGTCAGGAACGCCTCGGCTGATGCCACGTCCAGGCCGGGCTCAGCCCGCTCGCCCCGCGCCACCGCCAAAAGCCGCAGCTCGCTCAGGCATTCAAGCAGCACCGGGGTGCCGTGGCCGAGGCGCAGGGTGTTCGCCGCCATGGCGGGCTGCAGTTCCTCGGGGTGAGCCCAGTCGCTTTCGGCAAAGATGCCGGCATCGGTAAGCGAACCGATGCGCTGATAGACCGCCTCCGTACCCCCGGGCTGCGCGAGCACGCGCCGGACGGCCTCCAAAACCTCGGAGGTGTAACTGAACTTAGCGAAAGAACTCGCCTCGTTCAGGCGTTTGACGGCGCGGTCGAGACGGTCCAGATCGCGCTGCAGCTTCGTCGTCGCCTCGCCTGCGTCACGGTTGGCTCTCATGCCCGGCATACTGGACCGCCCAACGGGCTTTGTCCACTTCCCTAAAGCAACTCATCCACCGCAGCCGGCCGGTAGGCATCCGGCATCCGGTATACGTAGATGGGCGTGTCAAAGCGGGTGCGCGCCTGGCGCACATGCTGCGGACGCCACCCCGGGATCCGGAAGGTGTTGCTGATCACCAGCGCCCCCTCCGGCAACTCACGCCGCAGCTTGGGCTCCAGGTCGGCGATAGCGTCCGCGTGGAGATAGCACACGACCACATTGACTTCCTGAAACCGGCCACGCAGCAAATCGCGGCGATAAAGATGGAGGTTTGATGCCGGCTGAAGGAGCCGCCGCAGCTGGGAGATCAGCCAGGGGAGCGGGGAAAGCTCATAGCCGATCACCGTAGCCCTAGGCCGCGCCCGGGCGACGCGAAAAGCCAGCCCGCCCCATCCCGAGCCCGCCTCGACGATCGTGCCTTGCTCCACGGGTGGCAGCGAATCGATCACAAGGGCGCGCGCCGCGGGCCCCGTAGGTAATGGGGAAATGCCCGTAATCGCGGTGTAGACGACGATCAAGAGGATGGCCGCCAAGGCCAGCCCGATCACCAGCAAGTCGAGCAGCATGCGTCCCCCGAGAAAGGGAGGTGGCCCGTTGAGATCCCGCGCAGGATAGCACTGCGATGCGGCGGACCGGCAGTGCGGGCGGGCTGCGGACCCTACCCCCGCGGGAGTGCGGGGTTAGGGTCCGTGGCAGGGTGTTAGACGCCGAGGCTATCGCGCACCACCTCCAGGGCGTCGTCGTCCCCATCCCGCGTCTTCACTCCGTCGAGCCAGCGTTCCAGAAGTTCCGGGCGCGACTCGATGAGCGCGCGGGCGGCCTCACGGTTGCTCATCTCATCGTCCATCACGTAGGCCTCGCCTTCGTTCCGCTCTTCCACCGAAACCGTGAACTGCTCGAGGAATCGACCCACGTTCGGGCACTGCTCCGCATAACCGTCGGTGATCAGCGTATGCACCGATGCGCCTCCCTGATCCGGACCGAAGTAATCCTCACCACCGGTCAGGTACTCCATCTCAATGTTGCGGTTCATCGGGTGCGGCGCCCAGCCAAGGAAAACTACCCACTCCTCCCGATTGGTTGCGCGCCGGACCTGCGCGAGCATCGCCGCCTCGGAGGATTCGACCAGCGACCAGTCACTGAGGCCGTAGGCGTCATCGCTGATCATCTCCTCGATGATCATGTTGCCGTCGTTCCCGGACTCCAGCCCATAGATCTCCGCCGAGAAACGATCCGCGTGGTCCTTGAGATCGGAGAAATCGGTCACCCCGGCATCGTAGACGTACTGAGGCACGGCCAGCGTGTACTTGGCACCCTCGAGATTGGTAACCAGCTTCTCGGCCCTCCCGTCATCCAGATAAGGGCGAATCATGCTCTCCTGCGTAGGAAGCCAGAGGCCGAGGAAGGCGTCCCGGTCACCGCTGGCGACCGACTCGAAGGAGATCTGTACCGACGCGGAGGTGACCTCCGTCTCGTAACCCAGCTCCTCGAGAAGCATGGCAGCCGTATCGGTCATCAACGATTCGCCGGTCCACTCCACATTGGCGAAGCCGACGTGATCGCAGTCCGAGGCGTCGCTGCCGACAGCGCTCGCGGAGATGCCAAGCGCCGCACCGGCGGTCAGGGCTAGGGTCGTCTTGCGCATAGTTGGTTCCTCCTTTGGACGCGCTCCAATGAGCGCCTTGGTGGCGCAACGGGCGTGGCGCACCGCCACGCCATGCACTCCACCTTAATTGAACGTTCAATCAATTTCCAATAGACTCCGGTCGCGTGGCCGACGACCCCCCCCGTGTCGGCCCGCCCCAACGAGTGACAGGAGGAAGCGATGCGGAGCAACGGTAAGGAGACCATTCGCCAGCGGCAATTCATCGAGGCCACCATCGAAACCATCCACAGCGAGGGCCTCGACCGCACAACCGTCGCCCGGGTCGCACGTCGAGCCGGCACTTCGGCCGGCCTCGTGGCCCATTACTTCGGCGACAAGGCCGGATTGCTACACGGGACGTTCCGTCACCTCGCCCGTGGCCTCGAGCACGAGCTCCGCACGCGTCTTCGCGGGGAAACGGACCCCCTGCGCCGACTCTACGCTGTAATCGACGCCAATTTCGCCGAATCCCAGGCCAGCCCCGCGGTTGTATCGGCCTGGCTGGCTTTCTGGAGCCAGGTGAACCACCGCCCGGAATTGGCGCGCGTCCAGCGCGTGGTGACTGCCCGGCTCCACAGCAACCTGCTTTACAGCCTGCGGGACCTGGTTCCCGAGGCCGAAGCCCGGCACATCACCACGGGCCTGGCGGTTCTCATTGACGGGCTCTGGCTGCGGGCGATGCTGCAGACGGGCGGCATCCATATCACCGAAGCCCGCGCATATGCACGGGAGTATCTGAATACCCAACTCGCCGCACGTGAACGGGAGAGGAGCCATGGCTGAACACCCCGAATGCCTGCTGTGGATCGACGGGGCCGCCGTCGACGCTGCAGCGGGCGAGCGCTTTGCGACGCACAACCCGGCCACCGGCACGGAACTCGCACAGGTCGCGCAGGCCCGCGCCGAGGATGTCGATCGGGCCGTCCGCGCCGCGACCGCGGCCCAGCGCCAGTGGTCGCATTGGAGCGGCACGGCGCGTGGACGTGTGCTGCACCGGGCGGCCGAACTGCTCCGTGCCCACCGGGAGGAACTCGCGCGCCTGGAGAGTCTCGATGGCGGTAAGCCGATCGCGGAGACTCCGGAAGCGGACGTGGACTCCGGCGCCGACTGCCTCGAGTATTTCGCAGGACAAGCCGCGTCCCTGCAGGGCGAGTACCAGGAAGTGGACGGCGGCTTCTTCTACACCCGCCCGGAACCGCTGGGCGTCTGTGCCGGTATCGGCGCCTGGAACTATCCGCTCCAGATCGCCTGCTGGAAGGCGGCCCCGGCG
>PUNM01000162.1 GCA_003552625.1 Ectothiorhodospiraceae bacterium
CGGAGATGTTCAGCCCGCACATCAGCTTGAGCCGCGAGACCAGGGCCGCGAGGATGTTGCGCTGCTGGACCAGCTGCTCCTGGAGAACCCCGTCCACCCGCAGCCGGATGCGCAGGGCCCGCTCATCGGGCTCGATGTGGATATCCGAGGCCCCCACCTGCACAGCGTCCTCGAAAATCGACTGGAGCAGCCGGACAACCGGGGCACCGCTCTGATCCTCGCCCACCGGGAGCGTGGAGAGGTCGATGTCGTCTTCACTGGCCATCTCCTCGCCGAGTTCCTGGGCGAGGTTGCTGATCTGCTCGGTGCGGCGGTAGATGCCGTCCAGGGCGCCGACGATGGCGTCTTCCCGGGCAACGGCCAGGCGCACGGGCTTATCGAGAACCCGGTTGATCTCGTCGTAGGCGAACAGATCACTGGGGTCGGCCATGGCGACGAGGTACTCATCCCCCCGATCCTCCAGGATCATGGCGCGGAAACGGCGCGCCAGCATCTCGGGCAGGCGGGCAGCAACACTGGCGTCGATGCGGTACTCGTTCGGGTCTACCCAGGGGACTTCGAGCTGCTGCGAGAGCACCTCGATCAGTTCATCCTCGGTGACAAAACGCATCTCAATGAGCTGCTTGCCGAGCTTGCGGCCGGTCTCTTTCTGCCGGCTCAGGGCCTCGCCGAGCTGATCCTCGGAGATGATCCCCTCCTGAACGAGGAGATCACCAATCCGGATCTTCTTGAGCTTCATTCCTGCACCTCGGGCTGCTCACCATCACCAAGCACCTGCAGGCGCTGCCGGGCGTGGCGGGCCACCGGCTCCGCAGCGGAGGGGTCCTCCACCACCGCGCGCCACGCCCGCCGGGCCCCGGCAGCATCCCCCTGCCCCTCCAGGCTCAGGGCGAGGCCGGCGCGCCAGAGGCTCGGCTCGTCGCCGGCCTCGATCAAGGCCGTGTAGACGTTGGCAGCCTGCTCGTACTGCCCGGTCCCGCGGTAGAGCGCGGCCAGGTGCGCCTCGACCCTCCCGGGATCATCAGCGTTCCGGGCCGGCTCCAGGGCCTCGATGGCCGCCTCCAGGTCCCCGGCCTGGTCGGCGAGCGCCGCGTAGCGCCGGGCCATAGGCGCATCGCCCGGCGTCTCCGCCAGTCCCTCACCGAGGACCTGGCGAGCGCGGCGGGTGCGACCCGCCTGCTCGAGAAGGTCGGCGTAGCCGATCCGCGCTTCGCGCTGGCCGGGGTCGAGCTCCAGGGCGCGGCGGTAGCTGTCCATGGCCGCACGGCTGTCCCCGGCCCGCCGGTGCGTATCGCCCTGCTCCACCAGGGTCCGGGCGCGCGCTTCGGGATCCCCGTCACTGCGCTCGCGGCGGAACGTGCCGGAATCGCGGCCGGGCGCGGCGTCCGCGACCTCCGTGTCGATCCCGCCGGCCTCCGGCTGGACGTGACGCTCCTCCAGTTCGGGAATCTGCGGCTGCAGCGAGCCCTCACCCTGTCCAAGGCCGCGTGTCAACGGGCCCACGGCAGCATCGTCGCCACCGGCCCCGTGCGGCGCCTCCTCTTCGCGGCCGGGGGCCGCTTCCTCCTCGCCCGCAGAGGGCTCCTCCGCCTCGCGACGGATGACCGGTGGCGGTCGCTCATCGCTGAAAAGCTTTACCAGCAGCGACCCCGGCTCTGCAGGAGACTGGATGACGATCGGCGGCGACGGCCGCGTCTCGGCCTCGGGCTCGGCTCCGGCATCGTCGGCGACCCCGGCTTCCTCCGTCGGCGCATCCTCGGTGGCGGACTCCTCCCCCCACGGGAGCAGCCAGAAGGCGCCGGCGCCGATGCCCACCGCGGCCACACCGGCGAGCACCAGCCAGCCCACCCACCGGACCCGGCGCGCCGGCGGCGCCATGCGGAAGGCCGCCCGCAGCCCGGCAGCGGCCGTCCCGTCCTGTAGCACCTCCTGGCGCTGCGCCTTGCGCCGCGCATCGGCCAGAAGGCTCATCCGTGGTCCCCGGGTTGCGTCCTCCGGCCCTGCCCCCAACGACCGAACCAGCCGGCGTAGGCCGTTTCGGTATCCGCGACGGCGCGGGCCACGTGGCGCTTTTCGACGGCGGGCGCGTCGTCGGCGTAGGCGGCCAACAGCGATTTGTGGGCCAGGGTGTTGAGTGTCCGCGGAATCCCCTGGGCGGCGCGGGCGAGCTGACGGACCGCCGCCGGCGCGAAGGGGGAGCGGCCACGATAGCCCGCCGTCTGCAGACGATGGTGCAGGTAGTCGTCCACCTGCTCCCGCGGCAGGGCGCCCAGCTCGTAGCGGAAGGTGCAGCGCTGACGCAATTGCCGCAGGTGCGGTTCAGCCAGGCGGCGATCGAGCTCCGGTTGGCCAAGCAGCACCACCTGGAGGAGCTTGGCCCGCTCCGTCTCCAGGTTGGTGAGAAGGCGGACCATCTCCAGGCTCTCGTCGGACATCACCTGCGCCTCATCGATGACGAGCACGCTGCGCTGCCCGGCCTCGGCGACCTGCAGCAGGCGATCGTGAAGGCGGGCGAGAACGGTGTGTGCGTTGGCGTCCGCGGGGATCCGGACCCCCAGCTCATCGGCAACCACCTGGCGCAGGGACTCCGGATCGAGGGCCGGATTGGGGATCATCGCCCGCACCCACTCCTCACCCAGCTCACGCAGCAGCAGGCGGCAGAGGAGCGTCTTGCCGGTCCCCACCTCGCCAGTGACGCGGATGAACCCCTCCCCGGTGGCGAGCGCACCTCCAAGGACGTCGAGCGCCTCCCGGTGGCCGGCGCGGCTGTAGAAGTAGGCCGTGTTCGGGGTCAGCTGAAACGGGTACTCGGCGAGCCCGAAGTGCTGCAGGTACATCGTCGTCACCGTCCCATCTGCTGCAGACGGTCCCGGCGCTGGTCCACCGGGCCCGCCCACGTCCCCTCGCCGACGATGTGCGGCCGCAGGAGGATCACCAGCTCGTACTTGCGCGACTCCTCGCGCTGGTGGGTAAAGAGGCCGCCGAGCAGGGGGATCCGCCCCAGGAAGGGGATCCGCGAGGTCTCCGCCTCTTCGCGCTCTTCGATCAGTCCGCCGATGACGATCATCTCCCCGTCCCGGGCGCGGACGATGGAATCCGACTGGCGCACATCGCTCTGCGCGAGGTTGAAGCGAACGTCATCGTCGCGCAGCTCCAGCTCCCGGACCACCTCCCGGACCTCGGTCACCGAAGGCTGGATGTGCAGCGTGATCCAGCCTTCGTCGTCGATCTGCGGCGTGACGTCAAGGGCGATGCCGGAGAAGAAGGGCTCGAAGTCCGGATCCACCTCCGGAACAGTGGAGCGGGCGCCGTCCTCGTCCGTGAAGGTCCGGTAGCTCAAGTTCACATCGGTCTGGAAGAACGCATCGGTCCCCGCCTTGATGACCGCCTTCTGGTTGTTCAGCGTCGAGACCTGCGGGCTGGAGAGGACCTGGACCTCACCCTGACGGTCGAGGGCGTTGAGGACACCGGAGAAACTCCCTTCGCGGAAGAGATCGACGCCGAAGGTGTTTTCCGAGTCCACGCCCACGTCGCCGCCGGCAGAGAGGGACCCGGTCAGGACCCGGCCGCTGTCGGTGCCGAACGCCTCCCACTCCAGCCCTGCCTTGAAGTCGTCCGCCAGCTCCACCTCGACGATGCGGGCCTCAAGCATGACCTGCTGATTAAGCCGCCCCTGGAGCCGTGTGACGAACGCCTCGATCTGGCGCAGATCCGCCGGCAGGGCGCGGACAGCCAGGGTGCCGGCATCGGGACTGGCGACCACCGAGGCGTCCTCCGTTCCTTCGACCATCCGCTCGACGCTTTCCTCGACGTCTTCCCAGAGACGCGAGACCGAGTCGGTGGTCACCCGGCTGCCAATGATGCCGTCGCCGCCGCCATTGTCGTTGGCGGTAATCTCCCCGGACGTGACCCGGGTCCCGGAAGTGCCCTCGCGCTCGACGTTGAGGTAGTCCAGATGGAAGAGCTGCGTCTCCAGCCGCGCCGGGAGGATCAGGTACGCCGTATCGGTACGCCGGTACTCGTAGCCGTAGACCTCGCGCGCGGTCTCCATGATCTCCGGGACGGTGACATCCGCCAGGCGCATGGATAC
>PUNM01000032.1 GCA_003552625.1 Ectothiorhodospiraceae bacterium
CTACCATGGTGCCGGGCGGATAGACGCCGACCTCGCGGATCAGCAGACTCGTGTAGGTGGCGTGGAACTCATTCCCGGCTTCCTCGAAGAGTTCCCGCAGCGCTTTGCGGATGACGTGGGCGGGGCGGTGGGCCCGCGGCGTGACCATCGCCATGTAGACGTCGGCGAGCATGACGATCGCGGCCTCGTCGCTGATTTGGTCGCGGGTCAGTCCATGGGGGTAGCCGGAGCCGTCCAAACGCTCGTGGTGCTCGCAGACCGCGCGGAGCCAGCGCGGGTCTTCCAGGCCGGCGTTCATCAGGATGGTGGCCGAGCGCTCCGGATGCTCGCGCAGCAGCTCGCGCTGATCCTCGGTCAGCGGTGTGGTTTGCTGGTCTAATCGCTCTTGGAGCTGGAGCATGCCGAAATTGGCGCTCAGCGAGGCGCCCACGGCCGCACGCCGCTGCTCTCCGGTCAGACCGGCTGCGCGGGCCACCAGATCGCTGACGATGGCTTGCCGGATGGGGTGGACCACGGAGGTTGAGAAATTGCGGTCGGCGTGTGCGGCGCCGAGCGCGGCGTCCGGGTCGCGGTCGATGAGGTTCCCGAGCTGGCTGATCAAGCGTTCCAGCCGCGGCAGGAAATTGTCCCGCCCCAGGTCGATGGCCCGGTAGACCTGATTCAGGGAGTGGGCGCAGCGCTTGAAGGTCTCGAACGGGTCGAACTGCAGCTCGGTGCCGTCGTCCTGCCTGGGGTTCTTGCGCGGCGCTACCTTGGGAAGCGGATCGGTGTTGGCCGGTGTGGCGCGGGTGCGGCCGAGCTCAAGGAGCAGCTGGCGTTGCTCCTCATTCTTGAGGATACGGCCTCGCCGCAGGAGGAGGCGGTCGTACGTGTCGTAGATGGAGTAGGGCACCGGGCGACCGACGGCCAGATCCCGCCCCCGGACCGGTGTAAAGACGGTCCCCCCGGCGTTACCGGCGCGGTTGTCCGAGCGCTGATCGTTCATTCAGTCGTCCGAGAGTCGCAGGGACGGGGTGCCGCGCCGCTTGCCGCCCGGCGTTCCAGGGTCCTGGGTATCGTTCGCGCCGTGCAGCTTGATCATCAAGCGCACCTCGTTGGCCGAGTCGGCATGGGCAAGTGCCTGCTCGTAATTGATCACGCCCGCTACATAGAGATGATAGAGGTGTCGATCGAAGGTTTGCATCCCCTGCTCTTCGGACTCGCCCATGATCGCCTTCAGGGTGTGAATCTCCCCCTGCCGGATGCGCTCTTGGATCAATGGGGTGTTGAGCAGGATTTCGAGCGCCGCCACGCGGCCGTCCTGGTCCTGACGCGGGAGGAGTTGCTGGGCGATGACCGCACGCAGATTGAGTGAAAGGTCGAGCAGCAGCTGGTCGCGACGATCCGCCGGGAAGAAGTTAATGATCCGGTCGAGCGCCTGGTTTGCGTTGTTCGCATGCAGGGTGGCCAGCACAAGATGGCCCGTCTCCGCAAAGGCGACGGCGAAGTCCATGGTCTCGCGGGAGCGGATCTCGCCGATGAGGATCACATCCGGCGCTTGGCGCAGGGCGTTCCTCAGCGCGGTATCGAAGGAGTCCGTGTCGATGCCGACCTCGCGCTGAGTCACGATGCAACCCCGATGGGGGTGGACAAACTCCACCGGATCCTCGATGGTCAATATGTGGCCGCTTCCCAGGGCGTTGCGGTGGTCGAGCATCGCCGCCAGCGAGGACGATTTGCCCGCGCCGGTGCCGCCGACAAACAGAATCAGGCCGCGCTTCGTTTCGGCAAGTTCACGAAGCGTATCCGGTAGACCGAGCCCCGCCAGCGAGGGGATGGTCATCTCGATGCGCCGCACCACCAGCGCCGGGTCACCGCGCTGATAGAGCGCGCTGATCCGAAACCGCTGACCAGCCTCACTGACCAGGGCGTGATTGGCCTCACGATCACGTTGGAAGGCATCGAACTGGGACTCAGAGAGTGCGGCCCGAATCAGCGCAGTCACGGTGTCTGCGTCCAGCGGTCTATCGGATAGGGGTTTAAGCTCGCCGCTGCGCTTGAGCATCGGCGGTGCACCGACCGTAATAAACAGATCCGACCCTTGCTGCTCGGTCAAGTCCTGGAGGAGGGTGGCGAGTTCCATGGCGGCTCCGGCGATCGTGGCGGAGGCAGTGACAAGATGCCCGATTCACGCGTCTAATGTAGGGCTGCACTATATCAGGTTGAGTGTCAGAGGTCAGTTCTCCCCATGAAGTGGACTCCATCGGAAGTCCAAGGATACGGCTACCCGACCACCGCCGAGGATCTGGAGCGGCTCTACGCGGATCTCCCCATTGGCGTTTGCCGCGCCTCGGTGGATGAACAGCGGATCCTGGACGCGAACCAGGCGCTGGCGGAAATGCTCGGGTATGAACACGTCGGGGATCTGGTAGGCAAGCGGATGGCCGACCACTTCCCGGATCCAGCCCTGTGCGCACGGATCGCCGAGGAGCTGCGCACAGCCGGCTCGGTGCGCAAGCGGGAAATCCGCATGTACGCAACGGACGGGACGGAAGTCCGCGGCGCACTGACGGTGCAGCTGCGGCGGCTGAGCAGCGGTCACGAGGTTATTGAGGGCGTCGTGGAGGACGTCACCGAGCGCCGGCGGATGGAGGAAGAGCTTGCCGAGATCCGCCACCTCCACGAGGAAGCGCAGCAGATCGCCGGGCTCGGGCACTGGGTCTCGTACCCCGAGCAGGCACACACCCGGGGCCGTATCTGGTGGTCCCCGAATCTCTATCGATTGTTTGGCCGCGACCCGGAGGGGTTCGAGCCGACCGTCGAGGCCTTCTTCGAGCACGTTCATCCGGAAGACCGCGAAGCCGTCTATCTGGCGCTGCGCAATGCCGAGCATAGTGGGCGCTACCGTGTCGAGCACCGAGTGCTCACCGCGGGCGGGGAGGTTCGCTGGCTACGGGAGGTCGGCCGCGTTGAGTACCATCAGGACGGTTCCGTCCATCGTGTGGTGGGGACTGCGCAGGACATTACCGAGCAGCGACTTCTGCAGCACGAGCTGGAGCGGCGCGCCTCCCACGACGCCCTGACCGGGCTGCCCAATCGCAGCAAGCTTCAGGACCACCTTCGCATCGCACAGGCCTCTTTCGAGCGCTACCGGACACCCTTCGCAGTGATCCTCTTCGACATCGACCACTTCAAGCGGGTCAACGATCGCCACGGCCACGGGTTCGGTGACCGGGTCCTCCAGGAGGTGGCCGAGCGGGTCCGGGGGCAGCTGCGCGACAGCGACCTCCTCGGCCGCTGGGGCGGGGAAGAGTTTCTGATCCTTGCATTGCACACGGAGGCGGCCGGCGCCGTTGAGCTCGCGCAGCGCGTGCGGGCGGCGGTGGCCCAACTGTCTATCGAGTGTGTCGGTGCCACTGCGAGCTTTGGGGTGGCGGCGTTCGAGCCGGGCCTGACCCTGGCCCAGATCGAGGAACGCGCCGATCGGGCCATGTACGCCGCGAAGCGGGCCGGGCGCAATCGCGTCGAGCGCTATGCCGGTAAGCAGACGACTTTTGCGTCCTGATGACGATCGCGTGAAAAAACGCTTGACGTGCACAGCGCAGCAAGTAATATATCGCATCTCTCGCGGCGGCAACGCGCCGCCGGTGGCCCGGCCACCCGCCAACGAGGCGCGCGAGACCGCCAAAAGGCGGGCTTGACGAGAGCGCGGCAGGGTTTAGAATACGCGCTCTCTTGGCGAGGCCCGAGGCGGCCGACGCTCTTTAACAATTTGGACCGGATGGTTTGTGTGGGCGCTTGCGCTGGAGTGGTGGTTGCAAGACTTCGGCGCAAGACTCGCAATTGCTGAGTGCTTGCGGCGAGCCGGTAGAGCCGATCCCTTTTGGGGATTGGTTTTGAGGAATTGAACTGGAGAGTTTGATCCTGGCTCAGATTGAACGCTGGCGGCATGCCTAACACATGCAAGTCGAGCGGCAGCGCGGAGGAGCTTGCTCCTCTGGCGGCGAGCGGCGGACGGGTGAGTAACGCGTGGGAATTTACCCTTCGGTGGGGGATAGCCCGGGGAAACTCGGATTAATAACGCATACGCCCTACGGGGGA
>PUNM01000009.1 GCA_003552625.1 Ectothiorhodospiraceae bacterium
CGGGTCGAGGAACGAGAGCCAGGAGAACGGATCCCAGTAGCTGAGGTTGCCGATGATCCCCCGGTAGGCCACCACCGGCAGCCGGGGCAGGCCCATGGCCGCCATGTTGTAGGTGGTCAGGGCGATCTTGTAGTAGGCGTGCACCAGGTCAAAGGTGCGCTCCCGACGCAGGCGGCGCAGCGTCGCGATGGCCGCTCGGTCGGCCTTGCTGCGCATGCGCACCGGGATGACTTCCAGTCCGGCCGCCTCGAAGCGGTTGCGCATGGGCGCATCGGGCTGGCAGACGATGGTCGGCACCACGCCGTGGCTGGCCATCTCGATGACGCTCTCGCTCTCGGCGCGGTCCGTGGTGTCGAACAGGTAAAGGATGCGCACGGGCTATCCCTGGTGGCCGTCGATAAAGAGATCCGGGTAGAGGTCCGCGTCGCTGAGGTCCGGATCGACCCGGTAGGCGCTGAAGTCGGTAACCCCCTGTTCGTGGAGCAGGTGTTCGTCGATCAGGCAGGCCCCGCTGCGCTGGGTTGAGGGCGTGGTCACCAGCTCGTGCCAGGCGTCGGCGACGATCGCCGGGTGGCGTCCACGGCGCGCCACACCCTCGCCACCGAGCAGATTACGGACCGCGGCGGTGTCGATCAGCGTGCGTGGCCAGAGGGCGTTGAAGGCGATTCCGGACTCCCGGAACTCCTCCGCCATGCCCATCATCAGCAGGCTCATGCCGTACTTGGACAGGGTGTAGGCGGCGTGGCCGGCCAGCCACCGCGGGGAGAGGTCGGGTGGCGGCGCCAGACTGACCACGTGCGGGTTCGGCGATTGCTTCAGGTGCGGGATCGCGGCCTGGCTGCAGACGAAGGCGGCCCGCGCGTTCACCTGGTGCATCAGGTCGAAGCGCTTGACGGGGGTCTCCAGCGTCCCCGCCAGGTGGATGGCTCCCGCGTTGTTGACCAGCACATCCAGCCCGCCGAAGCGTTCCACGGTGGTCTGCATGGCGGCTTCCACCGCTTCGGCGTCGCGCACATCCAGGGGCAAGGCCAGCGGTTCACCGCCGGCTGTCGCCACTTCCTCGGCCACGGTGTGGATCGTCCCCGGTAGACGCGGATCGGGCGTATCGCTCTTGCCGGTGATTACGACGTTGGCGCCGTCCTGTGCGGCGCGCAGGGCGATGGCCCGGCCCACGCCGCGGCTCGCGCCGGTGATGAAGACGGTCCGGCCCCTCAAGTGGGTGCTCATGCCTACCTCCTGTTTTGCTCGGCGATCCCTGCCGGGAGTCAGGCCCGACACCGGCCCACGTTAGCGCAAGATCCCGCGCTCCTGCAGTGCGGCGAGGATGCGGCGGACCGACTCGTCCGGGTCTTCCGACGCGGTGTCGATGTACACCTCCGGCTGCTCCGGTGCCTCGTACGGGATATCGACGCCGGGCAGTCCTTCGATCTCGCCGGCATCGGCGCGGGCATAGAGCCCGTCCGGATCCCGGCTGCGGCAGGTCTCCACCGAGGCGTCCACGTGGACCTCGATGAACTCGCCGGGCTCCACGCGCTCACGGACCATGGCCCGGTCGTCCCGGTACGGGGAGAGGCTGGCACAGACGGTGATCAGACCGGCATCCACAAAGAGGGTCGCCGTCTCGGCGATGCGCCGGATGTTCTCGGCCCGGGCGTCGCGGCTGAACCCGAGGTCGTGGCTGAGCCCGTGGCGGATGTTGCCGGCGTCGATCAGGTAGCTGTGGTAGCCGCGACGGAAGAGCGCCTGCTCGAGGGCGTTGGCGAGGCTCGACTTGCCCGAGCCGGACAGGCCAGTCAGCCAGATGATGCACGGCTGCTGCGCCTTCTGCCCAGAGCGCTGGGCCTTGGTCAGGGCCGGCTCGCGACGCGGTACGCCGGTCTCCGCCCCCGGCGCTTCGGTGGCCGCGCGGGTGATCATGCCGGCGCCCACCGTGTGCAGGCTGACCCGATCGACCACGATAAACGCGCCGGTGCCGGCGATCTCGTCGTACGGATCGAACGGCACGGGAGCCGAGAGCTGCACCCGGCACAGGCCGATCTCGTTGAGCCCCAGCTCCTCCGCCTGATGGTGCTCCAAGGTGTTGACGTCGATGCGGTGGTGGATGCGCTCGACCACGGCCGGCACGGTTGCGGTGCCGACCTTGATGTCGTACTGCCGGCCCGGCAGCAGCGGCTGCTCGGCCATCCAGACGATGCGCGCATCGACGGCGTCGTCCACCGTCGCCGGCCGCTGTGGGCAGGCGAGGACGTCGCCGCGGGAGACGTCGATCTCGTCGGCCAGTGTGACGGTCACCGATTGCGGCGGGAAAGCCACGTCCAGGTCGCCGTCGTAGGTGACCACGCGCTCCACGCGGCTGCGCAGTCCGGAGGGCAGGGCGAGGACCTCATCGCCGGGGCGGACCGTGCCGGCGGCCAGGGTGCCGGCGAAGCCGCGGAAGTCGTGGGAGGGGCGGATCACGGTCTGCACCGGCAGGCGCAAATCACGCAGGTTGCGGTCGGCCTTGGCCTCGATCGTCTCCAGAAGTTCCATCAGCGTCGGGCCGTCGTACCACGGCAGGTGATCGCTGCGGTGGACGACGTTGTCCCCCTTGAGCGCGGACAACGGCACGCAGCGTACATCGGGGATACCGAGTCGGCGCGCGAAGGCGGTGTACTCGTCCCGGATGCGCTCGAACGCACCCTGATCCCAGCCCACCAGGTCCATCTTGTTGATAGCCAGAACGACATGGCGGATGCCGAGCAGCGAGCAGATGTAGCTGTGCCGGCGGGTCTGCACCTGCACGCCGTTGCGCGCATCGACCAGGATCACCGCCAGCTGCGCCGTCGAGGCGCCGGTAGCCATGTTGCGGGTGTACTGCTCGTGGCCCGGGGTGTCGGCGATGATGAACTTGCGCTTATCGGTGGAGAAGTAGCGGTAGGCGACGTCGATGGTGATGCCCTGCTCCCGCTCCGACTGCAGCCCGTCAACGAGCAGCGCCAGGTCCACGTCGTCGCCGGTGGTGCCGTAGCGGCTGGAGTCGCGCCGCACTGCGGCGAGCTGATCCTCGTAGACCAGCGCTGAGTCGTGCAGCAGCCGGCCGATGAAGGTGCTCTTGCCGTCGTCCACCGAGCCGCAGGTGATGAAACGCAGCAGATCCTTGCGCTCGTGCTGCTTGAGGTAGGCTTCGATGTCGGTTTCGATCAGATCGGAGGCGTGGGACATGATCAGAAATACCCCTGCCGTTTCTTCTCTTCCATCGACCCGGCCGAGTCGTGGTCGATGACCCGGCCCTGCCGCTCGGAGGTGCGGGTAAGCAGCATCTCCTGGATGATCTCCGGCAGGGTGTCGGCCTCGGAGCGGATCGCGCCGGTGAGCGGATAGCAGCCGAGCGTGCGGAAGCGGACCTTCTCGTAGCGCGGCTGCTCGCCTTCCTCCAGCGGCATGCGCTCGTCATCGACCATGATCAGGGTGCCGTCGCGATCGACCACCGGCCGCTCCGCCGCGTAGTAGAGGGGGACGATGGGGATATCCTCCAGGTAGATGTACTGCCAGACGTCCAGCTCCGTCCAGTTGGACAGGGGGAAGATGCGCATGCTCTCGCCCTTGTGGACGCGGCCGTTGTAGAGCTGCCAGAGCTCCGGGCGCTGGCCCTTGGGGTCCCAGCGGTGGTGGCGGTCGCGGAAGGAGTAGACCCGCTCCTTGGCGCGGGATTTCTCCTCGTCGCGGCGGGCCCCGCCGAAGGCCGCATCGAAGCGGTACTGATCCATGGCCTGCTTGAGCGACTGGGTCTTCATGACGTCGGTATGGACCTTGGAGCCGTGGGTGAACGGGCCGATGCCCTGCTCGACGCCCTCCTGGTTGATGTGGACGATCAGCTCCATGCCCGATTCGCGCGCCATGCGGTCGCGGAAGGCGATCATCTCGCGGAACTTCCAGGTGGTGTCCACGTGCATCAGGGGGAAGGGCGGCTTGCCCGGGTAGAACGCCTTGAGCGCCAGGCGCAGCATCACCGAGGAGTCCTTGCC
>PUNM01000128.1 GCA_003552625.1 Ectothiorhodospiraceae bacterium
CGCTGAACCCGGAGAGCAGCCACTGCCGCACCCGCAGGCACTGGTCTTGGATCCGGCCCAGGCCGACGAGGAAGGCCACCGTTCCGGAGCCACCGGCGAGCCCGGTTGTCTCGGTATCGAGCAGAAGCGCCCGCGACGGAGCCAGACCCGCTGCCTCGGCGATCCCGGGGCAACCGGCCCCCAGCCCGGTCAGCGGCTGCTGACCGTAGGGCTGATCCAGGGGATGGTCCACCACCACCTCCAACAGACCGGGAGCGAGTTCCGTTGCCCCCAGAGTCGTCGCAGTGTCAGGCACTTGCGCCGAGCCTGCCGTCCCGGCTGCATGACGGCGCTGCCGTGTCTGGATGCGCGCAAGGCGATCCCGCAGCGTCTCCCCCCGGAACTCCGGAGTGCCACCGCTGTTGACGCGGCTGTCGGCATGGCCGGCTTCGGCGCGCAGCTTATCGAGTCGTCGCGAGAGCCTCACCCTACACACCCCTGTCTAGCGCAAACGCTCCAGGCCGCGTTCCAGGCTCGCCCGTGAGACCTCACCCGTATGCGCATCCACGAGATTCCCTTCGGCATCGTAGTAGAACGTGGCAGGCACCCCGCCGATCCCCATGACATCGCCGAAGCGCTGGTGCGGATCCATGAAGACGTTATCCAGCTCAAGCCCGTGCTCATCGAGGTAACCTTGGACCTGCGCAGTGTCTTCCCCCTGGTTCACGAAGGCAAAGAGGATCTCGCTCTCCTCTTGCTGTGCTGCCTCGAGTACAGGCATCTCGCGCTGACAGGGGGGGCACCAGGTCGCCCACAGGTTCACCACCATGGGCTTGCCTCGATCAGCGATCAGCTCGGTCAGCTGCAGCTGTTCGCCCTCCACCGTGCGAACCGCGGTGTCCGGCAAGGGGCGAGACTGCTGATCAATCACGTAAAGCGGCCCTCCCGTGATGCCGTAGGCGATCCCCCCGGCAACCAGGGCTCGGCTCAGCGGGCTGCGAAGCCCGGGGTAGCGCCACAGGCTCCAGGCCACATAGCCCATGCCGGCGAACACCCCGCCCAGCGGGTCCAGCCCGCCGTCGCGGATGTCGATTACCGCCAGGGCGCCGTCGAAACTGCCCCAGTAGCGGATGACGAAAACCAGTCGCGCACTGACCAGACTGACGAGAATCAGCGAAAAAAGCGAGTCGCTGACGCGAACGCCGCTGCGACGGCCGGCCAGCGCCCCGGAAATCAGCGCAACGACGACGGCGAAGACCAGCAGGATCTGGCCGATGGAGATTACCACCGGCCCGATGGCGACGGTTTGGCTCAGGGCTGTCATGGATCCCTACCTTCACAGATCGATTGAGTTCATCGCGCCGCAACGCGCGGCAACGAATTCGCGCTTTTGCATACTACGGAGCGCTTCGCCCCCGGCCAACCCCTTGCAATCGACGTCACCCCTCGGGCAACCATCCGCTTACGATCCAGTGGCGATCGCTGGCCATCGCCACGTGCAGACCTTGCAGACCCGCATCATCGAGCTGGCCCCGTACCTCATCGACGGTGAAGGCAGCGAAGAGGGAATTGTAGAAGTCCTGGCGAAGCACCGCGGGCTCGGACGCTGCGTAGGTATCCACAATGGCTTGCGCTTGCGCGGCACCCTCGGGTCGCGCCAGATCCATGATCAGTACCCCCGCCCCCGGGCGCCCAAAGCGACAGACCGCCGTCCAGAAGGGGGCCGGATCGTGAAGATGGTGAAGCAGACTGTTGCTGATCACCGCATCGTAACTGGCCTCGGACAGATCCAGGCCCTGCAGGATGCTCTCGTGCAGCTTCACCCGCGCTGCCACCGCTGGCGCCTCTTCAGCACGCGCGGCCTGCGCCCGGGCCAGCATTGCCGGTGCCCCATCCACAGCGCGGACGTACACATCCGGGTACCCGCGCGCCAGCCGCAGTGGGATATCCGCGGGGCCACACCCGAGATCGAGAATCCAGCCCTGCGGGGCCCCGAAACGGGCTGCAAAAGTATCCACGAAACGCTGATTGGGCTCCTCGAAGTCGGCGTTGGCGTAGGCCGCGGCCTGATCGTCCGCGTCCATCAGCTCGGGCTCGGGGATACGCTCCATACGGCCTCCTCCAGCGCGAATACGTGCTCATCCTCCTCGCCGAGGCGGCGCAGGGCGTGAGCCAAATCGACCAGATAGTCACGATTGGAACCGCTCGGGCCATGGCTGTGCGCAATCTGCCGGGCCATCTCCGGCACGGGCGCCGGCCCGAGGAATGCCGGATTATCCTCGGTGGCGATGTAGACCAGTCCGCGGTCGTTCCCGCCGTCGAGGAAGGTTAGTTCCGTGGTAAACCGCAGGTAGCCATTTTTCTCGCGTACATCCAACGGCCCCAAAGCTTCCGGCGGGATCCGATAGGCCATCCCCACGCAGCGGGTGCCGGCGGCTTCGGTCAGGGTCACGACGCGGCCCGGCGCCTGCGGCGTCCCCCGATGGTCGTGTGAGCCTTGCCAAAACCGCCGCTTCCAGCCGCGGATCGCGGCCGGCCGGCACTCCAGGTACGGGAAGTCGGCCTTGTAAAGCAGCGAGCCGTAACCGAACAGCCAGAGGCTGTTCCCCTCGATGAACCAGGAGCGTTGACGGTTTATGGCAGTCGTATCGGCGATCATGGCGGAAGAGGACTGGTTCACCACGATCCTTTGCCAGCGCGGTCGGCGTGGCGCCGTGGGAGCGGACGGGGCACGGGGCCTAGAGAAGACTGAGGAGCCCATCACCGATGACGGCGAGCGCCGAGAGGGTACAAAGCGCCAGCAAAATCGGACGAATCCGTCCGGCATCGACCCAATTGTACAGGAAGCCGGAAACCATGAGCCCAGCCAGCCCGGCCGGTGTGACGGCCAACGCAAGCATCAGTTCTTCGCGGCCGAAGTAGCCGAGCACGACCATCCCAAGCAGCGAGACCGCCGATCCGACCAGGAAATACCCTCCAAGATTGGCGCGGATGTGCGGCCCCCGGGCGTGCTGGTAGAGCAGCGCCATCGGCGGGCCGCCCACCGAGGTGGCGGTGCCCATGAAGCCGGAGAGAAACCCGGCGAAGAGCAAACGGTTGCGCGTCGGCGTGATGGCCACCGGCAACAGGCTGGCGAGCACACCGAGCAGCACCGCAGCGCCGAGCACGAGCGAAAGGAGCCACTGTGCGGCTACCGCCAGCAAGCCGAACGCCGCCACCATGCCCGGCATGCGCCCGACGACAGCTGCCCCGAGCTCACCGATGGCCAAACCCGCACGATTGCGCCAGAGGATGATCACCGAAATGATCATGGCAACAAACAGAACCGGGCCGGGAATGAAGGCCGGATGGATGAGAAAGAGAAGCGGCGCGGCGAAGATGGCGAGCCCGAACCCCAGCGCCCCCTGGAGCAGGCTGCCAGTGGCCACCAGCAGGGAAGCGAGGAAAAGTTCAAGGGGCGTCAAGGGCAAGAGTGGACTCCGGCAGCTGCGTGAAGCCGGGAGTCTATCACTGCCGAACCCCCCCCTACGTCCGCCTTCCCCGCCGTCGGTTCACCGCACCATCAGCCGCTGGACCCAGCGGTGAATCCTGCGCCCGTAGGGCGGCTCGACCAGGCGCGCGCTGTTCCACCGCCCCTTGCGCAGGACCGCCTTCTCGTTCGAGAACGTCCGGAACCCCTCGAAGCCGTGGTAACGCCCCATCCCCGACGCCCCCACACCGCCGAAGGGCAGGTTGTCCTGGGCCACATGGAGCACGGTGTCGTTGATGCAGACCCCACCGGAGTGACTGCCATCGAGCACCTGTTGCTGACGGCGGCGGTCGTGCCCGAAGTAGTAGAGCGCCAGCGGGCGCGGCCGCGCGCTTATGTAGGCCAGCGCCTGCTCCAGGTCCGCCACGGTGACCACGGGCAGCACCGGACCAAAGATCTCCTCCTCCAGCACCCGCGCGCAGGCCGGGGCCTCCAGCACCAGCCAGGGAGGCATGCGACCGCAGTCCGGGGCGTCTTCGACCGCTTCGGCCA
>PUNM01000135.1 GCA_003552625.1 Ectothiorhodospiraceae bacterium
CGGCGCCTGTCCCGTCGGATGCAAGGCGGGTCGCCCCGCCGGCCGCCCCGCCTGTGCAGGATGGCTTGCCTGTGCAGGATTGGGTGCCACGCCGGGCGGCGCGGCCCTCCAGGCCCCGTCATGCCTTTGTACCATGCTCGCCTCATCAACCTGCCGGGTTGTCCCCGATCCGGTTTTTCAAGGGCCCGAAACGCCCCGGGCCCGCCGCTCGTCAATCGCCTGTTTCGGCCGGCCACCCGTGCGCGCTGCCCGCGCGGCCTTGCCCTTCTCTGCCCGGCCGCGAGCGGGAAGACGGCAGCTTGCTTCAGCGCATCTCCTCGGCCGGTTCGACGCCAAGGATAGCAAGACCTGTGGAAATGACAACGCCCGTGGCACGCGCCAGCGCAAGTTTTGCGCCCGATACGGCCGCATCGTCTTGCAAAAAACGCAATCCGGGCTCGTCATTGCCCCGGTTCCAGTGCGTGTGCAGATCGCCGGCAAGCTCGCTCAGATAGGCGGCGATGCGGTGCGGCTCCTGCGCGCGGGCGGCGATTTCCACCTGCCGCGGCCAGTCGGCAAGCCGCCTGATCAGCGCCAGGTCCGCCGGATGGTCGAGCTGCGCCACGGTCCGGCCCTCGTCAAGGAAACGCTCCAGGCCCCACTCGAAGAGCTCCTGCTCGCCCTGACTGATCGGCCGCACCGTCGAGCCCGCCTCCCGGTAGGCGAGTTCCCGCGGCAGGTACTCCTTGATCGCGACCTCTCGATCCAGGTGCGTATCCAGCGCCCGGTAGGTAATGCCGAAACCGCCGTGGCCGAGTTCCGTCTCGATGCGGTACTGATCGAGCTGGTAGCCGGCCGGCAGGGCCATCTGGTGTGCTCTGGATTCGTCCATGCTTACAACCTCAATCCTGCGCGTTCGACTTCACGCACCGCCTTTAACTCCGCCTCAACACCGCAACCACGCCACCGAGCGGCAGCAACGCAAGCCCAAGGAGCACCCCGGCGGCTGTGCGCACATCCGTCCGTTGCTCGCCATAGTGCGCATCAAGACGCTCACGCTGCTCGAGACAAATCTCGTGCACCCGCTTGAGGGATTGACGCTCCTGTTCTGCCTCCATACGAGCAAGGCGGCGTTCACTCTGCGCCTGCACGGCCTCCACCTGCTGCTCGATCGCTCGGACTTGCCCTTGCGGCGACTGCTGCGGCGACGGCTCGGGCACCGCAACCGCTTCGGGATCCGGCTTCTCCGCCGGGTCCGGCCACTCCTCGGGCGGTGTCTCAAGCTTTGCTTCGCATTGCGCACGCGCGTCATTCACCGCCATGTAGCCGTGCGTCATCCCCTCCAATGCCCAGCGTGTTGGCATGGCTTGAGCGATCCCGTAACCGGCTGGATTGGGGCTTTTCGCCATCTCTTTAAGAGGCATCAACCCGCCGCCAAAAAGAATCATCGGCAGCACGACAATCGGCACCAGTGCCACGGCCTGCGCAGGCGATCGAGAAACCGAAGAGATCAAAAGCCCAATGCCCACGCCACTGAGCGCAGCGAGGAAAAGAAAGCCGAGCACCACGCCATAGGCCCCGGCAAGGCCCGTTTCATACGGCGCCACCCAAACCGCCACCGCAATGAGGGTCACGGCCTGAATGGCACATAAAACGGCCAATACGCCATACTTGGCCATCACATACGGGAGAAGACGCAAACCGACCCGGCGTTCCCGCTCGAAGATCGCCCGCTCATCAACGATCTCTCGACAGGCGTTGATCGTCCCGAACCAGACCGCGGCGATCGCGAAGACAAAAAGCAGCGTCATCACCATACCGGGTTCGGTCGCCTCACCGGCGTAGGCGGATTCGGAAAACAACAAACCGATCAGCAAGCCGATCAACGGTGCCTGAGCGAGCAATATCGTGGTGTTCATCCGATCCCGGAGCTTGATGCGCAGGTAGCGATTCGCCAACACCGCTACCTGTCGCCACGCGGAAGGAGGACGCTGTGCGACTCCACCGAGTTTGTGATGTTCACCACGGCGCTTTCGGACAAACCCCTGGTAGTACTCGCTGCTTCGGTAACGCTGCGGCCAAAAGTCAGCATTCCGGGACGATCCGTGCGTCCCGGCCGTTGCGGTCACTTCCCCGGCATGAAGGCCAATCAATACTTGATCGGGATTGCTTCGGTCATGCTCATCACCCAACGCTGGGTTGAAGAAGGCGATGGAGTCGGGATACGCGGGTCCGTAGTAGGCAAGCTTGCCGTGGGTGAGCACCACCACCTGATCCAACTGTCGGTAGCTCGCCAAGCTCGGCTGGTGGAGTGTGAGCAGGATGGTTTTGCCTTGATTCGCCAGATCGCGCAGGACATCCATGACCCGCTTGGCATCCACTGCCGAGAGCCCGGAGGTCGGCTCATCGAGAAAGAGGATCTTCGGGTCGACGAGCAGTTCCATCGCCAGGTTGACGCGCTTACGCTGACCGCCGCTGATCCCCCCTCCCGATTCCGGGGAGCCGATCACCGTGTGCTCAACATCGCTGAGCCCCAGATTGACAAGGACATCGCGAACGCGCCGCTCCACTTCTTCTTTGGGCGTATCCTGCGGAAGGCGCAGCCAGGCGTAGTAGGTCAATGCCTCGCGTACCGTCAGCTCGCGATGGCAGATATCCTCCTGAGGCAGGTAGCCGATGAGCTTATCGAACAGGCCTGGACTTTGGTAAAGATCCTGACCATTGATCAGTGAAAAACCACGATCGGGTGCCCAGTTCCCGCTCAAGGCCTTGAGCAGCGTCGTTTTACCGGCCCCCGAGAGGCCGACCATCCCGACAAGCTCTCCGGGATAAATGCTCAGACTGATGTCATCGAGAAGAGGCTGATCTGCGTTTAGAGAGACCCCGACATTTCGGGCCTCTAACGTCAGGCCCTCCATGCTGCGGCGTTGGTGCAGGGTGACCTCACGGCGGGCTTGATCGACACTGAGCACGAAGGAGTACGTGCCGAAGGCGATCTCATCCCCGTCGCCTACTCGCTTGCGCGCCTCGATGCGCTCGCCGTTGACGTAGGTGCCGTTGGTCGAGCCCAGGTCCTCAAGCTCATAACCGCTTCGATCGGCCAGGCGGCGAAAGCGCGCGTGCCGGAACGATACACTCGGGTGGTCGATCGGCCAGTCGCATGCCGGATCACGCCCGATGACCAGCTGATCCGAACGCAGCTGCATTCTCTCGCCACCGCTTTGCGCGCATTCACCGAGCTTGCCCAACAGCCAATCCGTGGCCAGGGGGAAGTGCCCGAGATACAGGCGGTGCCCCGGGCGGAGCACCCACCCGTGTGCCGGCAGATGGTCTCCATCCGGGGCATCGATGCGCGTGCCGTTGGTACTGCCCGCATCCTGGATCCGCCATGCACCGGAGTCATCCGGTTCCACATACGCGTGGGTACTCGACACCGTGTCGGCATCCACCACAAAGTCGCAGCGCGGGTCACGGCCGATCCGGTAACGGGTTCGGGATTGCGCCACCGCTCCTCCTTGGGCAAAGACTCAAAGTGAGCGCATCAGCAGCCGGCTGGCGTAACGGGTAAGCACGAGCCAGCTAAATAGGCACCTTGTGCCTGAATCCGCACATAGCCGGCATCGGCCGCAAACCGCACCGGCTGATCGGATCCCTGCGACTACTGCAGCAAAGTGCTACTCCAGAGCGTCATCGAGACGATTCATCGCCTCCTGGCTGAGAAAGCGCTCGCGCAGCTCTGCATCCGTGAAGGCCTCCTCATCCTCCGGTTCAACCCGCTCCGCAATCTCCTCGACGATCTGGTTCACGCTGTCCTGCCCCACGGCCATCAGTGAGCAGAAGTGCGTGACGGGCTCACCGTCCTCGTCCGGTAATTCGACATAATCAGCAGTCACACGGAAGGCGCCATCGATCTGCTGTTCCACCACCTGTCGGCTGACTTCCTCGAACATCCCCCCTTGCCGCACGGCACCATCCTCACCGTCAATCGTGCTCTGGTAA
>PUNM01000093.1 GCA_003552625.1 Ectothiorhodospiraceae bacterium
AACGGGCCCGTGGCGCCGGCCCTGTGGCGGCAGCTCTCGCTGCCGCTGGCGCCGGGTGCGGTCGCCCGCTTGCAGCGGTTGCCCGGCGGGACGGCCGTCGCGCCGCAGGTGTTGCTGCTTGGCGGAGTGCTCAACCTGCTTGGCCAGCCCCGGGGCGTGGGGCAGGGGAACAACCCGACCTGCCAGTCGGCACGTGCTCTGGCGCTCTGGTCAACGACGGACCCGGACTACCTGCTGCAGGTGGTGGCGTGGGCGGCGCGGGATGACGACGTGGTGGCGCACTTTGAGGGGCAGCCACTGTCCTCGGCGCAGTTGCTGGCAACGTCCCCGGCGGCCGACTTGGACCCCGTGGACGCGGTATCTGCGGTTACGGTCCCGCATCTGGATGCCCTCTACCACGAGATGGGCCGACGCTGTGCTGACCGCGGGCAGGATCCGCACCGCTGGGTTAACCCGGAGCTCCACGGTTGGTGGGTGGGGCGTGGTTTTGCGATTGCGGTGGATATCAACACCGGAATGCTCATCGATGGCTACTCCGATTTCCTGCGTTGCTTCTACGGTGCCTACCATCCGGCGTACAACGGCAACCATCCGGTGATCCATCCGCAGCCGGCGGGTGTGGCGGTGACCGATGCCAGCGCCCGATTCGTCGGTTGGCACGCAATTACGATCGAGCGTGTGGCCATCGATCCGGAAGGGGTGGTCCGGGTCTACTTCCTCAACCCCAATAACGACAGCACCCAGGATTGGGGCGATGGGGTTCAGGTCACCACGGAGGGCAATGGGGAGCGACATGGCGAGTCATCGCTTCCATTCGGGCTCTTTGCCTCTCGTCTTTACATTTTCCATTACGATCCGCGCGAGATCGTGCACGATGCCCCGGTCCTCGACAGCGAGCTGGATCAGGTACTGGAGGCGGCCCGCCGCTCTTGGGCTGCGGATCGCTGGCCGGGTGCCCGCCGCGACGCGTAGCGGCGCGATGATGCTACCGCTACGCGCGTCGGGTCGGGGTGCCGCCGGGCGGCGCTAGAGATAGAAGTCCAGCTCTTCCTGGTGCTTGAGGAGCTCGCGCATACGGTGCGGATCCTCACCGAAGAAGTAGACCAGGCCCCAGTGGGTGCCGAATGCGGTGCGCTTCGTGACTACCTCTTCCACAGGGGCGGTGAGTTCGTGGTATTCGAAGTATGGGTCCGACTCCGTCTCTTCGGGGATCTCGAGCCGGCTTACCACACGCCGCCGCGGATAGACGCCGAAGCAGCCGGCATGGCCTTGCGCGTCCACCACTTCCCGCGGGAAGAACTGAGTAATCTCCTCCTCGGTGGTCTTCGGGTCGAAGGCGAGCACCAGGGCCTGATAGGCATTGAAGCCGTAGGCACGCTCGAGGAGTTCGAAGACCTTGAAGCCCGGCGGACGATAGGCGACTTCGCCAAAGTACATGGTGCCGTCACTGGTGACGAAGTACTCCGGATGGATAAAGCCAAAGCGGATATCGAAGGTCCGGATCAGCTTCTCAATCTCCTCGGTGATCCGCGGGCGCCAGCGCTCGAGCTCTGGCGTCGCCGGCACAAAGACCGAGTAGCCCAGGGTTACGTACTCGGAGATATTGAGAAAGCGGATCTTGCCGTCGTGAATCCACGCCTCGACGGCGAACTCCCACCCGTCCAGGTGGCTCTCCATGAGGACCGGGAACTCTTCCTCCGGGATAAGATCCACCTCGTCCGGCGTACGAATGACCCGGTGCCCGAGGCAGCCGGCTTTGTCGAAGGCCTTCAGGTGGATCGGGTCGTTCGGATCCCCGTCGAGCTTGAGCAGGGTCTGATTCACCCGTTTGAGAAAGCGGATGATATCGTCGTGGTCGTGGGCTTCCTCGAAGATCCCGACACGGATACCCCCGAGCTGCGCGCGCCGCTTCATCAGCGCCTTGTCCCGAAAGAGTACCGCCTGTCCGTGCAGGCGCGGATCGTTCATCAGGACGGCGTTGATGGCTCCCGCCCACTCCACGGTTTCCTCGAACAGCGGTACAGCCACATCCACGCCGAGGTCGCGGAGTCGCTCGGCGATCTCCATCGACCGGTCGTTGAGGCGTTCAAAATCCCAGGCAATGAAGGGAATTCCGTGTTCTTTGGCGTACGCCTCCGCCCACTCTGGGGCGACGATCACGTAGCGTCGATCGAAACGCTCTAGGGCATCGATGCAGTTGATGCTCCAGCCGAGGATGGCGATGTAGCCCTTGTCTGGGTTTTTCTCGTTGCTCATGGAATAGCGTGCTCCGGTGTAGCGGCAGGGTGTTCGGTCGCGCCCAGCCCGCGCGGCCAACCGGGAGCGAGGGGTGAGCCGGTCTAGTCTACGCGGTCATGGGCACTGCGAATAGCACTGGATTTGACTCGCAATTCGTTGTGCTGCTGGTAGGCTAACGCCCCGAAAACGATGGGTGCGAGCCCCCTCAGTGGGGGTGGTGCCCAGAGGGCGTGAATGAGGATGAGGCAGAGTGGATGACAGCAACGGACAACGCGCCCGGGCAGATTGTTCTACTGAGCCTGGGGCCTGAGGATCTGGGCGGGGGAGGATCAAGAGTCCGCAGGGCGATCGATGGAGCGGATATTGTTGTCGGCTCGCAGGCGGACCTCAAACTGATCGCGGACCTGCTCGGCGATCGTGGTATCGATGAGCGCACACTGGGCAGCGCGCCCAATCGCGTGGCGGCCGCCTGTGATGCCGCCAGCATGGGACAGGTGGTCCTGCTGACCTGTTCCGGGGACGCCGGCTTGTACAGCTTGGCCGGGCGCGTATATGAGCGCCTGATCGAGCGCGGCTGGCGGCCCGGGGAAGGAGTAGCGGTTCACCTAGTGACGGCCAGCGGCAATGGATCGGCTCCTGCTGAGGCCCCGGAGATGGTAGCGCCCCCGCCATCCACGTCTTCGTCCTCTTCCGGCGACCAAGACCGAGCGGCGACCCTCCGGCGCGTGCTGCAGGAACAGACTGCACCCCACATGGGGGAAGCGCTGCGCGAGGTCGGCGGAACCTGGGCCGAGGGGCTCGCTGCTGTGCAGGACGACTGCGCGGAGCCGGAGACGCCGTACCGCAGTACCCGGATCGGTCCCGAGGCGCTTCGCGAGCAGCTGGAGGGGTGCCGGGAATGGCCGTGGGTGCGGGCAGTGGTGCAGAGTGCCGGCGCAGCGCGCATGGCCTGCATCGTCCCAGGAGCCGTGTTCCGGTGCGACGAAACCGGCCTGGTTCTCGGTGAGACCGGTGGTCGCGTCGATCTGCGCTGGGAGCGGGTCGCCGACGCCTGGGCTCTGGTTGGGGCGGGCGATCACTGCAGTCTCGAACTCGTGGATGAAGCCGGGGCGTCAGTGTTGTCCTTGGAACGGGTGGCCCCGGCCGGTGAGGGCGGCGCCTGGTAGGTCGTTTTGAGTAAAAGCACAGCGGAGTCCAGCAACCTACCCATTGAAGGCCTCTACGAGGCTTTTACTGCAGCGCTGGAAGAGGGCGCGTGCGTTGTTGCGGCGGCCACCGGATCCGGGAAGTCGACCCGGCTGCCGCTGTGGGCCGCGGAGCACGGGCCGGTGCTGGTCGTTCAGCCGCGCCGGGTGGCAGCAACGAGCCTGGCCGAGTACTGCGCCGCCGCCTGCGGTGAGAAGCCCGGTGGTACCGTGGGCCATGCGGTTCGCCTGGATCGCTGCTTCGGTCCGGATACCCGCATTCTCTTCGTGACACCCGGCGTGGCCCTGCGGTGGCGGGCGGAGGAGCGACTGGACGGGTTTACCACAGTCCTCATCGATGAGTACCACGAACGGCGCTGGGACACCGATCTGCTGCTGGCGCTTTTGCAGGCTGACAGCGAGCACCGACTGGCAGTCACCTCGGCGACCATGGATGGTGAAGCGGTTGCGAAGGTTCTGGGGGGGCGTTATCTCGATGCGCCAGGGCGGAATCACCCGGTAGGGATCCAGTATCTGAGCGAAGATCCGCGGCAGATGCCGAGCAGCCGCGATCTTGCCGAACGGGTCGCGGGGGCGGTGGAGGCAGCCGTGGCGGAAACCGAGGGGGATTGCCTCGTATTCCTGCCCGGTCGCGGTGAGATTGACGCCGTGCGGCGACTGCTTGAAAAACGCCTGTCGGTATCGCTTGTGAAGCTCCACGGGGGAGCGGACCTGCAAGAGCAGCGTCAGGCGATGGTGGCCGGAGCGGAGCGTCGTGTTGTTCTCGCAACGAACGTGGCCGAGACTTCCCTAACGGTTCCCGGTATTACTGCAGTTGTCGATAGTGGTCTGGAGCGGCGCACCCTGCGGCGCAACGGGCGAACCGTGCTGTCACTTCAGCCAATTGCCCAAGCGAATGCTGATCAACGTGCCGGACGGGCCGGGCGTCTGGCTCCGGGTATCTGCTACCGGCTTTGGGGGCGCGCAGCCCCAATACCGCAGCGGACACCGCCTGAAGTAGCTCGCGAAGAGCTGACGGAGCTGGTTCTGGCGGCCGCATGTGCCGGTTATGGGGTCTCCGAGCTGCCTTTTGTGGAGCCGCCGCGGGAGGAGAGTATACAGCAGGCGTACCGTGCCCTCCGGGAGTTGGGCGCGGTGGACTCGGCTGGCGTGGCCACCGAGCGGGGACGGCAGCTTTTCCGTCTGCCGCTGGATCCGGAATGGGCCCACCTGGTTGACGCCATGCCGGATACGGAGACCCGCACCCTGATGGCGGATACCGTTGCGAGCCTGGCGGCGGGCTCTCCAGTGCGGCTTTCGGGCGAAGCACGCGCACGTGAGGAGGCAGAGCGTTTTCTGGGGCGCCGGTGCGAGGTCCTCCTGCGGATCGCCGCTGTGCGTTGCGGCCGTGTGCCCGGTGCGGATGTCCAGCCTGGAGGGCAGCAGCAAGCGCGGCTGCTGAGCCAGCGACTTCGGGATCTTCTTGGGCTCCCCGCCCTTAACACGGTCTGGGAACCGGAGGGGATGGGAGGCGGCGTGCCGGGTGTCACTGTGAAGGCCCTCGATCGCATGCTCGCCGCTGCCGCAACGGCTCTTCCCCACTGGGTGTTTGTCCGCCGGGAACAGCGCCGGCAGGCGCTGGGTAATGGCCAGGGGGATGAGGTGATCTTGCCCGAGCGCAGCTGGTTGCCCGAGGCGACGGAGTTTGCGCTGGTGTTGGACGCACATAGCGTGCCCGGCCGCGGTACCCGACAGACGGTTACCATGGCCGCGTGCACAGCGCCACTCAGTGCCGATCTATTGGTCGCCGCCGGCGTTTGCGCGGAGCACTACGAGGAGCCTCGCTGGGAGGACGGAACGTTAACAGCACACAAGGTCCGGACCTTTGCCGGCCGCCCGCTGAGTCGTGACACGGTGATCCCCGAAGGTGCGGCTCTGCGGGAGCTGGCGGCACGCCTGATCCTTGAAGAACGGCTGCTGGCACCGGCGGGTCGCCGCCTCCTCGATGATCTGGAGGCCTACGCCGTGTACGTTGCGCTTGGCTACGAAAAGGGGGCGGTACCGGAGGGGGCGGACTGGCTTGTCGGAAGGTTGGAGCAGCTCGGGGTGGAATCGGCCACTGACCTCGAGTTGGTGGAGGCGGAAGACCTGCAATTCCAGGGTATCCCGGACTGGGAGCGACCGGACTTTGAGGAGCGGTTCCCGCGTCGATTGCGGTTACCCGATCTTGAACTGCGCGTCCACTACCATCCGCGGCGCCGGGAGGTGATTGTCGAAAAAGTGGGCGGGATCCGCCGCAGCGATCCGAAGCGTTGGGAGTTACCGGCATGGCCGGGCTGGCGCGTGCGTTTCCAGCGGGCGAGCCGGGTGGTCGATGTCCGCTAGTGCTGTGCGGCAGCATTACGATGTTTTGGTGCTCGGCGCGGGCGCGGCCGGTTTGATGTGCGCCGCCACGGCCGGGCAGAGGGGGCGGCGAGTGGCGGTTCTCGACCACGCGCGCCAGCCCGGTCGGAAGATCCTGATTTCCGGTGGTGGCCGCTGCAATTTTACGCATCTGGACAGCGACCCGAGCCACTTCCTCTCGGCGAATCCGCGTTTTTGTATCTCGGCACTACGTCGTTATCCACCGCAGGAATTCCTGGCCCTGGTCGAGGCCTACCGGATCCCGTATACCGAGAAAACCCCGGGGCGGCTATTTGCGGCCGAATCAAGCCGGCCTATTCGCGATCTCCTGGTGCGTGAATGCGATCAGGGGGGTGTGGACCTTCATTTGCGTACGGGGATCCACCGGGTGATCGCTACGGAGGCTGGCTACGAGGTTTCGCTCCGGGACGGGCGGTGCCTTGCAGCGTCGGCCCTTGTGGTGGCTACCGGCGGCCGTTCGATGCCGAAGATGGGCGCGACGGGGCTCGGTTATCAGCTGGCGGAGCAGTTCGGGATAGGGGTGCGCCCGACCCGGCCGGCTTTGGTGCCGTTGCTTCTCGATCGGCGCTGGCAGGCCGTGTTGGGGCCGCTATCGGGCATCGCCGTCCCGGTGTGCATCGCGACCGGAGGGCACTCGTTTTACGAAGATCTCCTGCTAACTCATCAGGGAGTCAGCGGCCCTGCTGCCTTGCAGGCCTCTCTCTATTGGGGGCCGGGCTGCCCTGTGGAGGTGGACTGGCTGCCTGGGTACGATCTCGCGGTGGCGCTGGATGCGCTCAGGCGCGAGCACCCGAAACGCGGTGTGCGACGCAACCTTGAGCAGCACCTGCCGCAGCGTCTCGCCCGGTCCCTGTGCCGTGAGTGCTCGGCACAGGGACCGGTTGGCGGATACTCGCAGGCGGAGCTTGACGCTCTCGTCCAGGCGTTCAAGGCTTGGTCGGTGGAGCCGGCAGGCACAGAAGGGTATGGGAAGGCGGAGGTTACCGCCGGCGGTGTCGATACCACCGATGTGGACTCCAAGACCCTGCAGTCCCGCGATGTCCCGGGGCTCTTCTGGGCTGGTGAGGTGCTCGATGTCACCGGACAACTCGGAGGCCACAACTTTCAGTGGGCCTGGGCCTCGGGGGTGGCGGCCGGCCGTGCCGTCTAGCTCTCTTCCCCTTTGAAGTCCCCGGCCTGGAGCTGGTGTCGCCCAAGCAGCCGGTAGAACTCCGTCCGATTGCGCCCGGCGATTCGTGCCGCCTGGGCGACGTTGCCCTCTGTGAGTTTGAGCAGGCGGATCAGGTAGTCCCGCTCGAAGGTTTCGCGGGCCTCGGCGAGGGTCGGGATCGCCGGGTGCTGGTCCTGATTCAGGGCCTGGCGGACCAGTCGATCGGGGATGATCTCGCTCGTGCTGAGGGCGACGCACTGCTCGATGACGTTCTGAAGCTGACGAACATTCCCAGGCCAATCGGCCTGCACCAGTGCTTCGATGGCCGCCGGCGAGAGGTCTTCCACCGATCGCCCGTGACGCGCGGTCGCCTCGCTCAGGAAGTGGCGGGCGAGCAGCGGAATGTCCTCGCGTCGCTCGGCCAGGGTCGGAAGTTGCAGGCTGACGACCGCCAGCCGGAAGAAGAGATCTTCCCGGAAGGAACCGTCGAAACGCGCCTCATCCAGATCGCGGTGGGTCGCCGAGAGAATCCGGACGTTGATGGGGATCGCATCCCTGCCGCCCACAGGTCGGATTTCCTGCTCCTGCAGGGCGCGGAGCAGCTTGACCTGCAAGGGCAGAGGCATATCCCCGATCTCATCGAGAAACAGTGTGCCACCATCGGCATCGCGGAAGAGTCCGGCCCGATCGCGGTCTGCACCGGTGAACGCTCCCCGCACATGACCGAAGAGTTCGGACTCGAGCAGGGTCTCCGGGATCGCGCCGCAGTTGACCGGGATGAAGGGTGCTCCGGCGCGCGGGCTGTTGGCGTGGATCGCCCGTGCAATGAGCTCTTTACCGCTGCCGCTGGCGCCCTGGATCAGGATGTTGGCTTCGGAGTCGGCGACCAGCAGGGCACGCTCCAGGAGTTCTTCCATGCGCGGGCTCCGGGTTACAAGGCCGTGGCGCCGGCCGGCTTCCCGGGCTGAGTCGGAGGTCTGTCCCCCGCGAGCGGCAAGAGCACGCTCGAGCTGCTCGAGCAGCTCCGGTGGGTCGAAGGGTTTGGTTAGAAATTGGTGGACGCCACGGCGGGTGGCCTCGACGGCGTCCTGAATGGAGCCGTGGGCGGTAAGGATGATGACCGGCAGGGCGGGCCAGCGCTGTCGGATGGCGTCGAACAAAGCCAGGCCATCCATTCCTTCCATGCGCAGGTCAGTGATGACCGCATCGGCGGGTGTGCGCTCCAACTCGGTGAGGGCGCGCTCCCCGCTGTTGCAGCTGGTCGGCTGATAGCCCGAGGCCTCGAGTCGCATCTCCATGAGCCGACAGAGGCTTGGGTCGTCATCGACAACAAGGATTCGTGGGCGTTCCTGGTTACTCATGCGGCGTCTCCGTGGTCGCAGGTGCAGGCAGCCGTACACGCATGCACGTTCCTGGGCCGTCGGTACGCGACTCGGCAGTGACTGTGCCCGCGTGCTCCGCGACACACTCGCGGACCAGCGAAAGCCCCAAGCCGCTTCCTTTGACAGAGCCGCGGCTCTGGGCGGTTCCCTGCTGAAAGGGCTCGAAGACCTGCTCTCGTTGATCGTCCGGTATTCCCTCGCCTTCGTCGAGCACCCGAAGTTCGGCAAGTCCGCGATCCTGCCTGAGTTTGATTCGAATTGTGCCGCCATCGGGGGAGAATCGCAGGGCATTCGAGAGCAGATTATCGATCACGGTCGCGAGTTGATTGCGCTCGCCTTGAATGAACAAAGGGCGGTCGCATTCGGTTTCGATGCGGATATTTCGCCGCCTCGCAGGGAGATGATGGCGCTCAGCGACCTCCTCGATGATCGCGGGGAGATTGACCTTCTCGCGGGCTCCTGACTCGGCCAGCGCTTCACCGTGGCGAGCGAATCGGAGCAGATTCTCGATTTGACGGCGCAACTCGTGCCCGTTCTCGCGCACAATGCCGGCGATCTCGGCCCGGCGTTGCTCGTTGGCAGCTAGTTGCGGATCCTGAAGTAACTCGGCGCCTTCCAGGACCGCGGACAGCGGCGTCTTTAGCTCGTGGGAGACGTGGCGCAGGAAGCGCTGGCGCTGATTCTGCAGCGCCGCGAGGTGACGGCGCAGATGGTCCAGCTCATCGCCAAGGTGTTGGAGGTCCTGAGGCCCGTGGATGGTCACCGGCTGCTCAAAACCGGCTGTTCCGAGGCGTCGAATCCCCTCGCCAAGCTCCCGGATGGGGCGGTGAATGCGGCGGGCGAAAAAGAGCGTGAAGGCGAGGGTAATGGGGACAGCGGCAGCGAGATGGTAGACCACCAGTTCGCGGGCCTGTTCGGAAAAGGCTTGGACTTGCTCGACCTCCTCGTCGATCCGTCGGTACCCGGCGGCGGAGATCGCCGCTACAGAGCGATGCAAGGCCAGCGAGAGGTCAGGGATGCGCTCGCCTCCCCGAACACCTTCCGTGCCTAGGAGGTTCAATGAGACTAGCAACGTGGACTCCACCACGCGCAGTCCCTGGTGCAGCCAATTCGCCTCGTCCGGGCCGAAGGCCCCTGGCGGCGCACCGGCGCTGGCCAGTTCGCGGCGCCAACGCCGGTAATCCTGCATGGCGGCCGGGTCGTTGTGGGTGACGTAACGGCGCGCAGCTCGTTCAATGTCCATGGCCACCCGGGCCATGTGGGCGCTGTTCTCGGTAACCCCCACCGCGTCATAGATCGCCAGCTGGCTCTCGCTGGCAAGGCGCTCGACGGACCATGCGGCAATGGCGAGAGCCAGGACCAAAGGGGTCGTTACGACCAGAAAGCCGGCAAGCAGCAGGCGAAGAAGCGATTTTGGGGGTTTGAAGGCCTTGAGCCGGGCGGTGGTCGGCGCCGACATGAGGTATCCCTCTGGAGCTGGCGGTGTCCATTGAAGTCGCCACGGGCGCGGATGCGCGCAGCTGGATCGCCGGGGCGGAACTCGCCGGTTAGGACAACCCTGACGGGAAAAAGTTGCTCGGCCCTGTGGTTGCAATCGGCCGCCGAGGGGGCTAGCGTCCGGGCATATCCGAGAACGCAGGAGCAAGGAGAGGCAATGTTTCAGCGATATCGACGCATTTCTTTCGCGCTCGCCGCCGTAATGGCTGTGGCGGTGCCGGGAGTGGCCGCGCAGGAAGGGGAGCAGCCATCGGAGCCGGAAATCACCGACGACGACCTGACCGAGGAGGAGTTGCGCCTGCGCGACGCCTACGAGGCGCATGACGCCGGTGAACTCGAAGAGGCCTACGCGATCTTCTCTGAGCTTGCCGAGGAGGCCGGGAATCCGGACGCCAAGACGCAGCTGGGCTGGATGTATCTGGAGGGGCACACGATGGATCCGGATATGGAGCGCGCAGCGGAGCTCTGGGAGGCGGCCGCCGACGCCGGGCATGAGCGTGCCGAGCACCTGCTCCAGGCCGTGTTGCCCGGGCTGCAGTAAGAACGTGCCCCTCGGGCGCGGTGTACACTGTAGGTTATGGCGGCGTAGCGAACGCCGCGGAGTCGAGGAAGAAAAATGAGGCGAATCAAGACGCTTGGTTGGTTGGCAGCGCTAGGGTTTGCGGGGATGTTGCTGGGCTGCGCCGAGGGGACTTCGGCGGAGGAGCAGTCCAAGGGGGTCATGGAAAGACTCGACGAGAGCTATTACCTCCAGCAAGGGGAGAGCGAGTTCCACGTCTATGCCATCAAGGATCCCCACTGTCCGGCATGCAGTAACTTGCGCAACACGGTCGATGGCGGTGCGACGCCGAATGTGGAGTGGCGGTGGGTCCCGGTGGGCTTTCTCGGTGCCGATGCCCGGGCGGATGCTGCCGAGATGATTGAGAACGCCCACTCGGTGGACGGCCTCGAGGCCGTGGATTCCAATACCCGCCTTGCCCAGCAGCTCGGCGTACGCAGTGTGCCGACTGTCTTTTATCGGGATACAGAGGGGCAGGTTCGGGCCTTCGTCGGCGGTGATCCGCAGGCTCTGGAGGCCCTGGAGCGGATGGCCGCGGAGTAGCCGGGACGGTGACGGTTTGCCGGCGTGCGGGCGTTACGTCTCTGCCGCGCCGCCGCCGGCTCCTTCCGCATCTTCGACATAATCCGCGATGAAGCGCAGGTAGTTGGCCACATCCTCCGCGGCCATGTACGTCCGGGCGGTGGAGAGTGTGCCGAGCATGAGAGCTTCCACCGTGGCCATGGGGTCTTCACCGGCGTCTTCAATCGCCTCCAGCCCGAGGCTATGGACCTGGCGGGCCAGTTCCGTGTTGATTTCGGGGGTGTCCGCGGCGTCGTTGTCGCTCATCCCTTCTCCTCGATGCTCTTTGGGGCGGGCTCGGTATTATTGCCGAGCTGGCGAGTCGGTTCTACTGCTGGTTCCGTCCCCGGTTCAACTTCGGAAGGCAAGCCTTCTGAAGATCGGTCGTGAGCTGGTGACGGTGCCGCATCACCAGCTCAAGCAACGCTTAGAGTGCATCGCGGAGGCGATCGCGCGCCTCTTCGAGTTGTTCCCCCGCCTCGTCCTCCAAGCGATCACGTTGCTCCTCGACCGCTTCATCAAGCTGCTCCTCCAGGCCTTCGATGCGTGCCCGCTGCTCTTCACTGAGTGCTCCCACAAGGTCGACGCGAATCTCGGGTCCGAGGAGCTGGCCCTGGATGTCGATGGGGACCGTAACGCCGGCCAGATGGTGGAGCAACTCGGCGTCCTGACGCTCGAGGCCCTCGTCCGGTGCAGCCTCCACCCGGTAGTCGAGGGATTCCTCCAGAATATTCGCCTCGCCGGCCCCGTTCGCCTCGAAGACTGGCGAAGTCAGCAGAAGGTCGTCGTTGGTTACCACACCATTGCCGATATCATAGGTTGCGGTCATTTCCGCGAAAATCGTGCGCTCCGGCTCGCCTTCGGGCTGCGCTTCATCGCGCAGGTCCGCTAGCGCGTTACGAAGTTCGTGGCCAATATCCAGACCCAGGAGTGAGCCTTCGAGCAAGGCAAGCTCACCGCTCCCCTCGAAATCCTCGACCAGCGCATGCGCGTTCGCGCCTCTACCCTTCCCCTGGAGGCGCAGCGTACCGCTCCCGTGGAGCCAGTCTCGTCCCAGAAGATCTTCGGTCAACGGAGCGAAGGTCACCTCGAGAAGGTCCACGTGCACATCGATCCCGGGCTCGTCGGCGCGTGCGTCGAGCTTCGCATGGCCGTCGAGTTCCCCCTCGTAGAGATCTGCGGTCAGTCGGGTGGCGCCCACCATCCCATTGTCGCTGCCGAGCTCCGCCGCAAAGTCCCGGGTGGACAGGCCGGCGATCTGCACGTGGTCAAAGCCGATCTGCCCATCGAGGTCAAGCTCGCGAAGGAGCTCCAGCGGCAGGTCGAGTTCGATGGCTTTAAGATCGGGCAGAGCCGGCGCGTCTTTATCGGCATCGGCCTCCACGGCCTGATCGTCGCCGTTCGACGCGGCGGTATCCTGGGTTTCCTCAGTGTCGGCCGGAGGTAGGTAGCGGTCGATGTCCATTTCGTCGAGGTGCAGGTCCATGTCGATCGTCGGCGGCTCGGCGGCGAACGCCAGGGAGCCCTCGGCCCGGCTGTCATCGACTTCAAGCAGCAGTTCTGCAAGCTGAATCTCTTCGCTCGTCGCTTCAATCCGTCCCGATCCGGAAAGGCGCGTCAGTGCCGTCTCGTCCTCGGTCTGCAGCGGATCCAAATCGGCAGCCTCGACAAGATCCTTGGGGTTGAATTCGGCGAGTTGCCATCCGCCGTGGAGCCGTGGCACCGGCGAGACGGTATCGAGGCGGGCGTCAGCTTGCAGTTCGATGCGTTCCAGTCCGCCGACCGTCGCTCGGGCCGCCAGGGATACGGTTTCGTCAGCGCGCAAGGGGTCGATATTGACGTCGATCGATTCCACTGCGGTGGATTGGTCGGCCTGCCGATCGTTCCAGAAGAGGGCACCGTCGTGGATGTGAACCCCTTCGACATCCACACGCTCAACGAACTCGAGCAGTTCCGCGAGGTCACCCTCCGTCCCGGCAGTGGCGGCGGCGATGGGGCCGCTGGCCAGAATCCGTGAGAAGGGTTCGGTCATTACGGGCGCTGCGGAGAGCACGCCGTTGACAGCGCTGACCGCGCCGTGGCCTCTGCGGGCGTCCGCCGCAAGGGACTCCCAGTTGCCGACACCGGACTCGTCGCGATTAAGTCGCACGATGGGGCGGGTGACCTCAACGGCCCGCGCTTCAAGTTGGCCGCGGATCAGAGGGAGCACGCGGATGGCCACTTCGATGCGGTCCACTTCCAGGAACGGGTCATCCGTGTACTGGTCCTCGTCGGCGAGCGTGAACCGGCCAATCTCAAAACCCAGCCACGGGAAGAGGGAGTAATGAATATCGCCCTCGATAGCGAGCTCGCGGCCGATTTCGTGCTCGACGTGCTCAGCGATCTCATCCTTGTAATCATTGGGATCGATAATCTGCACCGCCACCGCGAGCGCAGCGGCCAATAGCAGCAGCAGGGAGAGGGTGCTGATCAGGATCCACTTGAGCAAACGGAGCATGGGTTCGCGTCCCTGATTTTCGCTAGCGATGCGCGCTACTCTAACCGTCCGGGTCCTGTCCTGACCAATCGGCTGAATGCGGGCGCGGCGGCTGCGGAACCGAGAGCGATTGGAGCAACTCGTCGAGAGCCCGTCGCTCGATGGGCTTTTCAAGGTAGTGGTCGGCGCCAGCGCTCATGCACAACTCGCGCACCGCATCGGTTGCGTGGGCCGTGGCCATGGCGATGCGCGTCGGCGGGGCGTCGTGGTCCTTCTCCCATGCCCGGATCCGGCGTGTCAGCGCCGGGCCGTCGAGGGTGGGCATCTGCACGTCGAGGACGGCCAGATCGGGTCGCTGCGCAAGCCACTGTCGCCATGCGGATTCCCCGTCCTCGACCCGGGTCACTGTAATGCCCTTTTGCTCGATCAGTGTCTGCAGGAGAAGGGCGTTGGTTGGATCGTCTTCGGCCACTAGCACATAAGACGGAGATGCAGCGATCGACGGGGCTTTGCCTCGCTCCGGACTCCGTGTTGCTTGCTGGGTCATGCTCTCCGGAGCCGCGGAGGCTGGGCGGGGCAGTGGCAGGGACACCGTGAAACACGCACCCCCTTCCGGCCGGTTGGCGACATCGATGGCACCTCCCATCAGCCGGACGAGGTCCAGGCAGATCTTTAGCCCGAGCCCGGTGCCTCCATGGTGTTGCTCGACGCGGCGCCCTTGGACGAATTGCTCAAAGATCCGATCCTGCTCGGCTTCTTCGATACCGGGGCCCGAATCAAGCACATGCAGTGTCACCCAGTCCTCGGCGCTACGTTCCAGGTGGACGCAGACGCTTCCGGAGGGGGTGAACTTGACGGCATTGCCGATCAAGTTGCTGAGGATCTGACCGATCCGGTCTGCGTCCCCGACCAGGTGCCAACCCGCGGGGGGATCGGCCCGGATCACAAGCTCGATTCCCTTGTTCAGCGCACTGGGGGTCACCAGCTCGACCTGCTGTTCGAGGACCTCTCGCAGGTCGAACGGGCGCCGGGTCAGCGCAAGCTGCCCGTGCTCGAGGCGTGAGAGGTCCAGGAGCATGTCGACAAGCACGCGCAGCTTATCGGCCGCACGGCGGGAGAGGGCCGCATACTCGCGGTGTGCCGCAGGGAGGTCCTCAGCAGCAACCAGCAGATCCAGGTAGCCGACGATCGCCGTCAGGGGGGTCCGTAGATCGTGGCTTGCTGCTGCCAGAAAATCGCTTTTGACGCGATTTGCCTCCTCAAGCTCCCTGCGCGTCTGTTCCGCTTCGGTAATATCCTGAAAAGAGATAACAGCGCCTCCTGCCGCGGCGGCTTCAGCGCAAAGGGGAGAGGCGTAGATCCGGGCCGGGAAGCTGCGGCCACTGACGGTCTGAAGGGTGGTTTGTTGGCCGGCGAAGGGGGGGCTGCCGGCGAACAGGCATTCCGCCAGCTCATCACGCGAACGCGGTGTCGTGTCCGCCTCCTCGAAAGCCGGACAGTGCGCCCAGAAGGAGGTCCCTATGGCCGATTCGGGCGACGTGAAACCGAGCAGTTCGCAAGCGGCCGGATTGAGAAAACTGATGCAGCCCTGGCGATCAAGCCCGATTACACCCTCCTGCAGGCTGGCGAGCAGTTGCTGCTTGAACGCTTCGCTGGCCTCGAAGCTCTCGAGCAGCCGCTCACGCTCCTCCTCGGTCTTGCGTCTGCGCAAGTACTGACCGACAAGCATCGCGATCTGCTCGAGCAACCGGCGTTCCTCATCGAGAAAAGGTGCGGCCGGGCTGTCTGGCTCGTGGGCGCACCAGACGCGGATTTCGCCGGCGGGTGCCCCGTTGCGCAGGATCGGGACTTCCAGGCGAACGGCAGTGCCCGGCTCCGGCCCGGACGCGTATTGACGCTCGCCATACTGCACTCGCGCCCCACACTGCTCCGGGATTTGCATCCCCTCCGGGATCAGGAGCGCGGTATGGGTCAGGACTTGGTCGAGGGGGCCGTCGCCGTTGAGGTGAGCGGCAATTCGGTCAAGGCATTGGAGTTCCTTGACGCGCTCCCGAAGAGCCTGCGCCGTCGCACCCGGGTCGGCGTGAGGGGCTGCATGGTCAAAAGCGGCGTCCGGGGGCGTTTGGCAGGCCGGGATTCCGGCCGGCGAGCGAGCCATCGATGAACGACCTCCGTGGGGCTGCAGGCTGCTTCCATGACACTTACCATGACGGTTAAGCAGGAATGGATTCAATGCGGCGCGCCTCCACAGGGCGTGTGCGATAAGAGGAAGTGGCTCATATGGACTGGTTGCCGCCGCTGCAGACACCGCCGATTCTTCATCAGCCTGGAGGGCTAAGCCGTGTCCCGGACTGGCTCGGGCAGCAGCACGGCCAAGCCGGCAGCCTCTTACTGGTGACCGGGGAAACCACGTTGAAGCATGTGCGGTCCCTGGCCGACGTTGTCGAGCTGCTCGAGAAGGGCGGGTGGTCAGTCCACATCGTCCGTGTACCCGGGGAGCCGGCCCCCGACTGGATCGATGCGGTTCGCCAGCGGCTGTCAAAAAACCCACCCGATCAGGTTCTGGCGGTGGGGGGCGGAAGCGCGCTCGATGCTGGCAAGGCGCTGGCCGCTCTTTTCTGCGAGCAGGGTCCAGCGCAATCGTACCTGGAGGGGGTCGGGGATCGGCAGCCCTCCGGGAAGAGGTTGCCGTGGCTCGCGGTCCCGACGACCATGGGAACGGGGAGCGAGGTCACCCACAACGCGGTTCTCGGCCGTTCCGGCCTGCGTGACGGCTTCAAGCGATCCCTGCGCCATGCGGCGTACGCGGCCGACGGTGTGGTGCTGGATGCGCGGCTGAGCCGGACCCTGCCCGAGTGGACGATCACCGCCTCGGGTATGGATGCGCTGTCGCAACTGTTGGAGAGCTATCTGGCGCCAACAAGCAACGCGTTGCTCGACGTCTGGCTGCTCCACGGGCTTCGGCTCTGCGGGGGGTCCCTGCCGGTGCTGTTACGACGACACGCGACTGAGGATCACGAAAACGCGCGCCACGAGATGGCCCTGGCAGCGTTACTCTCCGGTGTCGGCCTGACCCATACCGGACTGGGGGCTGTCCACGGACTGATCGGCCCCATGGGAGCCGTGGCGCCGGTCCCTCATGGTGTGGCTTGTGCTCGGGTCCTGCCGCCGGTTATGCGCCACAGCCTGGATCAGGCCCGGGCCGCGGGGCGCGAGGTCCAGGATTGGGTGGAGTCCCGTATGGCGCAGGCCGCCGCCTGCCTCGCCGGCGAGGGCCGGGCCGCCGTAAGCGCTTGCGAGGGCGCGGACATTCTGGTGGATACGCTGGAGCGGTGGATGGCCGATGCGGAGTCTCAGGGCGCTTTGCCGAGTCTCGGCGAGTACGGCTTTTCCGTGGAGCACCAGGAAGCCGTTCTCGAACGGGCCTCGGACCGTCGCAACCCGGTGGCTCTGAGCACGGCTCAGCGCCGCGCCATCCTGGAAGAGGCCCGAGGCGCTTAGTTCACATGGGCGCCGTCGTTGATCACGAGGGCGTGCGACGCTCTTCGAGCTCCTGCCAACGCTCGTAGGCTGTCTCCAGCCGGGATTCGATCCCGGCGAGCTGGCTCTGAAGGTCCTTCAGTTCCTTTTCGCGTCCCTCTTGATAAAGATCCGGTTCGGCGAGGCGCTCGGTGAGTGCCTCCTGTTCCGCTTCCAACTGCTCGATCTGCTCGGGCAGCCGCTCCAGCTCTTGCTCTTCGTACCGGGAAAGACGCCTGGTCGTACCCTTGGTCTCCTTTGGCGCGCTCTCCGCCGCAGCCCCCGATGCGTCCGGTGTGCGATGCTGCGCCAGGCCCTGCGATACGGGCGCACGGTCGGAGTCAATGGCCCCCCGGGAGGGTGGCGGTGTAGGGCGTTGCCGGATCCAGTCGCTGTACCCGCCTGGGTACTCGCGAAAGCGTCCCTCACCTTCGTAGGCAAGGGACTGGGTGACCACGGCGTCGAGAAAGGCACGATCGTGGCTGACCACGAGCACCGTTCCCTGGAACTCGAGCAGACGCTCCTCGAGCAGCTCCAGGGTATCCGCATCCAGATCGTTGGTCGGCTCGTCAAGCACCAGCAGGTTGGCGGGCTGGCTGAAGAGGCGTGCTAGAAGCAGCCGGTTGCGTTCTCCGCCGGAGAGGGCGCGGACCGGCTGGCGGGCGCGCTGCGGCGGGAAGAGGAAGTCCTGAAGATAACTGAGCACGTGGCGGCTCTTACCGGCGACCTCGATGTGCTCGCGGCCGCCGCCGACGTTATCCTGAACCGAAGCATCCTCATCGAGTACCGCCCGCTGCTGATCAAAGTAGGCAATATCCAGTCGGGTGCCGCGGCGGACCTGCCCTGCCGTCGGCTCCAACTCCCCGAGCAGCAGACGGATCAGGGTTGTTTTGCCGCACCCGTTGGGGCCGATGATCCCGACCTTGTCGCCGCGGAGGATGGTGGTTTCCAGGTCACGAATGACCGTCTCGCCCCCGTAGTCAAAGGCGACGTCGCTGGCTTCGGCGACAATCTTTCCGGAACGCTCTGCTTCCTGAACCTGGAACCGGGCTCGCCCGGTCTGCTCGCGACGCTGTGCGCGCTCGGCCCGCATGCGCTGTAACTCGCGGACCCGCCCTTGGTTGCGGGTTCGGCGCGCCTTGATCCCCTGGCGGATCCAGGCCTCTTCCTGGGCCAGCTTGCGGTCGAACTCGGCCTGCTGCTGAGCCTCGGCATTCAGCCGTTCCTCTTTGCGCCGGAGGTAGTTTTGGTAATCCCCGGGGTAGCTGATCGCCGCGCCGCGGTCGATCTCGACGATGCGCGTCGCCAGGCTCTGGAGAAAGGCGCGATCGTGGGTGATGAACAGCAGTGCGCCGCTCCAATCATTCAGGAATGCCTCCAGCCAGGTGATCGCGTCGATATCCAGGTGGTTGGTGGGCTCGTCGAGCAGGAGCAGGTCCGGCTGGGTGACCAGGGCCTGACCGAGCAGCACGCGGCGCTGAACGCCGCCCGAGAGGGTATCCAGCCGGGCATCCGGCGGCAGCTCGAGGCGAGTGAGGACGCTCTCGACGCGCTGTTTCAGATCCCATCCACCGCGAGCGTCAATCGCGTCCTGACAGCGTTGGAGTTCATCGAGTTGATCCGGCGCGCCGCTGGCGACGGCCTCTGCCGCCAAATGGTAGCGCTCGAGCCAGTGACCGAGCTCTCCGAGTCCGACTGCGACGTTCTGATAGACGGTGCCCGAGGGCTGCTCGGGGAGTTCCTGTGCCAGCTTGGCGATCCGGGTTCCCGCATCGCATAGGATGCTGCCCTCATCGGCTTCAAGTTCGCCGGTGATCAGCCGCAGTAGTGTCGATTTTCCGGCTCCGTTGCGGCCAACCAAACAGACGCGCTCACCAGCCTCCACACTGATGTCGATCTGCTCAAGCAAGGGCGGGTGGTGGCCGAGGGCAAGCTGGACATTGCGCAGTTCGAGTAGTGGCAAAGGGAGTCCTCAAGGCTCTCAGTTGCAGGGTTGCGGCCGCGGCGCTGGTTGCCCCGGCTCAGGCTGCGGCATGATAGCGTAGATCGGGTTATGACCCACTATTCAAGCAAAAGGAGGTGCGCCGTGGACAGCATCCGCTCGCGTACCGGCGTTCAGGTGGAGGTGATGGACCTCCATTTCCAGGGCAAATCGAATCTCATTGCCAGCTATCTGGTGCGCCATCCGGGTGGGGCGCTGATCATCGAGACCGGCCCGGGTACAACGGTGGGAGGCCTGGAGCTGGAACTCCGCCGGCGGGGCCTTCGCCCGGAGGATGTCACCCACGTCCTGATTACCCATATCCACCTGGATCACGCGGGCGCTGCCGGTTGGCTGGCACGCCAGGGTGCACATATTTACGTCCACCCCAAGGGCGCGCCCCATCTGGTGGATCCGGAGAAGCTTCTGACAAGCGCCGGGCGGATCTACGGGGACGATATGGATCGCCTCTGGGGCGAATTCCTCGCCGTCCCCGAGGAGCAAATCACCACGCTGGACGACGGGGACGAACTGGCCGTCGGGGGCGTTGGGATCGTGGCCCTGGATACGCCCGGGCACGCGGAGCACCATCTCGCATTTCTGCTCGATGATATCTGCTTCACCGGCGATGTCGCCGGCGTACGGATGCCCCACTCGGGTGCAGTGGTGCCGCCGATGCCACCTCCGGAGTTCGACCCGGAGCGCTGGCGGCGCAGCCTGGAGCATATCGAGGCGCAGAAGCCCGAGTACTTGGCTCCCACGCACTTTGGGCTCTTTCTGGACCCGCCGGAGCATTTGGCTGCATTGCGGCGTGGTCTCAAGGCTGCAGAGCGCTGGGCGGAGGAAGCCGTTCCCGTCGCCGACTCGGTGGAGGCGCTGCAGGAGCAGTACACGGCGTGGCTGCGGGAGTGGACCCGGGAGCAGGGTCTGGACGCCGACGACTGGCCCCGCCATGAGGCGATCAATCCGGCCTGGATGTCGGCGCTGGGACTGCGCCGCTATTGGAAGAAAAAGCACAACTGATTCGCCTGGCGGATCCTGAAAACGAGGAGGGTGCATGGCAACGGTCGGGCCGAGTTACGACCATCTGCCGATGGACTGGGTCGGTAACTGGTCGGGCAGGCGTGCTGCCCTGACCCCGCACCAACCGGCGATCTACGAACCCGACTCGGGTCGCTACCAGACATTCCGGGAAATGGATCAGCGCGCTGAGCGGTGTGCTGCGCTGCTCAGCGACGGCCTGGGTATTCGAGCCGGTGACCCGGTCTGTCTGCTGAGTCGGAATCGCCTGGAGGCGCTGGACCTCTATTTCGCCTGCGGGAAAATCGGGGCCGTGCTGGCGCCGCTCTCTTACCGCCTGGCCCGTCCGGAGCTCGACGACCTCGTCCGGCGTATCCGGCCACGCGCGCTGTTTTTCGACGAGGCATTCGTGGAACGGGCAAGGGAGCTGGCGCTAACGCCCGGGGCGGAACGCGTCGAACTCGCCGATGGCGGTGGCCTTTACTATGACGCAGTGGATGGCGGCGATCCTGTCCCGGAGACCTACAACCGGGCGCTGCCCCTGTCCGCGCCGTTTTTGTATGTGCATACAGGAGGGACGACGGCCACGCCGAAGATCTGCATCGTCTCCCATCGCCAGATGGTCTGGAATGCGGTGGACATACTCGCGAGCAGTGGAGGTGCGCTGGGGCCTCAATCAGAGCTTTTGACCTTTCCGCTCTTCCACATTGGCGGCTGGAACACCCTGACCCCGGTCTATTACGCCGGTGGCTATACGGTGATGCCGCGAAGCTTCGACCCGGGGCAGTCTCTGGAGCTGCTCGAAGAAGAGGGGATCACGCATTTCGGGGCGGTGGAGGCAATGCTTCAGCTCATCTCGGAGCACCCGCAGTTTGCGGCGGCGGACATGAGCACGCTGGAGAGCATCACGACCGCCGGTGCCCCCTGTTCCGCCTGGACCATGCAGCCCTTCTGGGAGCGGGGAGTGCGGGTTAGTCAGTCTTACGGCCTGACCGAGGCCGGGCCGTCGAACTTCCTCTACGTTGGGGCGGATCAGGGCCTCGATGAACTGCGGGAGCATCACGACTCGGTGGGGACGTCGATGTTTCACACCGACTACCGCATCGTGGATCCGGGCAGTCGCGAGCCGGTGGAGCGGGGGCAGGTGGGCGTGCTGCTCATGCGAAGTCCCCATAATTTTGACGGTTACCTGGATGAGCCGGAGCGCAGTGAGCAGACCCTGCTCGACGGCGGCTGGGTCTATTCCGGCGATCTGGCGCATGAGGATGACGAGGGATACGTCCGCCTTGTGGGACGGGTTGACAATATGTTCATCAGTGGTGGCGAAAACTGCTCACCGGAAGAGGTCGAGGAGGTGCTGATCCATCATGCCGGTATCCATCGGGCGGCGGTGGTGGGGGTCGCTGATAGCCGCTGGGGACAGGTGCCGATGGCCGCGGTGGTCGCTCGTCCCGGATCGGATGTCGATGAGGAGCAGATCCGCCAGTATGCGCAGCGGGAACTCGCCGCATACAAGGTGCCCCGCCGGATCCTCTTCTGGGGAGAGCTTCCGCTGACCGGTGCTGGCAAGGTGGATCGGCAGAAAGTCCACGATCAGGTGCGGCGGGAGTTGGAAGAACCGGATAAGGAGTAGGCCGATGGATCGCTTCGGAAATGCGCGACTGTTGATCGTGGCGGGCTCGGATTCAGGAGGGGGTGCCGGCATTCAGGCTGATTTGAAGGCGGCCATGGCGCTTGGGGCCTACGCCACCACGGCAATCACGGCACTCACTGCGCAAAACACCCTCGGCGTGCAAGGGGTTCACACAATTCCGCCCGGTTTCATCCGCGATCAAATGGCCTCCGTGCTCGATGATATCGGCGCGGATAGCATCAAGACCGGCATGTTGCACGATACCGCCGTTATCGATGCGGTGGCCGCGGAACTGGACGCGCGTGCGCCGACGGTGCCGCTGATCATCGATCCCGTCATGGTCGCCCAAAGCGGTGACCGCCTTCTGGCCGAGGCCGCCGCCGATCGGCTGCGCCATGTCCTTGTGCCCCGTGCGACGCTGCTAACGCCCAATCTTCCGGAGGCGGAGGTTCTTCTCGAGCGTGCCATTGCGGGTCCGGACGCCATGGAAGAGGCTGCTCAGGAGTTGCGCGCCCTCGGTCCGGAGGCGGTCCTTCTTAAAGGAGGGCATGCGGAGGGGCAAGAGGTCGTGGATGTCCTTGCTACGGGTGGCGGGGTGGAATCGTTCCGGACCCCGCGACTGGCGACGACCTCCAACCATGGGACCGGGTGCACGCTGGCCAGCGCCATCGCGGCCGGCGTTGCGCAAGGGTTATGCCTGCGGGACGCCGTTGCTCGGGGGCGCGCCTACCTGCTGGAAGCGCTGCGTCAGGCCCGTGGCCTGGGCAACGGGGCCGGGCCGGTCAATCATATGTTCGGCGTATCGCCCTTTAACGGCGGCGCCACGGGGTCGGAGTAGCGGGCTTCTCCTTGGTGGATTTGTGCGGCAGATTGGCACATCCCCTAAAATGGACTAGAATGGTCCACAATGCTGCTGCCAGCCCATACCAACGAGGGGATTGAGCCATGACGCGTCTGGATACGAGTGCCCTGGTCCAGGTGACCGCCCGCGGACGCTACGCCGTTGGGGCCGTGATGCACATCGCGCTGCACGACGAGATTGGCCCTGTGCCGCTTGCGGAGATCTCGGTTTGCCAGAATATCTCGACCTCTTACGTCGATCAGATCTTCGCTGATCTTCGCCCCTCGGGGATCATTGAGGGGATTCCGGGGCCGGGCGGCGGGTACCGGCTCGCACGGCCGGCTGAGCAAGTGACTGTGGCCGAAATCCTGGCCGCCGTGGAGCGGCGTGAGGCGGGGACGGCTTACCGCAGCGCCCTCGAGGGCGCGGTGTGGACACGGCTGATGGGGGATATCGCGCACTTCATGGCTACGCTGACCGTCGCCGATCTGGTGGAGCGGCCCGCGGCCCGGGAGTGGCTGGCCCGGCAGTACCAGGCGGGTCCGTGGCGCTGTGAGGTTTGCGGGGTCCTATCGGACCGCGGACACAAGGTCGGCCCTGGCAAAGCCGGCCACGGCGCGCGGCGGCTGCGTTAGCTGCCGCCGCCGAAGCGGCGTTCTATGTACGCCTCGACAATTTGCTCGAACTCCTCGGCAATACCGTCGCCCTTGAGGGTTACCGAGCGTTCCCCGTCGATAAAGACCGGGGCGACGGGTTGTTCTCCCGCCCCCGGAAGACTGATACCGATGTCTGCATGGCGGCTCTCGCCGGGGCCGTTGACGACGCACCCCATCACGGCAATGCGCAGGGATTCCACGCCGGGGTAGGCCTCACGCCACTGAGGCATGCGCTCATCGATATGGGAGCGAATATGCTCCGCGAGCCGCTGGAAGAAGTCGCTGGAGGTGCGGCCGCAGCCCGGGCAGGCGGTCACCCGCGGCGTGAAATCGCGCAGCCCCATGCTCTGCAGAACCTGCTGGGCTACTTCCACCTCCCGGGTTCGGGCGCCGCCCGGATCCGGGGTCAGCGAGACGCGGACCGTGTCCCCGATGCCTTCCTGAAGCAGAATCGCCAGCGCTGCCGACGAAGAGACGATCCCGGGGGTGCCCATGCCGGCCTCGGTCAACCCCAGATGCAGCGGGTAGTCGCAGCGCTGGGCCAAGTCTCGGTAGACGGCCACCAGATCCTGAACTCCGCTCATCTTGCAGGAGAGGATGATGCGGTCACCCGGAAGCCCCAGCGATTCGGCTTGCTCGGCGCTCTCCACGGCCGAGGTGACGACGGCATCCCGCATAACCGCTTCGGGCGGTTGCGGCTCCGCCAGTTGGGCATTGGCGTCCATGAGCCGCGTCAGCACGCTGTCGTCCAGACTGCCCCAGTTGACCCCGATGCGCACCGGGAGGTCGTACTCACGGGCGATATCGATCATCTCCGCGAATTGTGGGTCGCGACGGCTCCCCTTGCCGACATTGCCCGGGTTGATCCGCATCTTGGCGATGGCCTGGGCGCAGGCGGGGTGCCGGCGCAGCAGTTTGTGCCCGTTGAAGTGGAAGTCACCGACCAGCGGTACTTGGATTCCCATCTGTTCCAGGCGGTCACGAATCCGCGGAACGGCTTCCGCCGCCTGTTCGTTGTTAATCGTGACGCGAACCAGTTCGGATCCGGCGCGGGCGAGATCCGCAACCTGGACGGCCGTTGCGACTTCATCGGCCGTGTCGGTGTCCGTCATCGACTGGACGACGATGGGCTGATCCCCGCCGATGGCGAGATCGCCCACCCGCACGGTGCGGGTGCGCCGGCGGGGACTGGGTTGAGCAAGCGGGGGTCGGGTGTGTGCATCCATACCCGATATTGTACCGGACTTGGCGCAGAATCCGGAAAGCATTCAGGCTAAGGGTATTCGAACCCGCCGTGGCAAAACGGCGCTGTACCAGAAATGGAGGAGAGATGATCGAGCTCTATAGCTGGCCGACACCGAATGGGCAGAAGGTGCACATCGCGTTGGAGGAGATGGGCCTGAAGTATGAGGCTCATCCCGTGGATATCACGCGCGGGGAGCAATTCTCCCCGGAGTTTCTGAAGATTAGCCCCAACAACCGTATTCCGGCCATTGTGGATCGCCAGGGTCCGGGGAATGGGCCGTTTTCTCTGTTCGAGTCCGGGGCCATCCTGCTCTACCTCGCCGAGAAGAGCGGACAGTTTCTGCCCGCCGACGCTGTGGGGCGGATGCGCGCTGTGGAGTGGCTGATGTTCCAGATGGGCGGGGTGGGCCCGATGTTCGGGCAGTGCGGCCACTTCCGCAATTATGCGCCGGAACAGGTCCATTACGGTATTGACCGGTATACGCGGGAGACTGAGCGCTTGCTGACGGTGCTGGACCAGCGCCTGAGCGAGTCAGCTTACCTTGCCGGCGGGGAGTATACGATCGCTGACATGGCAACGTACCCCTGGGTCCTGATTATCGATCGTCTCGGTCAGGATCCTGCGGCCTTTCCCAATGTTCTGCGCTGGCGCGACGAACTGGGGCAGCGGGCGGGCGTACAGCGAGGCATGGAAGTGCTGCGCGAGCATACCGTCAAGCCCGAGGAACTTGACGAGAAGGCGCGGCAGAACCTCTTTGGCCGGTCACGTTGAGTCCACCTTCGGCGCCGTCCTCGTGGGGGTTACCCCTGCGGAGGCGGCTCCGGGCAGAGACCCCGGTGGATCAGGTTCGTGGCAGTCTCGAGCGCTTGCTCGATGGGCGGTGAGTCATCCCAGATGCGATGGCGTTGCCCCATGAAAAAGGCAATGCCGATCAGCGCCAGAGCTTGGGTGTATGGGTCGCCGGTGCGAACCTCACCTTGTGCCTGGGCGGCGCGCAGGCGCTCAGCGTAACCGCCTGCCAGGGTCTGAAAGTACCAGCGGTGCGCCTCCGGATCGACGAATTGCGACTCCATCACGATCCGGAAAAGATCTTCGTGATCACGGCAGAAGCGGAGAAAGGCCTCAAGCCCTATGCGCTCGGCTTCGGCGCGGTTTGACGCGCCCTCAATGGCTTCGCTGAGGTGGCGGCGCATGGTGCGGTTCATATGCTCGACCAGCGCGCGGAAGATCTCCTCCTTGGAGCGGTAGTAGAGATAGAACGTCCCCTGCGCCACGCCGGCCCGTTGCGTGATACTGCTGATCGAGGCGTTATGGAAGCCTTTCTCCCCGAACTCGCCCTCGGCAGCACTGAGCAGCTTGCGCCGCGTCCGCTCACCGCGCTCCGTCGCCGGGCCCGAGCCCGAGGTTAACCCCGGTTTCGTCGTCTCCATGGCCTGCCTGCACTCGGACGGGTAACGCTGCTAAGCTAAGCCGCCCCGGAAACCGTGTCAATTCTGGGTCCATCGACCCCGCCAGCAGGAGAGCCCGACTTGGATGCCGTAGCGCGTCTCCTTGAGATTATGGCCCGTCTGCGCGACCCGGAGGCGGGTTGCCCGTGGGATATCGAGCAGGACTTCCACACGATCGCGCCGCATACGGTCGAAGAGGCCTACGAAGTTGCAGATGCCATCGAGCGCGGGGATGCAGAGGGTCTCCGCGATGAGCTCGGTGACCTTCTGCTTCAGGTCATCTTTCACGCGCAAATGGCTGATGAAAAGGACCTCTTTAACTTTAAAGAAGTTGCGGAGCAGCTTGAGGCAAAGCTTGTGCGCCGCCACCCGCACGTCTTTGGGACCGTCGCGGTGGACGATTCCTCCGGAGTGACGCACCATTGGGAGGCGATCAAGGAACAGGAGCGCGCCGCCAAAGGGCAGGCAGATAGCGCCTTGGACGGGGTGGCTCGCTCGCTGCCTGCGCTGGTGCGCGCCAATAAGCTCCAGCGGCGCGCGGCAAGGGTGGGTTTCGACTGGCCCGATCACCGTGGCGCCGTCGAGAAGATTCGTGAAGAGCTTGCCGAGGTTGAGGACGAGATCCCGGCCGGTGCCCCCGACCGGCTTGAAGCCGAGATCGGCGACCTGCTCTTTGCAGTCGTGAATCTCGCCCGCCACCTGCAGGTTGATCCGGAAACGGCGCTGCGGCGGGCAGGGAAGCGCTTTGAGCACCGCTTTCGGGCGGTGGAGACGGAGCTTCGTGCCCAGGGACGTGAAATGCACGGTGAGCCGATCGAGGAGCTCGAGGCAGCTTGGGTCCGGGCAAAGGAGGGGCGCCGCAACGATGATGGACCGGGGGAGTCGGGACCGGGGTAGGGCGCAAGGAGGCTGGGTCCGGACCGATCGCCTGCTCGCGCTGGGCGTCGGGGTGGTTCTTGCGACGTTGGGATCCCTGGTGGGGCTTTCCGTGGAGCGGCTCGTCGAGTCGCGTACGGAGGAGGAGCTGCGCTCGCAGATCACCGAGCAGGCCTCCGCGCTGCGTGCCCGTCTTGAAGGGGAGCTGAAGGGGACCGTAGCCCTGGTCAACGGTCTGACGGCAGTCGTCGGTGCGGAGCCGAGCCTCGAGCTGGATCGGCTGGTCCCTATCGCCCGCCGCGTTGCCGATCCAGAGCTTCACGTCCGCAATGTGACCGTCGCTCCCGATAACGTCATTCAGTTTGTCTATCCGCTTGCCGGCAATCACCAGGCGCTGGGACTCGACATCGAGGCGGATCCGGAGCAGGGACCAAGCGTTCGACGCATGATGGAGTCGCGCCAGACTGTGATTGCTGGGCCGTTTGAGCTGGCTCAGGGGGGCAAGGCCGTCGTCGTTCGCAGTCCGATCTTCGATCGCCAGGGCGAGTATTGGGGGGCTACAAGCGTCCCTATCAGTCTGGGCAGCCTGTATCGCTCCGTTGGGTTGCTCGATCTGGACGAGGAGAGCCAGCTTGCGGTCGCCCTTCGTGGTCGGGACGGGCTTGGTGAAGCCGGGGGAGTCTTCTTCGGCTCTGAAGAGGTTTTCGAGCAGGACCCGGTCACTATGGAGATTCACTTCGACGGGTCCACGTGGCAGCTGGGGATGATGCCGGCGAGGGGGTGGGCGGAACACACCGCGATCGCTGGTCCCTGGTACGCGCTCTGGGGCATCGGCGTGGCATTCCTCGCGGTTCTGGGTGCCCTTTTGGCGGGTCAGGCGTCGCGTCTGCGTGAACTCAAGTTACGGCTTCAGGCGATTGTCGAGACCATCCCGGATCAGGGGCTGGTCATCGACGACCGCGGCCAGGTGCGGGAGGTCTTTGGTGGCCGGGAGTTCACCCGCTACTACCCGCTGAGCCCCGGGAAGGGCCGCACCCTCCGTGAGGTGTTCAGTGCATCGGCGGCGGAGCGCTTCGTCGGCACCGTGCAGGAGGCACTGCAGGCGGGGCGACTGGTGACCCTGGAATACGCACTGGAGCCAGGCGACATTCACTTGCCGCTCGGGGATGAGGCACCGGCAGGGCAGCAGTGGTACGAGGCGCGGGTCTTCCCCCTGCCACGGAGTCTTGAGCCGCGGCCTTCCGTCCTCTGGCTTGCCAGCAATATCACCGAGCGTAAGCGAGCCCGGGAGGAGGCGGAAGAAAACCAGGCGTTGATGCGCCATCTGGCATTGCACGATCACCTGACGGGGCTGGCCAATAGGGCCCTGCTGCTGGACCGGTTGACCCAGGCGTTGGCAGAGGCGCAGCGACACAATACTCGGCTGGCGCTGCTCTTTATCGATCTGAATCGTTTCAAGCCGATCAACGACCAGTATGGCCACGAAGTTGGCGATACTGTGCTCAAGCAGATCGCCAAGCGGCTAACGGGTGTCGTCCGTGAGTCGGATACGGTCTCCCGCTACGGCGGCGACGAGTTCGTCATTCTCCTCGAGGCGGTCGACGGCTATCGCGCGGCGGAGCGGGTGGCGGAGAAGCTGATTGCCGTCATGGAGGAACCCTTCGAACTCGAGGCAGGGCGTTTTGAGGTGCGCATCAGCTGCGGCATCGCGCTCTATCCGGATCACGGCATGACCCCGGATGCATTGCAGCGCGTGGCCGATGACGCCATGTACGTGGCCAAGCGGGATCGGTCAGTCAGCGCTTACGCGTTTGGCCCAGGGGCGACCCCTGAAAAGCAACCCGATTAGCGCAGGAGAAGCAGCGCTGCGGCTCGACGGTCCTCGCTCATCAGAAGGTTAAAAGTTCGGCAGGCAGCTGCGGTGGTCATGGCCTCGAAGCCGATGCCGCTGGCGATCAGTGCGCGCATGAGCGTCCGCTCGGGGAAGCGCTGGGTGGCTCCGGTGCCGAGCAGAAGCAACTCCGGTTGCCAGTCGATTGCCGGTTGCAGGTCATCCCGGGTCAGTTGCTCGAAGCTTTCCGCCGCAGGGGCGGTGCTCAGCCCATCCGGCATGAGCATGACACTCGTCTCGTAGGTGGTGTCGTTAACCTGGATCCAGCCAGGCTCATAGGCGCGGATCCGGTAGGTAGCGGTGCCGTGATCCTGTGCAAGCTTCATCGCTGTACCCCTTATTTGACAGTTCGCTGCGGGGTGAGTACGTTCGCAGCCCTATTGCCTGGTCCCTGACTCCTGTTCAACCAAGGATTTCTGAGGTTCGCCCGTGGACTCCGACCTTCCGAAAGCCGACTTTCCACGGATCAAGCGGCTGCCTCCTTACGTATTCAACATCGTCAATGAGTTGAAGGCAGCGGCCCGTCAGCGCGGCGAAGATATCGTCGACTTCGGGATGGGAAATCCCGACCAGCCTACGCCTCAGCATATCGTTGACAAGCTCTGCGAGGCAGCTCAGCGCCCGGATACCCATCGTTACTCCATGTCGCGAGGGATCCCGCGGCTCCGGCGTGCGATCACGCGTTGGTACGAGGAGCGCTACGACGTCCACCTCGACCCGGAGAGCGAGGCGATCGTCACCATCGGCTCGAAAGAGGGGCTCGCCCACCTCGCTTTGGCAACGCTCGGCCCCGGGGATGCGGTGTTGGTGCCGAATCCAGCCTATCCTATCCACCCGTACGGCGTCGTGATCGCTGGGGCGGACATCCGACACGTGCCGATGATTCCGGGCGGGGACTTCTTCACGGAGCTTGAGAAGGCGATCCGGGATACGTACCCGAAGCCGAAGATGCTGATCCTGAACTTCCCATCCAACCCCACGGCGCAGTGCGTGGAGCTCGACTTCTTCGAGAAGGTTGTCGAGATCGCGCGCAAGGAGGGGATCTGGGTCGTACAGGATCTTGCCTATGCGGAAATCGTCTTTGACGGATACCAGGCTCCGTCAATCCTGCAGGTCCCGGGCGCGAAGGACGTTGCCGTTGAGTGCTATTCCCTCTCGAAGACGTACAATATGCCGGGATGGCGGATCGGCTTCGTCTGCGGCAACCCGGATCTGATCGCGGCGCTGGCGAGGATGAAGTCGTACCTGGACTACGGGATGTTCACGCCGATCCAGGTGGCGGGCATCCTGGCGCTTGAGGGACCCCAGGATTGCGTCGAGGAGATCCGCGAGATGTACCGGGTGCGGCGCGATGTGCTCTGTGACGGGCTTGAGGCCGCGGGCTGGCCGATTGAGCGGCCCAAGGCGACCATGTTCGTCTGGGCACGGATACCGGAACGCTACCGTGACATGGGGTCGCTGGAGTTCTCCAAGAAACTGCTCGCCGATGCCAAGGTGGCCGTATCCCCGGGCATCGGTTTTGGGAGCTACGGAGACGAGTACGTGCGCTTCTCGCTGATCGAGAATGAGCACCGCACACGGCAGGCTATTCGCGGCATCAAGCAGATGTTCCGCCGCGACGAGACCGAGTGAGCGTCGGGTTCGCGCAGAGCGCGGCCGACATTCGTTTTGTGATTCGGAGGTGAGGATTGAAACCGGTGAATGTGGGGATGCTGGGCATCGGCACGGTCGGCGCCGGGGTGGTCAACATCCTGGAGCGCAATGCCGATGTCATCAGTCGGCGCGCGGGTCGTGAAATCCGCGTAAGCCATGCGTCGGCGCGGCATCCGGAACGTCCGCGCAGTTGCCGACTGGAGGGTATTCGGCTGACCACCGATCCGTTCGAGGTGGTCGATGATCCGGAGGTGGAGATCGTTGCCGAGCTCATCGGCGGTTACGAACCGGCCCGCGAGTTGGTGCTGCGTGCTCTGGATAATGGCAAGCACGTTGTGACCGCCAACAAGGCGCTGATCGCCCTGCACGGTAATGAGATCTTCGCGCGGGCGCGCGAGAATGGTGTGACGGTGGCGTTCGAGGCGGCGGTCGCGGGCGGCATTCCGATTATCAAGGCCGTTCGCGAGGCCTTGACCGGTAACCGGGTAGAGTGGCTTGCCGGAATCATCAACGGCACGGCGAACTACATTCTGACCGAGATGTTCTACGAGGGGCGGGAATTCGGTGAGGTGCTCGCCGAAGCGCAACGCCTCGGCTATGCGGAAGCCGATCCGAGTTTCGATGTCGAGGGCACCGATGCGGCGCATAAGCTGACCATCCTTGCCTCGATCGCCTTCGGGATCCCGCTGCAGTACGACAAGCTCTACGTGGAGGGAATCGACCACATCACGCGCGAGGACGTGGCGTGGGCTGAAGAACTCGGTTTCCGGATCAAGCACCTCGGTATCGCGATTCACGAGGAGGGCGGTTACGCGCTGCGCGTTCATCCAACCCTCCTGCCGCGTCGGCACATGCTGGCCAATGTCGACGGCGTCATGAATGCGGTGATGGTCAAGGGGGACGCGGTTGGCCCAACACTGTATTACGGCGCCGGCGCCGGCGCCGAGCCGACGGCATCGGCCGTCGTTGCAGACATGATCGATGTGGTCCGGGAGTTCAACCTCGAGCCCGAGAACCGGGTCCCTTATCTGGCATTCCATACCGAGTCGCTCTCCCAGGAGCCGGTGCTCCCGATGCGGGATGCGGAGACCGCTTACTATCTCCGTCTGTCGGCCCGCGACGAGCCCGGAGTGCTTGCTGACGTGACCCGCGTGTTGGGCGATTTCGGAATCTCGATCGAGGCGATCATACAGAAGCAGCCGGAGGCGGGCGCGGATCACGTGCCGATCATTCTGCTAACGCACCGCACCTACGAGCGGCAGATGGATGCTGCCATCGAAAGGCTCGAGCACCTCGAGCAGGTCGAGGGACGCGTCGTCCGCATCCGCGTCGAGAACCTGGAGTAAGGCCATGCCATTTCGACCCCGTTACACCGGCCTCATTGCCAAGTACATGGACCGGCTCCCGGTCAGCGACGACACGCGGATCCTGGGGCTCGGGGAAGGCAACACGCCGCTGATCCAGCTGACCCGGCTGCCCAAGGAGATTGGTTGCGATGTCGATCTCTATGCCAAGTTTGAGGGGCTGAATCCCACCGGCTCGTTCAAGGATCGCGGCATGACCATGGCCGTCACCAAGGCGGTGCAGGACGGCGCCAAGGCGATTATCTGCGCCTCGACGGGCAACACTTCGGCGTCGGCCGCTGCCTATGCCGCACGTGCGGGCATCGCCTGTTTCGTCCTGATCCCCGACGGCAAGATCGCCATGGGTAAACTGGCCCAGGCGGTAATGCACGGGGCTCAAATCCTCCAGATCCGCGGCAATTTCGATGCCGGCATGCGGCTGGTCAAGGAATTGGCCGAGCATGCGCCACTGACCATCGTCAACTCGATTAACCCGTACCGGCTCCAAGGCCAGAAGACGGCGGCCTTCGAGATCATCGAGGAACTCGAGCGTGCTCCGGACTTTCATTGTCTGCCGGTGGGTAACGCGGGCAATATCACTGCGCACTGGATCGGTTACTCCGAGTGCGCCGGGCGCAGTGGGGACCAGAGGCTGACAGCCGCCTGCACCTTCTGTGAGGGCCAATGCCGTTACGCCTCGGCTTTGGTCGAGCGCCGGCCGCGCATGGTCGGTTATCAGGCCAGCGGCAGCGCACCCTTCCTGCGAGGCGGTCCGGTCGCTGAGCCGGAGACGGTGGCTACAGCGATCCGCATAGGGGATCCGCAGTCTTACGATCGGGCGCTGGCGGTGCGTGAGGAGTCCGAGGGCTGGTTCGATGAGCTCACCGACGAAGAGATCCTGCGTGCGCAGCGCCGTCTGGCTGATCACGAGGGGGTCTTCTGTGAACCCGCTTCGGCAACTTCGGTTGCCGGGGCGATGCGTGATATCCGCAGCGGGCGGATCCCGGAGGGCAGTACCGTGGTGTGCACGCTTACCGGGCACGGCCTTAAGGATCCGGACGTTGCGAGTGCCCAGGCCGGGGATGCCATCCAGACGGTGGATGCCGACTACGACTCGGTCCGGCGGGCGATCCTCGAGCGGCTTTGAGCGAGAACCGGCTGCGCCTTCAGGTACCTGGGCTTCTCGGTCCCTTGCCGGGCGAGCTACCCGGGGGAATCCTTGGTGACCTGCCCGGGCTCGAGACGTGGCTGGCCCGAGGGGACCGCCAGATGTTGGATCCTGTCGCCGTGCCGCCGGCGGCGGGACCGCTGGCTTACATCGCGGACGGTGGTGCGCCGGGTGAGCTGCACTGGTCCCGAGCGCTGCCCCTCCATCTGCGCGCGGAGGCTGCCGGGGTGCGACTCGTTCCGGTGGAGATCGCTGAGACGGAAGCGGCGCATTTGGAAACGGATCTCGGGGATCTCCTCGCCGGGCACGGCATCCGCCTGGAGCGCACCGCGACCGGACGCTGGTATCTGGCGAGTGAGCACCCGCTCCCGGATAGGCCGCCTCCGGAGGCCCTTGCTGGCCGGTTTGTCGAGGCTGCAATCCCCCGTCGTGCCGGTGCGCTGAATTGGGCGGCCGTGCTAAGCGAAATCGAACTGACCCTCTATGAGCATCCGGTCAACCGTGACCGGGAATACCGTGGCGAGCCTCCAGTCAACGCGCTTTGGACCTGGGGGTGTGGGCGGCAGCCCGAGCCGCCAGAGCCTTTCGCTTGGGGGCGCGTACTCAGCGATGACCCCGCCTGGCAGGGGTGGGCACGGCTGGCCGGCGCAGAGGCTGGCGAACTGGAGAATGCCACGCCTCTGAGGCCCTCCTGCTGCACTTTGGTCGCCGTTCACTGGGCTGAGGCCGCCTTAGCCGTGGATGACGGACCGGGTTGGATCGATGCGGTCTCGGCGATTGAACGCGCTTTCGTCGCACCAGCCATTATTGGGTTGCGCGACGGCGTCGAAGGGCAGCGCTGGGATCGCCTGGAACTCTGTACGGCACAGCCCGACCACAAGGGACGGGTGCTCTCGCGCAAGGCCCTGTGGCGTTTCTGGCGCAGGCGGCGACCCTTCCATAACTACGTGGCGAGTGGTGAGCGTGGCTGACCGCATCGAGCGTCGTCCGGAAGGACCTCTCCCTCCGGCGGTCGGTAACGATCTCCATCCCGTCCTGAAGCGTGTGTACGCGCGCCGGGGGCTTGCAAGCGCTCGGGAGCTGGACCTTTCGCTCGGCCAATTGGCCTCTCCAGAGGGCATGGCTGACCTGGACTGTGCCGGTGCTTGTCTGGCCGAAGCCCTGCGTGCCGGCGAGCGAATCGTGGTCGTGGGCGATTACGATGCGGACGGCGCCACGGCGACAGCACTGATGGTGCGAGCGTTACGGTTGCTCGCCACGGCAGTGGAGGGTGCGCCGGAGGCGATCAGCTTCCTGGTTCCGGACCGGTTTGAGCTTGGTTACGGTCTCAGCCCGGAGGTTGTAGAGCGGCTCCAGCCCAGTGCACCGGATTGGCTGGTGACTGTCGACAACGGAGTAACGAGTGCCGAGGGCGTCGCGGCAGCGCACGCGTGCGGCATGCAGGTAGTGATTACGGACCATCACACCCCGGGGGAGGAACTACCGCCTGCGGCGGCGGTGGTAGACCCAATGCGCGCCGATGACGGGTTCGCCACCCGGACGCTCGCCGGGGTCGGTGTCGCATTCTACACGGCGCTAGCGGTGCGCCGTGCACTCCAGGAAAGAGGGCTGCTGGCTGGGGCGGGAGGGAGCTGCCCCAACCTTGCTGGGCTGCTGGATCTGGTCGCCATCGGTACCGTCGCCGATCTGGTACCCCTGGATCACAATAACCGAATCCTCGTGGAACAAGGGTTGAGGCGGATTCGGGCTGGTGCCGCAGCGCCAGGCATCACTGCTCTGATCGAGGCCGGCGGGCGGGACGCAACTCGGGCGACGGCCGCGGATCTCGCCTTTGCCGTAGGACCGCGACTCAACGCCGCCGGCCGGATGGATGATATGACCGCAGGTGTTGAGTGCCTGCTGGCGGAGGACCACGCGACGGCACGTGCAAAAGCCGAAGAGCTGGATCGGCTTAATCGCCAGCGGCGCGAGGTGGAGGCACAGATGACGGGAGAGGCCTTGGCCCACCTCGAGGCACAGGCAGAGGAGGTCGGTCTCGGCGTCTGTGTCGCTGCGGAAGGATGGCACCAGGGGGTGACGGGCATCGTCGCTTCGCGCCTCAAGGACCGCTACAAGCGCCCTGCGGTGGCGTTTGCACCCGCCGACGAGGGCTGGCTCCGTGGTTCCGCCCGGTCGGTACCCGGGCTTCATATGCGGGATCTTCTCGCCGCGCTGCACCGGGATTCACCGGGCCTGGTCGAGCGCTTTGGCGGCCACGCCATGGCGGCCGGGCTGACCATTGCGAGGAACCAGCTCGATGCCTTTCGGGAAGCGTTTGCCGCTGCGCTGGAATCGGCGCTAGGCGGATTGCCCCCGCAGCAGCGAATCGAGACGGACGGAGAACTTGCCGAGGAGGAACTCACCCTGGAGACTGCTGTAGCTTTGCGCTACGGGGGGCCCTGGGGCTGCGGTTTTCCGGAGCCCCGTTTCGATGGCCTGTTTCGTATCCGGGAAAGCCGGGCCCTGCGCGGCGGGCACCTACGCCTTCTCCTGACCCCGACAGGGCGGGCCAGCCCGGTTTGGCCGGCCATCGCTTTTGGCGGCGTGGAGCACGGCTGGGATTGGCTTGAAGGCCGCGTACGCGCCGTCTACACGCCCGAGGTTAATCACTACCGCGGCCAGGCGTCGCTGCAGTTACGCATCGAGCACCTGACCGCGGCCGAGTAGGGCGTAGTCACTCCTCGTCCCGTTCCGCTTCGGCTGTCAGCACGTCATCCCGGGATTCGTCCAGGATCCGGGCGAGGTCCCGAACGATCGCCGCGCTTGCATCGAGCAACGCATCGGGAAGGGCGTCGGCGTCAACATCTTCGTAACTCTCCACCGGGTCCTTGCCGTGCGCCTGCCGCCGCTCATTGTGCAATTCTAAGAGGCGTTCCTCGCGTTCCTTCTGCTCGGCGCGGCGCTGCTCACGATTCAGGGAGATCGAGGTGTCTTTGCGGATCTCGCGCTGGAAATCGAGCTCGCGTTGAAGCGCCTTGAAGACCTCGGTTTCGTCCATACGCTGCTCGTGGCGGCGGGTGAGTTCGTCGATGACATCGTCCAGGTCGTAACGCACGGGGACTTCCAGCCCGTCGATGGTCGTCGCTGGCAGTGGGTTCTCGGCGGCTCGTTCGCCGAACTCGTCGTGATCGAGTTCCGAGGGGAGGCTGATATCCGGCGTTACGCCGACCAGCTGAGTGCTCTCGCCGCTGACACGATAGAACTGGGCGATGGTGAGCTTCAGTTGCCCGGAACGATCCTCATCCGGTATCGCGTAGTTATCGAGACTGACCATCTGCTGGACCGTGCCCTTACCGAAGGTCTGGTCACCGATCACCACGCCGCGCCCGTAGTCCTGGATCGCTGCCGCGAAGATCTCCGATGCGGAGGCGCTGCGCCGATCCACCATGACCCCGAGAGGTCCTTCGTAGGCCGGGGGTTGTTCGGACTCGCCGACTTCTTCGAGGTGTCCTTGGTGGCTGCGAACCTGCACAGCCGGCCCGCCGCCGGTGAAAAGCGCGGTCAGTGCAGTCGCCTCGCGCAGGGCGCCGCCGGAATTTCCGCGGAGATCAATGACCAAGCCATCGATGCCTTCTTCAAGGAGTTCGCCAAGCAACCGCTGCACATCCCGCGTAGTGCTCCGGTAGTCCTGGTCGCCCGCCTGTGCGGCAGCAAAGTCCCGGTAGAATTTCGGGATCTTGATGACACCGATGCGAGCCGTTTCACCCTCATCGTCGGTCTGCTCAATGATCTCCTTTCGGGCGGCTTGGTCTTCGAGGTCAACCTTGTTGCGGACCAGCCGGACCTCCCTCGGCGATGTCTCGCTCGCTCCGGCTGGCGGGAGTACCTTAAGCCGGACCACGGACTCTTTCGGGCCGCGGATCATCTGCACGATCTCGTCGAGTCGCCAGCCGACCACGTCTTTCATCTCGCCGTCTTCGCCGTCGGCCACGCCGATGATCCGCTCGCCCTCGCTTAACTCCCCGGACTGCTCTGCCGGACCGCCAGGGATGAGTTCCACGATCTTCGTGAAGTCCTGCTCCATGGTCAGCTTCGCGCCGATTCCCTCGAGCTGCAGTGACATCTGCATGTCGAACTCTTCCGAGCGCTGAGGCGACATGAACGCGCTGTGCGGGTCGAAGGCGCTGGCCCAGGCGGTTAGGTAGAGTTCCATGACGTCGTCATTGTCGGCGTCAACAGCCCGGTCCCGGATGGTCTGATACCGGCGCTTGAGGTTATCTTGGATCTCGTCAGCACTCCGCTCAGCGAGTTCGAGGGTCAGCGCATCATGCGATACCCGCTGGCGCCATAGGTCATCGAGGTCCTGCTGATCCGTCGCCCAGTCGGCTTCCATGCGGTCCTGCTCGTAACGACCGTCAGCATCGAAATCGAAGTCCTCTTCGAGCAGACCGAGGGCGAAGTCGATCTGCTCCCGAACCCGCTCGCGGTAGGTGGCGTGAAGCCCGTAAGCGCGCTCAAGGATTTTATCGGGTTGATCGGCCCCGATGTCAGCGAGATCAGCCCGGAAGCGCTCGACATCGTCTTCCAGGAGGAAAAAGCGGCCATGATCGAGCTGCCTCAGGTACGCCTCGGCGGCGTCCTTGGCCAGGGTTACTCCGGAGTCCGGGCTCCGGTAGTGGTAGCGCTGAAGGAGGTCGGCAACCACTCGGGCCTTTTCGCGTTGAGCGTTGCCGGGGCGAAGCTCGCTCGCTTCGGTCTCATCGGCTTGGGCTTGCGGCAGCGGACCCTGCCAATTGCTTACCGGAGCATCGAGCATGAGCCCGAGGGACAGAATGAAAACCGGGATCATTAAAAGCCTACGGGGCAAAGCGAGCCTCCAATCGACATTGTTCGTTCTCAAGATCCATCGCCTCGAGTTTAGCTGACGTGGTCCAAGCTTTTCGAAACGACCTCGTACACATCTTTCGACAACGAATCCTGTTCGATGATCCGTTGCAGTTGGCCGCGCATCGCTTCTCGCCGATCCGGCGTATAACGGCGCCACTGGGTGAGGGGTGCCAACAGTCGCGCAGCGAGCTGGGGGTTGCTCGGATCGAGGCTGAGGATGTGATCGACCAGCAGACGGTAGCCGCGGCCATCCAAGCTGTGGAAGTGGGCCGGATTGCCTTGGGCGAAAGCCCCGAGCAGTGCACGGACGCGGTTGGGGTTGGAAAGGGTGAAGTCGGGATGCGCCGCCAGCTGCTCGACGCGGTCAACGGTATCGGGGCGATCGCCCATGGCCTGGATGCGGAACCACTTGTCGATGACCAGCGGCTCGCCGTGCCAACGGTCGTGGAATGCATCAAGGGCTTGCTCGGCTTCCGGGCTCGGGCTGTCGGCAAGTATCGTGAGCGCGGCGACTCGGTCCGTCAGGTTATCAGCCTGTTCCAGCTGTTCCAGGGCACGTGGCAAATGGCGTTCGGATCCGGCGTTGAGGTAGCCGAGAGCAAGGTTGCGCAGCCGTCGTTGCGCTGCCTCTGCCGGGCGGTAGTCCCAGGGGTTGACGGGGCCTTCTGCAATGAGTGCGAGCCAGTGCGCTTCAAGCGCTTGACCCAGGGCCTTCCGGACATCTCGGCGGGCCCGACGGATGGCAAAAGGGTCCACCTGATGGAGCTGTTCCGCCAGGTAGGCTTCGCTCGGCAGTGTAAGGGCTTCTGCAACCAGTGCCGGATCCGCCCCGGGCGCCTCCAGGGAGGCACGGAAGGCCTCTTCAAGTCGCTCGATACCCCGGTCGCGCGGTTTACCGCGAATCTCGTCGAGCAGTACCCGCAGGGCGAGTTGCTGCCCGGCCTCCCAGCGCGCGAACGGATCCGGATCATGGCCGAGCAGGAATGCCAATTGGTCATCCGTGTAGGGGTGCTCGACTTGAACCGGCGCGGAAAACCCTCGGAGCAGGGATGGTACGGGTGGCTCGGGGCAGTCCTCGAAGGTGAACTGTTGTTCCGTATCGTGCAGCTCGAGGACGCGGGTGTCCGCGCTGGCTGTCCGTTCGCCGCGAAGTCGCATGCGTTGAGGTTGGCCATTGCGGTCGATCAACCCAACCGCTAGCGGAATCAGTAGGGACGGCTTCTGAGGTTGCCCCGGGGTTGGGGGTGTGCTCTGCCGGCAGGTCAGGGTGAAGGTGGCCTGCTCCGGATCGTGCTGCGTGTTGACCTCCACGCGCGGTGTGCCGGCCTGGCTGTACCACAGTGCAAACTGGCTGAGATCGCGCCCGCTAACCTCTTCCATGGCGGCAAGGAAGTCCTCGATGGTGGCGGCGGCACCATCGTGGCGCTGCAGGTAGCGTTGAACGCCGTGGCGGAAGGTTTGGCTCCCGAGAAGGGTTGCGTACATGCGGATGACTTCGGCGCCCTTGGCGTAGACCGTGGCCGTGTAGAAGTTGTTGATTTCGACATACGACTCCGGGCGTACCGGGTGAGCCATCGGTCCTGCGTCCTCCGGGAACTGCGCCGAGCGGAGCAGGCGAACCTGGGCGATCCGCTGCACGGCGGGGGAGGTCCCGGCCTCCATGAACTCGTGCTCTCGGAAGACCGTCAGCCCTTCCTTGAGCGAGAGTTGAAACCAGTCACGGCAGGTGACCCGGTTCCCCGTCCAGTTATGGAAGTACTCGTGGCCAACGACGGCCTCAACTGCTTCGTAGTCGGAGTCCGTAGCGGTCTCCGGGCTAGCGAGGACAAACTGGGTGTTGAAGATGTTCAGCCCCTTGTTCTCCATCGCGCCCATGTTGAAATCCCCCACGGCTACGACCATGTAGGTATCCAGGTCGTATTCGAGGCCGTAATTCTCTTCGTCCCAGCGCATGGCCCGCTGCAAGGACGCCAGCGCGTGCTCTACGCGTCCGATGTTCTCCGGCTCGACGTAGAAGCGCAACTTGACCGGACGACCGCTGGCGGTGATGAATGGCTCTTCGCGGCACGCCAGGTTTCCGGCTACCAGGGCAAAGAGGTATGCCGGTTTCGGAAACGGATCGTGCCAAGTGGTGTAGTGTCTCCCCCCGGGGAGTTCGCCCTGATCGATGCAGTCGCCGTTGGCCAATAGCACTGGGCAAGTATCGCGTTCGGCGACCACGGTCGTGGTAAAGGGCGCAAGCACATCCGGGCGATCCGGGTAGGGCGTGATGCGGCGAAAGCCTTCCGCCTCACACTGAGTGCAGTACATGCCGCCTGATTGGTAGAGCCCCGACAGCGCCGTGTTATCGGACGGCCGGAAGCGACTGACCGTGTGTATCCGGCACCGGTCGGGTGCGTGCTTAATGACCAGTCCGCCGTTATCTCGCCAGCAATCGCGCAGCGGTTGCGCGGTGCCATCGACGCTGAGGGATTCCAACTCCAGGAATTCCGCATCGAGCCTTAGCGCTCCCACGCCTCTGCTGGCCGGGTTGCGCCTCATCTCCAGCGTGGTTTCCACACGGGCCCGCCCCCCTGTGAGATCAACCTGGAGGTGGACCTCGTCGACCAGATAGGCCGGGGGGGTGTAGTCGCTCAGGCGGACGGTCTGTGGGCGGGACGTGCTCATGTGGCAGCTGCCATTGATTATTGTGTTGTAGGGCGTGTGGAATAGGCAGCTTACCTGAACAAAGGGGGCTGGCCCATGGGTCCGTGCTGGATGGAGGGTTCTGATGTATACGCGCTTTGAAGCGGCGCCCGCCGGCTACGGTGTGGATTACCGTGGCCTTGAGCTTCTGGCCTACGAGCCCGACACAACCGGGCGAGGATGCCCTCCGCTGCTCTTCGTCCATGGCGCCTTTGCCGGAGCCTGGTGCTGGCAGACGCACTACCTTCCTTATTTCGCCGGCCTTGGGCATGCAGCCTACGCGGTCAGCCTCCGTGGCCACGGTGCCAGCGCGGGACGCGAGACGCTGAATCAGGCAGGGCTCAACGACTTCGTCGATGATGTGGCGAGCGCTGTTGATGAACTCGGCGAACCACCTGTTCTGGTCGGTCATTCCATGGGAGGCCTCGTGGTGGATATGGCCTTGCGCCGCGGCGTTCCCGCAGCGGCCGGGGTCTTTCTCGCTGCTGTCCCGCCGACCGGGATGGCCCCTTCCGCTTTGCAGATGATGGTGGGGCAACCCCATCTGCTCTGGCAGATGGGTGTCTTGCAGGGATTTGGGCCTGACTGGGTCGATGTCGATCAGGCGCAGCACGCGCTTTTCGCCGACACCCCCGGGCCGGATGCAGTCCTCGAGTACACCAGCCGAATGCAGCCGGAGTCGCAGTGGGCGCTTTTCGAAATGGGTTTCCCGCGTTGGCCGCGCTGGGGACATCTCCACATCCCCGTGGCGGTGCTGGGGGCGGAAGAGGATGCGATTATTCCGCCTTGGATGGTCCGGACTACGGCGTGGTGGCACGGCGTGGATCCCATCTGGATCCCGGGAGCCGGACACGCGATGATGCTGGAGCCGGGTTGGCGGCGAAGCGCTGCCATCCTGCAGGGTGCGCTTGAGGAGATGGGCGTAAGCTGCTAGGGAGTGATTTACCAGCGATAGCGGTCGAAAAGTTCCGGGTGGGCCCAATGTTCAGCATTCAGCCAGTCCGGAGTCACCTTGTACGTCGCGATGTTGAACGCGAAGAGATCCCTGGCGCTTCCGTCCGCCAGAGTTGCCTTGCCGCGGGCGATGAAGCCGAGGGCCATGAGGTCTCGCCGCGACCACGGTGATGACGGCTGCTCCAGCGCCACGAGAACTTGCTCGGCATAGAGATCGCGCAGCGGTTGAACCAGCGTATGGTTGCCGGCCACTGCCGCCGAAGCTGCGTCGTGGCCGACTACTGCTAACCGGAAACGGCCGCTGGATGCCAGCTTGTCCGCGGGCAGGGGGACCCCGGCTTCGTAATGGGGGGTCAGACCAGCGGCGTGCGCCGCCTCGGTGGCCTCACGCCCGACGGTCAGCAGATGCCCTTGATCATTCTCGAGCAGGGCGTATAGATGGGCTGAGAGAGGCGAGTCGGAAGCGGCCATAGGTGCAAAATCCACGTGCATTTTGATGTACTTCAGTGTACCTTATGATCGTTATACAGCACCTGTATACGGCTGTTCGTATAATGAAACAGAAGAAGTACATCGATGAGGAGATTCGAGTATGAAGCGTCTCATGCTTACCTCGGTGGCAGCGATCGGTCTCGTGGCTGGTGGGATCGGTGCCGCGGCAGCCGATGATGGCGAGGCTATTTACAAGGGCGGCACCGCGCCGAGTTGCGCGTCGTGTCACGATCGCGGAATCGCCGGTGCCCCGAAGATCAACGAACCGGACGACTGGGCGGACCGGCCGACGGATGCCGACGAGCTGGTGGAGAGCACGCTTTCCGGAAAGGGGGCCATGCCGCGGTACGAGGGGCGTGCCGACCCGGATGAGCTGATGGCCGCCATCCGCTATATGCTCTCGACGCTGGAGTGATCGGCCGATGATGGCGGGGGCGAACAGGCCCTCGCCATTCGGATATCGGACTGAAGAAGGCCCAGGCCTAGGGGCTTCTTAGAGTCCGCTAGTCGCCTCTGGGCGGAAAGTGAACGATCTTCTCCTTTTCCTTGCCGTCCCTCGTGATTTTAAGCGGTAGCCAGCGCCCTGGGGGTGTTTCTTCCACGATGCGCTGCATGTCTGCGGGCCGTTCGATCGACTCGCCGGCTGCGCGGACAATTCGATCCCCGGCCCGGAGTTCGGCGGCCTCCGCAGGCGTGCCTTCGAGTACGTCCAGGATGGTGATACCGTCTTCATGTTCCTCCATCGCGATCCCCATGCGAGGGGGTTGAGGATCCGCGGTATCGGGTTCCAGCGCGAAGACAAAATCCGCCTTCCCCGGTTCGGGGCAGTCATCGCCGGCAGTATGCGGTAAAAGAACCTGAACATCCTCATAGCCCAGATCGGCAAGCTGGTGGGGGATCCCGTACCCGTATTCCGCATGACCGCGGCCGACAATCCCGATGACCGGGCCGCCATTCGATTCATGAGCCTTGGCTAGTGCTTCTGCCATCGCACGGTCCCAAAACGTCTGTGCGGCCACGAAGCCGTCCAACGCCTCATCATCTTCGGCATCCCCTATGCCCGGGTGGCGGCGGAAAGCCTGACGCAGGTGCTCGCGGTAGTCGTCGCTGGCCCCCGCGGGTTCGCTGACACCCTCTCGCTCTGCCTCCTCCAGCGCGTCCCAGCCGCGTTCACGGACGGCCCTCACGACGGAGCGATCCACGTTCATGGCCACCGTCGGCAGCCGGTGCATGCGGGTGAAGTGGAACAATGGTAGATAGAAGTCCGCATCGAAACCCCAGACGCGGGGCCAATCTGCTGCCTCAAGAAAGTCCTCCGCGCGGAGTTCGCCGGCTACCCAATCATCGAGGGCTGGCTGTTTCGCGCGCGGGAGCATCTCGAAGCCGACTGCACCGATCGGCTGACGCCCGTGGAGCGCGGCCAGCGTATGGGTCTGCCAGCGGTGGTGTTCGGCATCGTCGTGTCGTTCGCCGAGCAGGATGAAGGGGCTGTCGCCAACTGCCTCAATCACCTCCGCCGTGGTATGCGTGTCGCCGGAATCGGGGTCGTACCATTGGCCTGGCTGAGCGCATGGATCTGCCTTTACGCCACCGGTTGCCAGGGTTCCGGCAAAGAGGGCGATGGCCCGCAGCCGGGTTGGTCTCATCATGGCTGATCCTTGTCGGCGAAGGTCGCTTGGCCCCAATCCTAGCCGCTCTTCCGTGTTGCGGCTAGCGCGATTCGGCACCCCGGGTGATTGCGCGTACAATGGGCAGAACAGGTGGCGGCCCACATGCGGCCGAGCTTCGAAACAGGAATATGGGTCTATGTCCGATTTCAAAGGTATCCCCGTGGTCAGCGGGGTGAAGTTCGAGCGCGACGGAGTCCATGCCATCAAGGATGGCGTCAAGCGGCGAAAAGGGGCAGAGAGCCAGCCGCGGCAGCGCAAGCCGGAGTGGCTGAAAGCGCGTGCGCCGGGCGGTGAGAGTTTTCGCCGTGTCCGGGATATTGTGCACGAGCACAAGCTCAGCACCGTCTGCGAGGAGTCGCACTGCCCGAATCTCGGCGAGTGTTGGAGTCACGGTACGGCGACGTTCATGGTTCTTGGCTCGATCTGCACCCGGGCCTGCCAGTTCTGTTCGGTGGATACCGGCAATCCCCACGGACGGCTCGACCCGCAGGAGCCGGAGCATTGCGCGGAGTCCGTCGAACTGATGGGCCTCCAGTACGTGGTGATCACCTCCGTGGACCGGGATGACCTGGAAGACGGCGGTGCCGAGCACTACGCCGCGTGCGTCCGTGCGATCAAACGGCGCAATCCGGATACGGCTGTGGAAGCTCTGACACCGGATTTCCGCGGTGACGAGGATGCCGTTCGCACCGTGGTCGAATCGGGGCTGGAGGTCTTTGCCCAGAACGTGGAGACCGTTCGACGTCTCACCCATCCGGTCCGCGACCCGCGGGCGGGCTACGAGCAGACCCTGGGGGTTCTCGCCGCGGCCAAGCGAATCCAGCCGGACGTCCTGACCAAGTCGAGCCTTATGGTGGGGCTTGGCGAAACGGATGAGGAGTTGATCGAGGCCTTCGATGATCTGCGCCGGGTCGGATGTGACATTGTCACCCTGGGGCAGTACTTGCAGCCGACGCGCAATCACCTCCCGGTTGAACGCTTCGTCAGCCCGCAGCAGTTCGCCGAGTTACGCGCCGAGGGCCTCAAGCGTGGCTTCCGTGAGGTGGTCGCCGGTCCCATGGTTCGCTCAAGTTACCGGGCTGACCGGGTCCTCCAGGGCAATAACGTCGGTCTCCCGGCATCGGCGCCGGAAGGCGTTTAAGGCGCTTCCATGAGCAGCCCCCCCGACGACAAGGTCCACTGTTGTCCGGAGGCCTTGTGTCGGGCTTTGGCGGGGCGCCGGTGGCCGGATCGTGGGTGGCGGCTCTCGGGGGGGCGCCCGACGGCGGCAGCCGTTTTGGTCGGCCTCTTCGAGGCTCGAGGCCAGCCCCACGTCGTCTTGACGCAGCGAGCCGGCAGCCTCCGTGACCATCCGGGACAGGTCAGCTTCCCCGGTGGCCGGGTAGAGGCGGACGATCCGTCGCCAGAGGCTACCGCCTTGCGGGAGGCGTGGGAAGAGGTCGGGCTGGAGCTGAGCCAGGCTCAGATTCTGGGGCGGCTCGGCCGCTACCACACCGGCACCGGGTTCGTCATTGAGCCGGTTGTGGCGTGGTTGCGTGGCCCGTTCTGTTGGCGCCCCTGTCCGGTCGAGGTGGCGGAGGTTTTCGAGCTGCCTCTCGACCGGATCATGGAGGCCCGGATCGACGAAGAAGTCCGCGTGTACAATGAGATTGGAGAATTATTGCGCTTCCCCGCCATGACCTACCAGGGGAAAACGATCTGGGGGGCAACGGCCGGTATTCTGTGGCAATTGCGAGAAGCGCTAAGGGAAAACGCCAACTGATGGGTTTGTTTTACGGGCGTCAAAGCTCTTCGAGAGGGCGGGTATCGTTCGGGCGGCTACGGACAGTGCCGATCACACTGTTGATCTTGGTGGTGGCGGCCGCGTCCGCTCTCTCCCCGAGCCTGGCAGAGGACGATCCGACCGGTGATGTGACCGAAGCCGAGGAGTCCGCCGATTCCGAGGAGGATGCGGACGCTGTCATGCGCACCACCGATCGGCAACTGCATCGTTTCCGCATCGCTGACGGCGTTGACCTGGTAGGGCACGAGCAGCGGGCGAGCGCACGTGCAGAGGATACGCTGCTCGATGTAGGCAAGCGCTTTGCCGTTGGATACGAGCAGATCCGCATGGCGAACCCCGGCGTCGATACCTGGCTGCCGGGGGAGGGGACCGAGATCCGGATCCCCAGCCGCTACATCCTGCCTGACGCACCCCGCGAGGGGATCGTCGTGAATCTGGCCGAGATGCGGCTCTATCACTATCCTGAGGGCGAGGATGTGGTCGAGATCTTCCCGGTCAGCATCGGAAGAATGGACTGGTCAACCCCGCTGGGGGAGACTCAGATTACCGGGTTGATCGAGGATCCTGCCTGGTATCCCCCGAAGTCGATTCGTGAGCAGGCGGCCGAGCGCGGGGAGACTCTGCCGCGAGAGATCCCCCCGGGGCCGGATAACCCGCTGGGGCGGCATGCAATCCTCCTCGACATCCAGGGATATCTGCTCCACGGGACGAATCGCCCCTGGGGTATCGGCATGCGCGCCACCCACGGGTGCATACGGCTACATCCGCACGATATCGCCTACCTGTTCGGCCAGGTCGGCGTCGGCACTCCGGTAAAGATTGTCAATCAGCCGTTCAAGGCCGGGTGGGGAGAAGACGGCAGCTTGTATATGCAGGCGTATCCATTCTTCGAGGAGGAAACGCCTGACCGTCAGACGCGTGTCGAGATGGCAGTGGAAGCCGTTTCCCGTGCACTCGGGGAGCGCGCCCATCGGGTAGACGGCGCGCTGGTGCGCGCGGCCGCTGAAGAGCAGGACGGGTCCGTGCTCCGGATCAGTCGTTCCGCAGCGGAGGTACACCGGTAGCGTCAACGATAGCCAGTCCTCCTCGAGGTTGCCGGCTTCCGTGAGACCGCGGTGCGCACAAGTCTCACTAAAGCAAGACCCGGTCGTGTGCTCCACGCCCGGGCCTTGCTACCCGCGGGTTCACAGCGTGTGACCGGCGCGGGGTAAGACTGTATCAGCCTGTTACGTTACTTCTGCATCGTCCGCTCGAACATGCGGTCGATCTTTTCCTCGTTTTCCTCAGCCTTGCGCAGGGCTTCTTCGGCCTTTTCGTCCGCATCGCCCGCCTTCGCGTCCGCGTCCTCGGCCTTCCGCAGGGCCTCTTCCGCGATACCGCGGACCTCTTCGATCTCAGCGTAGATGTCGTCCATCTCCTGGTCAACCGCTGCGCCGATCTCGTCCTCGTCGATCGTCGCGCAGGCGGCGAGCAGCCCGAAGGCGGCCCCGACCGTGGTGAGCTTGACGACGGTTGCGAAACGCTTTGGCATTAGAATCTCCTTGTATGACACGTGTTTATTTTTACTTGCCCTGGCTAAATCCTAGCGGATGTAAACCCTTGTGCCAATGTCTACCAACTCCGCAAGAATGTCGATCTGCTCATCCTCTACAGCAACGCAGCCATCAGTCCAGTTTACACCACGATGGAAACTGACGCTGCGGTCGCCGACGCCGTGGATGCCGATATGGCCGCCAAGCGCGGTGTTCTGCGGGGCGCGGCCCTGGTTGGCAAATTCGTCGAGGAAATGCTCATACTCGTCTCGCTCAATGGTCCCGTCGTCACGGGCGTCGCGCGCGTGTTCCATGGTCGGATAGTTGAGGCCGAGAAAGAAGTGATAATTGCTTTCGGGGTGAATGCGGTCGATTCGAAACTTGCCGGTCGGCGTGGTTTGGTCGCCCCGCCGTCGGGTCTCAGCCGTACCGGCACGTCCTACCGCAAGATTCTCCAGGCGAACAAAGGGGGCTTCTCCCTGGTAGACGGTAATGGTGTAGGTATCGGTATCGACGAGCACCCAGCGCTCTTCGGACCCCGGGGTGAAGGGTAGGTCGGGCGGGATCTCTGCACTGATCCGGCCGGCAACGAGCAACAAGAACAGCCCGATAGCATGCGCGGCGAGGGAGGAACGAGTGCTCATGGGGTGCTCCGGTACTGAATCCACTGATGCAGCGTACCCGCATCAAATGGCCAAAAGAGCCGCTCGCCGCTGGGGTCCTCCAGGAAAGGGATCGAGCGCTGAAGGTCCTCGGCGTCGGGGTGGGTTTCCAGGATATCCGCGTGCTGGATCTCTACGGGCGCGTATGCCGCATAGCGCGAGAGCAGGTCCGCAGCTTGCTCGCAAAGGTGGCAGCCGGGCGTACCGTAGAGAGTAAGCAGCGTGCACATGGCTCGGGAGTCGCTCGGTGTTCTGAGTATCGCGCTTTATAATACGGGTCCGACGCTGCATGACAACGGTATGAGCATGGATCAATCCTCCTCGGTGCCCGGCCCGGCGGTTCACGGGCGGCTCTCGGTAGCGCCCATGATGGAGTGGACCACGCCCCCGGCGCGGTACTTCCTGCGCCTGCTGGCCCCGCGCGTGCGCCTCTACACGGAGATGATTCCGTCCATCGCGCTTTGGTACGGGGCGAGCGAGCGTTTTCTCGCTTTCGATTCCGCCGAGCATCCGGTGGCCGTTCAATTTGGCGGCAGCGATCCAGAAGAACTCGCCTTTGCGGCTCGCCTGGCGCGGGAGTGGGGTTACGACGAGATCAACCTCAATGTCGGCTGCCCCAGTGACCGGGTCCAGGCCGGTCGATTCGGCGCCTGCCTGATGCGTGAGCCGCAGCGGGTGGCCGAGTGTGTACAGACCATGGCGGATGCTGCCGATCTGCCGGTGACCGTTAAGACCCGGATCGGGGTGGACGATGCGGATTCCGAGCCGTTCTTTTGGACGTTCATTGAGCAGGTCGCTGCCTCTGGCTGCTCGACCTTCATCGTCCATGCACGCAAGGCTTGGTTGTCCGGGCTCAGTCCTAAGGAGAACCGTGAGATCCCACCCCTGGACTACCCGCGGGTCTTTCGCCTGAAGGCGGATCATCCGGACCTTGAAGTCGTTCTCAACGGTGGTTTGCAGAATCTGGAAGGCGTGCAGGCCGCGCTGGAGCACGTAGACGGCGTAATGGTGGGCCGTGCCGCCTTCTCCGAACCCTACAGCCTCGCCTGCTGGTCGCACGCGGTACAAGGTGGGGAGGAGCCGGATCGCTGGGCCGCGGTCGCAGGCTACTTGCCGTATGTGGAAGCCCAGCGCCGCACGGGCGTGCCCATGAGCCAGCTCGTCAAGGTCCTCATGGGGCTGTTCAATGGCTTGCCGGGCGCACGCGCCTGGCGCCGGGAGCTGACCGAGGGGGCACAACGGCCGGGGGCTGGTCCCGAACTCATCGAGCACGCGCTATCGAAGGTCCGGCCACCGGTGGCCCAGGCTGGTTGATCATCCGCGGGGGAGCGGCAGGGTCTCCAACTCCCAGCGCCCGGGCCAGCAGCGCAGTAGACTGCCCTGCTCGAACCAGTCGCCGACGACGAACCGGCGACCCTCACCGATGGGCGTTGATACGCGGTGGATCGCGGGACGGTGCGTGTGCCCGTGAATCATCCAGCGGACCTGGTGCTCGCTAAACGTCTGGGCAATCGCTTCCGGGGTGACATCCATGATGGCCTGGTCGAGTTCCTGGTTACGTTCGGTGCTGGTAGCGCGGGCGTCCCGAGCCTGCTCGATCCGCTCAGCAATGGTCTGAGCAAGGAACTGTCGCTGCCACTGCGGATCGCGCACCATCGCGCGGAACGCCATGTATTCGGGGTCATCGGTACACAGGCTATCCCCATGCAGGAGCACAACGGGCTCCTGATGGATTCGGACCGTGCTCGGGTCCGGCAGAAGGGTGGCACCGGTCCGGCGGGCGAACTCGTCCCCGATCAGAAAATCGCGGTTACCGTGCATCACGTAGATGGGCGTGGTGGTTGCGGCCGCGTGCAAGGCTGTCAGGGTCGGGTCATCGGCGGGAGCAGCGTCATCCCCAATCCAT
>PUNM01000041.1 GCA_003552625.1 Ectothiorhodospiraceae bacterium
GACGAGGCGGCGGAAGCGATTCGAGCCGATACCGGCCTGGATACCGGAGGCGTCGCCGAGCACGTCGCAAGCTATTGTCACGAGCGGCTGCGCGGCTACTACCACGATCAGGGGTACCCGGCCGAGGTCTTCCAGGCTGTGGCAGCCGCCGAACCGGCGTCGCCGCTCGATTTCCACCGGCGCCTGGTCGCTTGCGCGGCATTTCGCGAGCTGCCGGAAGCGCAAACGCTGGCGGAAGCCAACAAGCGCATTGGAAATATCCTGCGCCGGGCGGAAGAGGCGCCGGATGCCGTCATGCCCACAGCGGTATCCCCGGGCCCGGACGCGGCCGAGCAGGACCTGGCCACGGCCCTGAAGGGGGCCTGGGAGGAGGCGCAACCACACCTTGAATCGGGTGATTACCCGGCGGCGCTTCAATCTCTGGCCCGGCTCCACGGACCGGTGGACGGCTTCTTCGAGCAGGTCATGGTCATGGCGGAAGACCCGACGGTGCGGCGCCAGCGCCTCGAGCTGCTAGCGGCTGTGCGCCATGCCCTGCGCAGTGTCGCTGACCTCTCCTACCTGCCCGGTTGAAGGGGTGGCGACGTGAGACGGTGGCTCATTCTCGATCGGGACGGCGTGATCAACGAGGACTCCGAAGCCTTTATCCGTTCTCCGGAAGAGTTGGTCCCGATTCCGGGCAGCGCGGAGGCGATCGGGCGTCTGTGCCAGGCCGGCTGGATCGTCACGGTGGCAACCAATCAGTCGGGTCTTGCCCGCGGCCTCTTCGACCAGGCGACCCTGGCGCGCATCCACGAGCGGCTGGAACAGATCATCGGTCAGTCCGGGGGTCGTATCGAGCGTTTGGTCTACTGTCCGCACGGCCCCGATGACGCATGCGCGTGCCGTAAACCCCGGCCCGGCCTTTACCAGCAGTTGGCCTGCGAACTCGGGCGATCGCTCGACCGCACACCGGTGATTGGGGATTCGCCGCGGGATCTTGAGGCGGCCGTTGCGGTAGGGGCGCAGCCAATCCTCGTGCGGACCGGAAAGGGTGATCAAACCTACCTCAATGGCCGGTACCCCGCGGGCACTCGGGTCTATCGCGATCTGGCAACGGCCGCGAATGCGCTACTCAATGAAAGATAGGGGGAACTGGCGGTGAGACCGATCTGGCTGCAGTGGCTTGGCAGTATCGCGCATCTCGGGGTGATGCTGATCACGGCTCCGGTGTGGGCGGTGCTCGGGCTGCTTACGGCGCCTCTGAGCTACCCGGCACGGTATCGCTTCCTGACGGCCTGGGCCGATGTGGTGATCGAATCGCTGCGCTGGCTCTGCGGGGTGGATTACTGCGTACGCGGCTTGGAGAACCGCCCTGGCGAAGCTGCTGTCGTCATGGCCAAGCACCAGTCCGCCTGGGAGACGTTGGCACTGGTGCGCTGGTTCTCACCGCAGACCTGGGTTCTGAAGCGGTCGTTAATGTGGATCCCGTTCTTCGGTTGGGGCCTGAAGCTGCTTGAACCGATTGCCATCGACCGCAAGGCCCACGGGACCGCCCGCCAGCAGGTTCTCCAGCAAGGGCAGTCGCGATTGGAGCAGGGCCGCTGGGTGGTGGTCTTCCCGGAGGGGACACGCATCCCCCCGGGGCAGAAGGGCCGTTACCGCAGTGGCGGAGCCGAGCTCGCGCTGCGCACCGGGCGACCGGTGGTCCCGGTGGCACACAATGCGGGTAGTTTTTGGCCGCGGCGTGGACTGCGCAAGCGCCCCGGACGCATCCAGGTGGAAATCGGCCCGCCGATTGCGACAGCGGGCCGGACTCCGGAGGAGATCACTCAGGAAGTGGAGACCTGGATCGAGTCGCGAGTGGCTGCTCTGGAGCAGCGCTAGATATCGAGATTGGAAACGGCCAGGGCGTTCTGCTCGATGAAGTCCCGCCGCGGCTCCACGTGATCGCCCATCAGCGTGGTAAAGATCTCGTCAGCGGCCACAGCATCATCGATCGTCACACGGAGCAGGCGGCGCGTCTCCGGATTCATGGTGGTCTCCCAGAGCTGATCCGGGTTCATCTCACCGAGACCCTTGTAGCGCTGTATGGTCTGGCCACGCTTGGCCTCATCCATGAGCCACTCCACCGCCTCGCGCAGGCTTTGGACCGGTTGCCGGCGCTCCCCGCGCAGGATTTCCGCGTCCTCGTGGAGCAATCCGTCGAGCAGCTCGGCGAGCGCCTTAAGCGTTTCGTACTCGGCAGAGAGGAAGAACTGCGGATTGAAACGAAATGACTGGTCCAGTCCATGCCGGCGCCGGATCACCACGGCCTCCTGGAAGCCCCCGTCTGGACCACGCTGAACCTCGGCGCGGTAGCGCATGCTGGCGTCCGTAGCCTGGTCGGCGCGCTCGGCGAGCTGCTCGAACCAGCCGGCCATGGCCTCGGTGTCGGTGATGTCATCGCCGGAAAGGGGCGGCAGGACCGTCATTTGCTCGAGCAGGACCGAATCCCAGCGTCGCGAGACGTGGTCGATCAGTTCCATGGCCTCGTAATAGCGTCGAGCAAGCCGGCCCAGCGCCTCGCCGGAGATCGGGGGCGCACCGCCTCCCGGGTGCAGCGCAGCACCGTCGAGAGCGAGTTCCAGGAGATACTCGGTGAGTTCCCGCTCGTCTTTGACGTAATGCTCTTGCTTGCCGCGTTTGATCTTGTAGAGCGGCGGTTGCGCGATGTAGACGTTGCCGCGCTCAACCAGTTCCCGCATTTGGCGATAGAAGAAGGTGAGCAGCAGGGTACGGATGTGCGAGCCGTCCACATCCGCGTCCGTCATGATAATGATGCGGTGATAGCGGAGCTTGTCCGGGTCGAAGTCGTCGCGGCCGATGCCGCATCCGAGCGCCGTGATCAGGGTGCCGACCTCCGCCGAAGAGAGCATCTTGTCGAAGCGCGCTTTCTCGACGTTGAGGATCTTGCCCTTGAGCGGGAGGATCGCCTGCGTACGACGGTCCCGCCCCTGCTTGGCGGACCCGCCGGCGGAGTCCCCCTCTACCAGGTAGATTTCGGAATTCGCGGGGTCCCGCTCCTGGCAGTCCGCCAGCTTTCCGGGCAGACCGGCGATATCGAGGGCATCCTTACGGCGCGTCATCTCGCGCGCCTTGCGTGCAGCCTCCCGAGCCCGGCAGGCCTCGAGGACACGCTCGGCAATGGCCCGGGCCTCCTGCGGGTGCTCAGCAAGGAACGTCTGCAGTGACTCGGCCAGGAGCGATTCAACGACGCCCTTGACCTCCGAGGAGACCAGTTTGTCTTTCGTCTGCGAGGAGAATTTCGGATCCGGGGCCTTGACGGAGATCACCGCGGTCAGTCCCTCGCGGACATCCTCCCCAGTCGGACTGGATTTCAGTTTCTTGAGGTGGCCCTCGGCCTCCAGGTAGTTGTTGATGGTTCGGGTCAGAGCGCCGCGGAAGCCGGCCAAGTGGGTTCCGCCGTCGCGCTGCGGGATGTTGTTGGTAAAGCAGAAGATATTCTCCTGGTAGGAGTCATTCCACTGCATGGCAACGTCCACCCCGATCCCATCCCGCCAGGCGCTGACGTAAAAAACAGTGGAGTGCAGGGGGGTCTTGTTGCGGTTGAGATGCTCGACGAAGGCACGGATGCCGCCGGTGTACTCGAAGACATCCTCCTTTTCGGCCCGCTCGTCCTTGAGGACAATGCGCACGCCGGGGTTCAGGAAGGAGAGTTCCCGGAACCGCTTGGCGAGGATGTCGTAGTTGAACTGGGTGTCGGTAAAGACCGATTCCGACGGCTTGAAGGTAATCCGCGTCCCGGTCTGCTCGGTCTCGCCGGCGACCTTGAGAGAAGTGGTCGGCTCACCGTCGGCGTACTCTTGGACATGTACTTTACCGTCGCGCTCAATAACCAGGCGCAGACGCTCCGACAGGGCGTTTACGACAGAGACGCCGACGCCGTGGAGACCGCCCGAGACCTTGTAGGAGTTGTCATCGAACTTACCGCCGGCGTGGAGCACCGTCATGATGACCTGCGCGGCGGGGACCCCCTCTTCCGCGTGGATATCGACCGGTATCCCGCGGCCGTTGTCCGTGACCGTGACGGAGTGGTCCGCGTGGAGCGTGACGGTAATCTCACTGCAGTGTCCAGCGAGGGCCTCGTCGATGGAGTTATCGAGGACCTCGAAAACCATGTGGTGGAGCCCGGTGCCGTCATCGGTATCGCCGATGTACATGCCCGGACGCTTCCGGACGGCATCCAGCCCGCGCAGCACTTGTATGCTCTCGGAATCGTACTGCGGCGTAATCTCCGTCGTCATCAGTGTCTCGGCCTCTCCCACAATGCTCGGGCTCAAAGGGCGGTTCGGCACCGCAAACGGGCATTATACCATTGGCGCGGCCTCTCCGGCCTGTAAGCGGTACCAGTGAGCAGCGCGCTGCTGCAGAGGGACCCACCCCGGGTCAATGGCGGTGAGAAACAGCTGAGCATCCTGTTCGCAAAGGGTATGCAGAACCAGAGCGAGGTGCTCAGCATCAAGCTCCGCGGCGAGATCGTCGATGAGCAGTACCGGGCGCAGGCCGCGCTTCGCCCAGAGGGCGATCTCGGCAACGAGCAAAGCGAGCACCAGCAGCTTCTGCTGGCCGCGCGATAAGGCGTCAACAGCGGGGATCCGGCCCTTCTGAAGCTGGAGGTCGGCTCGATGCGGGCCAGTGCGAGTATGGCCGAGCTGCTGATCGCGTTCCATGGTCCGCTGGAAGTGCGCCAACCATTCGCCATCGGCGGCGGCACCAGGGTCGTAGCGCAGTTCCAGGTCGGGCTGGGCCAGCCAATGCTGGACCAGCTCTTCCCAGATCGGGGTCAGGGCGGAGACGAAGGCCGCGCGTGCTTGGTCAACCTGGCTAGCAGCCTCTGCCAAGGGCTGGAGCCAGGCGCGTCCCTGGCGCAGGTCACCGTGGCGCAGTGCGGCGTTGCGTTGGCGGAGCGCATGCTGGTATCGCAGTGCCGAATCGCGGTAACCCGGTTCCACATGGAACGCCCCCCAGTCCAGAAACTGTCGCCGCACCCGCGGCCCATCAAGCAGCAGCCGTTGGTGTTCGGTATTGATCAGCTGAACCGGAAGTCGGGAGGTCAGCTCCGACCGACTGGGGGCATCACGCCCGTTGAGCCGGAGGGCGGTAGTGCCCGGGCTTCGGGCTACTGCCAGGCGATCCTCCCCGCGCAAAGCGATCACCCGCGCTTGCCGGGCCTGCCAGCCCACGATTCGATCCAGGGTTCGTGTACGGAAGGATCGAACCCGGGACAGAAAGTAGATCGCCTCAAGCAGGCTAGTCTTCCCTGCACCGTTGGGCCCCACCAGGACGTTCAGGCGTGGGTGCGGATGAAGACGCAGGGGCTGGAGGTTGCGGAAGCCCTCACACTGGAGTTGATGCATCGACCTAGAGACGCATAGGCATGATCACGTAACGGGCGTTTTCAACGCCCTCGCCCCGGACAAGGCCGCTACTGGTGGCGTCGGTCAGGGTTACCTCGACCCGCTCGGTATCGATGGCGGCGAGGGCGTCGAGTAGGTAATTGGCGTTGAAACCGATTTCTACGGCCTCGCCGCCGTAGTCGATCTCCAGGACCTCCTCCGCCTCCTCCTGATCCGGATTGTGGGACCCGATCCGCAGTGTGTCGCCCTCGGCCGCAAAGCGGATACCGCGGTACTTCTCGTTGGAGAGAATCGCCACCCGGGTCAGGGCTTGACGCAACGTCTGGCGGTCTACGCGAACGTGCTTGTCCCCACCTTGCGGAATCACTCGGTGGTAGTCCGGGTAAACACCGTCGATCAGCTTCGAGGTAAAGCGCGTGCCACCAACTGTTACACGGAGGTGATTGGAGCCGAACTCCACGCGTGCAGGATCGTCGCCTGAGCCGAGCAGACGGAGCAGTTCCTGAACCCCCTTGCGGGGAAGGATCACTTGGCGTGGCGCACTGACCGGGATATTGCTATCGCTGTCGGCAAGGGCCAGACGATGGCCATCGGTGGCTACGGCCCTTGCCATGGCACCGGTCAGCTCGAGGAGCAGTCCATTGAGGTAATAGCGGACATCGTGCTGGGCCATGGAGAAGTGAGTGGCCTCGATCAGTCGCCGAAGTTCGCGCTGCGGGATATCGACGGTATCCGTTGCGGCGATGTCGTCGATCTCCGGGAACTCATCGATGGGCAGAGTGGCCAGGGAAAAACGGCCGCGCTCGGCGGTGATGGTGGCCTGGCTCTCGCCGAAGCGAACCTCGAGCTCCGCGCCTTCGGGGAGATTTCGGGAAATGTCCAGCCACTTGCGGGCAGGCAGCGTGGACTTGCCTTCGGAATCCGTGTCGGCCTCGATCTCCGCTACGAGCTCGACTTCCAGGTCAGTGGCCGTCAGACGCAGCTGGCCGGGCTTCGTCTCGACAAGGATATTACCGAGAACGGCCAGGGTCTGGCGGCGCTCGACGACGCCGATGATCGACTGCAGTGCTTGGAGCAGGGTCTCTCGCGCTACCCGAAAGTGCATGTTGGCCTCGTTACAGTTGTTCGTTTAAAGAAGAAGCTTGTTGTTGTTGTTGGGGCTGCGTCAAACCGTTGAGAGTTACCATAACCTCCTGAAAAGCCGGAGATCATGATCGTTGCTAAACCGGTGCGGAAGATCTGGGGACGTTGTGGAAAACCAGCGGAGAAAGTGGGCCGCCGAAGCTTTCCAGTACTTATCCACAGGTTCCTCGCGTTTAAGTGGACAGGGTTCTCAACAGGTTGTCGTAGTCCTCGGCCAGGCGCGTGTCGGTCTCGATGAGCTTCTTGATGTTCCTGCAGGCGTGCAGGACGGTGGAGTGGTCCCGTCCACCGAAAGCGTCGCCGATCTCCGGCAGGGAGTGAGAGGTGAGCTCCTTGGCCAGGACCATGGCCATATGACGGGGGCGGGTGACTGAACGGCTTCGGCGTTTGGAGAGCAAATCGCCGACGCGGATTTTGTAGTAGGCGGCCACAGTCTTCTGGATGTTGTCGATGGTGACGAGTTTGTCCTGGAGGGCGAGCAGGTCGCGAAGGGCTTCCTTGGCGAAGTCGACGTCTATACGGCGACCGGTGAACTGCGCATTGGCCGTTATCCGGCGTAGTGCCCCCTCAAGTTCGCGGACATTCGAGCGAAGGCGCTTGGCGACAAAGAACGCGACTTCGTCCGGGAGGTCGACCCCGTCGCGGATGGCCTTGCTCTTGAGGATGGCTACGCGGGTCTCGAGCTCCGGGGGCTCGATGGCTACGGTCAGCCCCCAACCGAAACGGGATTTGAGGCGTTCCTCCAGGCCGTTGACCTCCTTGGGGTAGCGGTCGCACGTCATGATGACCTGTTGATCACCTTCAAGGAGGGCGTTGAAGGTATGGAAGAACTCCTCCTGCGAACGCTCCTTGCCCGCGAAGAACTGAATATCATCGATCAGCAGGGCATCGAGGTTCCGATAGTGGCGTTTGAACTCGTTGATGGCGTTGTGCTGGAGGGCCTTAACCATCTCGGCGACGAAGCGTTCCGAGTGCAGATAGAGAACGCGGGCCTCGGGGCGGGCGCTGCGAATCCGGTTACCGACGGCGTGCATGAGGTGCGTTTTGCCGAGGCCGACGCCGCCGTAAAGGAAAAGCGGGTTATAGGCCTGGCCAGCGTTGTCGGCGACCTGGACGCTGGCTGCCCTGGCGAGTTGGTTCGATTTACCCTCGACGAAGGTTTCGAAGGTGAAGCCGGGATTGAGGTTGCTTTCGATCGGCGGCTCCCGCCGGGGCTCACTCCTGGTTGCAGTGCTGGAGCGGTCCTCCGTCGGCGCGGAGGTGTGCTGGCCGGGAGAGCCGATCTCGAAGACCAGGTTGGGGGCGCGATCAGGGTTCTGCTCGCGCAGTAACTGACTGATACGTTCAGCGAAATTATCCCGCACCCAGTCGAGGACGAAGCGGTTCGGCGCGTACAGGCGTAGCGTGTCGCCTTCTTCGTGTGCCTGCAGCGGACGAATCCAGGTGTTGAGATGCTGCTCGGGAATTTCCCGCTCGAGCTGCTGTAAGCACGGGCTCCAGAGCGTTTGATCCATGCGGTACCTCGGGGCTGTACGTGGGAGGGATTGGCGGCAGGGCCCTGCCGATCGGCAAGTGTAAACGTGGGCGCGGCGAGTTATCCACAGGCTCAGGTGAGTCGCTACGCCAATTGACAGCCCCTTGATGGCCAAGTAGATTCGCGGCTCACTGGCCGCAAGACGGCCTCGTACCCCTATTCCTGAGAACCTTAAGTGAGTGACGGTGATGAAACGCACTTATCAACCGAGCAACGTGAAGCGGAATCGGACCCATGGGTTCCGGGCACGCATGGCCACCCGCGGCGGGCGGCAGGTCCTCAAGCGGCGGCGCGCCAAAGGGCGCAAGCGGCTGGCGCCGTCGGCATAAACGGTGGACGGCGGGCGTTGCAGGCGGATCAGACGTTCCCCAGGCGCGCCCGGTTACTCCAACGCAGTGATTACGACCGGGTTCTGCGCCAGCCGCAGTGGCGAGGTGGCAACGCGTACTTTCGCTGCAGCGCTGCGCGCAACCATCGAGGAGAGCCTCGGCTCGGTCTGGCTATTCCGAAACGCGTGGTGCGGCGAGCCACGGCGCGGAATCGGCTTAAACGCGTGATCCGCGAAAGCTTTCGGCAACGAAAAGCGACGCTTCCGGACGCGGATTTCGTCATCGGTGTACGTTCTGCAGCAACGCTGGCGCAGAACGTGGACCTGTACCCAGCGCTCGACGAGCTGTGGGCGCAAGCGCGGGACCGGCTATGCGGTGGCTCCTCCTTGGACTGATACGGATCTATCAATACGTGATCAGTCCCGTGATCGGTCCCCGTTGCCGATTTCTCCCGACCTGTTCCGAATACGCCGTCGAGGCCATCTCCCGGCATGGGCCGTGGCGGGGGCTGGGCCTGGCGGCCCGACGGATAAGCAAGTGCCACCCCTGGCATCCGGGCGGACTCGATCCCGTACCGGAACGTAGAGACCGTACACGAGAGTGAAGCCCCATGGAGAACCAACGCCTCATCCTGTTGATAGCCCTGGCCGGTCTGAGCTTGATGCTCTACTTCGCGTGGGAACGGGAACAGATGGATCCGGCGGAACAGGAGGTGGTCGAGCAGGCGGAAGAGACCGACGCAGAGGAGCCTGAGGCGCCGGGTCGGGCGGAGGAGCCCGGCGAGCCTGCAGGAGAAGAGCCTGCCGAAGGGGCGGTCGATCCCGATGCGGAGCAGGACGCGCCGCGGATTCGGGTTCGGACGGACCTTGTAGAGGCGGAGATCAGTGCGGTCGGGGGTGACATCCGGCAGCTGGACCTGCTCCAACACCGCAAGGAGGCCGATTCCGACGAGCCGTACCGGCTCCTGCGGGATGAAGGGGAACCGCTTTACGTCGCGCAGAGCGGGGTTCGCGGGGAGGGACCGACGCCCGGCCGCGAGACGCGCTTCGAGATCGAGGAGGAGTCCTACGAGCTCGGCGATGGTGAAGATGAGTTGGAGGTGCCGCTCGTCTGGGAGGAGGACGGTGTCGAGGTGCGGAAGGTGTACACCTTCCGGCGGGACAGCTACCTGATCGACGTTCGGCACGAGGTGCGCAACGACAGCGCGGAGGACTGGAGCGGGTTCCAGTATGTACAGCTTCGCCGGCGGCCCGACCCGCCGGGGACGACCCCGTGGTACGTGCACACCTTCACCGGCGGATCGATCTATACGCAGGAGGATCGGTTCGAGCGTATCTCGTTCGGAGATATGGAGGACTCTGATCTGTCCCGGGACGTTCGGGACGGTTGGGCGGCGATGCTCCAGCACTACTTCATCGGGGTGATGATCCCGCAGCGGGGCGAGACGTACCGGTATTACACGCGGGCGCTGCCGGGTGAAACGTATCTGCTGGGGATGTCGTCGCCCTGGGTGCAAGTCGGCGCCGGGGAAAGCGGACAGGTCGTCAACCGGCTGTTCGTCGGTCCGAAAGAGCAGGATCGCCTGACCGCCCTGAGCCGATCGCTGGAAGTGGACGATCTGCGGCTGACGGTCGATTACGGGTTCCTGACGGTCTTGGCCAACCCGCTGTTCTGGGCACTCGATCAGATCGAGAACTTCGTAAAGAACTGGGGTGTGGCGATCCTGATTCTCACGCTTCTGATCAAGCTTGCCTTCTACAAGCTGTCGGCGATCAGCTACCGCTCGATGGCGAAGATGCGCAAGGTTCAGCCGAAGATGCAGCAGATCCGGGAGCGCTACTCGGATGATCGGCAGCAGATGAACCAGGCACTGATGGAGCTCTACAAGAAGGAGAAGATCAACCCGCTCGGTGGGTGTCTGCCGATCCTTGTACAGATCCCGGTGTTCATCGCGCTGTATTGGGTACTGATGGAGAGCGTGGAGATTCGGCACGCAGAGTTCATGCTGTGGATCGACGATCTCTCCAGCCGGGACCCGTACTTCATCCTGCCGCTGCTGATGGGGGCGAGCATGCTCATCCAGATGCGGCTCAACCCACCGCCGATGGATCCGATCCAGAAGCGGGTGATGCAGGTGCTACCGTTCATCTTCACCGGGTTCTTCATGTTGTTCCCGGCGGGGCTTGTGCTTTACTGGCTGACCAACAATATCCTTTCGATTGCACAGCAATGGTTCATCATGAGACAGGTGGAACGCGCCGAGAAGGCGTAGCGGATCCGATCTGCGCGGTGGCGACCCCGTCCGGTCAGGGCGGGGTCGCTGTCGTTCGGGTATCTGGATTTGGGCTGAAAGCGATTGTCGAGCCGGTGGTCGGCAAACTGCCGAAGCCTCGGTATGCGGCGTTGCGTGCGTTTGTCGATGAGGGCGGTGAACTGCTGGACCGGGGCCTGGTGCTCTACTTTCCGGCACCGCGGTCGTTTACCGGCGAGGATGTGGTAGAACTCCAATGCCATGGGAGTCCCGCGGTGGCGCGTGCACTTGTCACCCGGCTGCAGAGGCTCGGAGCGCGTTTGGCCGGTCCCGGGGAGTTCTCCGAGAGGGCTTTTCTGAACGGGCGCATGGATCTGACCCAGGCGGAAGGGGTGGCTGCGCTGATTGGCGCCGAGAGTGATGCAGCGCGTCAGGCCGCTATGCGCTCGATTGAGGGAGTGTTCGGAAGGCGGGTCGATGGGCTGAGTGATCGGCTGGCGGATCTGCGAGCACGCTTGGAGGCGCACCTGGACTTTCCCGACGAAACCGATGTGCCGGAAGACACGTTGAGCTGGCTTGCGGCGGGGATTGGTGCGGTTCAGGAGGAGCTGCGGGAGGTTATCGCTCGCTCAGAGAGTGGGCGAAGGGTGTCCGGCGGCGCGAGGCTGGCGCTGCTCGGAGCGACCAACGCGGGGAAGTCGAGTTTGCTCAATGCGTTGTCGGACCAGGAGGCGGCGATCGTCTCGGAGGAGGCGGGTACAACGCGGGACGTGGTGGCCCGGCACGTGATGATGGCGGGTCGAAACGTGGAGGTAGTGGACACTGCCGGGTTGCGCGAGGAACGGGAAGCAGGGGCCATCGAGCGGGAGGGTATGCGGCGCGCCCTAGCGGCAGCGGAAGGGGCGGATGTCGTGCTGCTGGTGGTCGATAGCGTTGAGGAACCGGATTGGCGTGGTGATGGGCTGCCGACTGCGGTGGCCGGATCGTCCGCACGGGTGATCTGTGTGCGGAATAAGATTGATCGAAGCGGTGAGCAACCGGGCTGGCGCGAGCGCGCAGAAGGGGAGACGCTGTGGTCGTGCGGAGTGAGCGCGACTACCGGGGCGGGCATTGTGGATTTGCAGCAGGGGCTTGAGGAAATCCTGAAAGGAGATAGTGGAGCCGAGGCTTGGGCGGCAGGTGATCGGCATCTGGAGGCGCTACGCCGGGCGGAGGTAGCGCTGGCGGGTGCTCGGCGCAGTCTGGACGAGGGCGTCGGGGAAGAGATCGCGGCGGAGTCGCTGCGGGATGCGCAGTCCGCACTTGGCGAGGTCACTGGGCGGGTGAGTCACGAGGAGCTGCTCGGCCGGGTCTTCTCAAGCTTCTGCGTCGGAAAGTAAGGAGTGGTTCCACGTGGAACATCTCTGGCGCAGGGAGACGCGACCTTGTTCCACGTGGAACACTTGAGCGTAGGCTCGGACCCAACCAGAATCACGAGATGAACCGAGAGAACGACTTTAATGTGGTCGTGGTCGGCGGTGGCCACGCGGGGACCGAGGCCGCGGCAGCTGCGGCCCGCGCGGGAGCACGAACGCTCCTGATTACCCACAGCCTGGACACGATCGGTGCCCTCTCTTGTAATCCCGCAATTGGCGGAATCGGCAAGGGGCACCTGGTACGCGAAATCGAGGCTCTGGGGGGGTTGATGGGCCGAATCGCCGATGCCTCCGCCATTCAGGCGCGGGTCCTTAATCGGCGCAAGGGCCCGGCCGTCCGGGCCACCCGGACTCAAGCCGATCGCCCCGCCTATGCACGTACAGCGCGGCAGTTGCTCGACGCTCAGACGAACCTCGTGCTCTTCCAGGACACAGTCACCGAGCTTCAGCTAACCGATGGTGGGATAAGCGGAGTACGGTGCCGCAGCGGCGCGGACTTCCGCGCCCCCTGCGTGGTCATAACGGCGGGCACGTTTCTGGCTGGGCGGATACACGTCGGCGCCGACCAGTACGCGGCCGGCCGGGCGGGCGATCCCGCGGCCAACGCGCTCGCCGATTCCTTGCGCGGTCTGGATCTCGCAGTCGGGCGCCTCAAGACTGGCACGCCGCCGCGAATCGATCGTCGCAGCGTCGCTCTCGACCGCCTCGAACGGCAATGGGGCGACGACCCGCGGCCGGTGTTTGCGCCACTGCGCCCCCCGAGGGCGCCGCTCGCCGAATCTCCGTGTTTCGTGACCTGGACCAATCCGCAGACCCACGAGATTATCCGGTCGGCCCTGGATCAGTCGCCCATGTATACCGGCGCCATTCAGGCCGTCGGACCCCGTTATTGCCCCTCCATCGAGGACAAGGTCACCCGGTTTGCGGATCGCGAAAACCACCAGGTTTTCCTTGAGCCTGAGGGCCTCGAATCGCTGGAGCTCTACCCGAACGGTGTCTCCACCGGGCTTCCGTACGCCGTGCAACGAGACATGATCCGCTCGATGCCCGGGCTCGAACGGGCCCATATCACCCGGCCGGGGTACGCCATTGAATACGATTACTACGACCCGCGAGGCCTCCAGCCATGGCTGGAGAGCCAGCGGGCGCCCGGGCTGTTCCTGGCCGGCCAGGTCAATGGCACCACCGGCTACGAAGAGGCCGCCGCCCAGGGGCTCGTCGCGGGCGTGAACGCGGCCCTGAAGGCGCAGGGCAGCGAGCCCTGGTTTCCAACGCGGGAAGAGGCTTATATCGGTGTGCTGATCGATGACTTGGTCACCACCGGCGTCACGGAACCCTATCGGATGTTCACCAGCCGCGCGGAGCACCGTCTCAGGCTCCGCGACGATAATGCCGAAGATCGGCTTACGGAGACCGGTTACCGCCTCGGCCTGGTTGATTCGGCCCAGTGGGATGCCTTCGCTGAATACCGCGACGCGCTCGAACGGAATCTCCGCGAACTCGAGCACACCCGCCTTCAACCAAGGCAGGTAACGCCCGACAAGGAGCGGGTACTCGGTGGTCCGTTGCGCAAGGACCAGACGCTCTTCGAGCTGCTCCGGCGCCCGGAAATCAGCTACGCCGATGTGCGCATGCTGGGGGACCTGACCGGACCCGAGCCGCCGGAGCGTGTTCAGGCCCAACTCAAGATCCGTGCCCAGTACGCCGGGTATGTCGAGCGCCAGGATGCCGAAAACCAGCGCCACGCCCGCTACCGCGACTGCCCGCTGCCAGCGGAACTCTCGTACGCCGAGATCGAGGGCCTCTCCACGGAGGTAAAGGAAAAACTTCGGCGTCACGCCCCGGCCACGGTCGGCCAGGCGTCGCGCCTGCCAGGGGTCACCCCGGCGGCGATCTCCCTGATCCTTATCCATCTTCGTCGAAAAGGGTGGCTTCGGCGCGTGGAGGGTCGGGATGACGCCGCCTGATCGCCTCGCAGAACGTCTTGAGCAGATTCCCGGTTCCATCGAGGGAGACATCCGGGAGGCGCTCCGCGCCTATCTGTCCCTGCTCAGCCGCTGGAACCGCGTCTACAATCTGACGGCGAGCCGCGACGAGCGGGATCTGATCGACCGCCACTTGGTCGATAGTCTCCTGCTGCTGCCGTATCTGCCGGCGGGGCCCGTTACGGATCTCGGTACTGGCGCGGGCCTACCGGGCATCCCGCTCGCCATTGCCGATCGGTCGCGTCGCTTCCTGCTCGTCGACAGCAATCTGAAAAAAGTGCGCTTCCTGCGCCAGTGCTGCGCTGAACTTGGCCTAAGCAATGTCGAGCCGCGCCACAGCCGTGTGGAAGACCTCGCACCCGGCGTACACCAAGTGCTAACGGCCCGCGCTTACGCCGGGCTCGACCGTCTGCTTGAGCTTGCGGACAGGTTACTTGAACCTGGCGGTACCCTGTTGGCGCAGAAGGGCGAGAGCCTGGAGCAGGAGATTGCAGCCCTGCCGCCGGAGAGGGTCCGGCCTCTGACCGTGCATGAACTGCCGAGCTTTTCGGGCACCGGCAAGGCGCGGTTGGTCGTGTACCATGCGCCTTCGAATCCGTAGCGGCGATCGCCAAGCCGGTTTGCAAACCAGGAGAGAGCCATGGGTCGCATCATTGCAGTGACGAACCAGAAAGGCGGCGTCGGGAAGACGACCACCTGCGTGAACCTCGCCGCATCGCTGGCTGCGAACCGCCGTCAGGTCCTGCTGATCGATCTGGATCCGCAAGGGAATGCCACGGTCGGTGCGGGTCTCGACCGCCGCGAGGTGGACCCGACGGTCTACGATGTGCTGATGGGCCAGACCTCCCTGAGTGCGGCGACCACGACGATCGCCGAGTGCGGCTTCGACGTGGTGCCCGCCAACGGCGATCTGACCGCCGCCGAGGTGGAGCTGCTCAGTCGTGACCGGCGCGAACAACACCTGCGCGAGGCGCTCCAGACGCGTGCCGGGAAGTACGACTACGTCCTGATCGACTGCCCGCCGGCACTGAACATTCTCACCCTGAATGCGCTGGTCGCCGCGCACAGTGTCCTCATCCCCATTCAGTGCGAGTACTTTGCTCTGGAGGGCCTCACTGCACTACTGGACACGATCCGTGGCGTGCAGAGCAGCGCGAACCCCGCCCTGACTATCGATGGCCTGCTCCGGACCATGTACGACGCCCGCAACAATCTGGCGACCCAGGTTGGTGAGCAGCTGTCGGCCCATTTCGCGACGCAGCTCTACCAGACCTTGATCCCGAGAAACGTGCGCCTCGCGGAGGCACCGAGCCACGGCATTCCAGCGCTCGCTTACGATCGAGCCTCACGTGGTGCCCTGGCCTATATGGCTCTGGCCACGGAGATGGAGCGCCGCCACCGCAGCGGTTCATCGAACCCGGCGATGCCCGCCTGAACCACGCGAACCGAATAAGGAGTACTAGGTCAGTATGTCGAGCAAGAAGCGCGGACTGGGTCGTGGACTCGATGCCCTCCTCGGCGCCGAGCCCGGCGAGGTCGTCGCCGGCGAAGCGGTGGAGCCCAATGAGCTACGCGAAATCCCGGTGGACCTGCTTGAGCGCGGGCCCTTCCAGCCGCGCCGCCACTTCGACGAGCAGGCCCTTCAGGAACTTGCCGACTCCATCCGCGCGCAAGGCGTCGTTCAGCCCCTTGTGGTCCGCGCCTCCGAGGACGGTACCTTCCAGATCATCGCCGGTGAGCGCCGCTGGCGTGCCGCTCAGCTCGCCGGCATCGGCCAGGTGCCGGCTATCGTCCGGCAGATCCCCGATGAGGCCGCCGTTGCGGTCGGGCTGATCGAGAATCTCCAGCGTGAAGACCTCAATCCGCTGGAGGCAGCCTCCGCCCTCCAGCGCCTGATCCATGAATTCGGCTTATCCCACCAGAAGACCGCGCAGGCCGTCGGGCGTTCGCGCACCGCCGTGACCAACCTTCTGCGCCTGCTCGAGCTCAATGAGGACGTCCAGCGCTACGTCCGCGACGGTCTGCTCGAAGCCGGGCATGCCAAGGCCCTGGCCGGGCTCAGTGGTGGCACACAGAGCGAAGCTGCTGCCGAGGTCGTGCGTAACGCACTGACGGTTCGGCAGACTGAGACGCTCGTTCAACGATTCCAGCAACAGGCCCAGGCCGAGCGCGAGCGCGAGGCGGGTAACGGTCGCGGTGATGACGAGCCCGCCGCCAAGGACCCGGACGTCGAGCGCCTGCGCGAGACCCTCGCCGATCGCCTCGGTGCGCCGGTCGATATCCAACACAGCCGGCGCCGCGGCAAGGGGAAACTCGTGATCCGCTACAACAGCCTGGAGGAGCTCGATGGGATTCTCGGCCGCATCCAATAACCGTTGTTTCTTCATTTGACCCTGTGTATCAGCCACGTCTACACTGCCGCGCTTGCGAGTCTGAGAAGGGCGCCCAAGGGTGCACGACAGCGAAGCTCTGAATAAGGACTTTGAGCCGCAGGGGGTCTGGCGCAGCCGCGCCCCCGCCGTGCGCATCGTCCTTCGTCTGCTGGTTGCGCAAGCCGGTATCGGCCTGCTCGCCGCAGGACTGTGGCTCCTGCAAGGGCCATGGTCGGCCGCGGCCGCCGGCGCAGGAGCAGCGATCGCGGTGCTGCCCTCGGCCTACTTCGCCGCAAAGGTCTTTTCGAAGCCGCCAGGCACCGCGCCGCGCGCGGTCCTGCGTGCCTTCTACGTCGGGGAGGCGGTGAAGTTGATTCTCACGGCGGCGCTGTTTATTATCGCGCTCCGGTGGTTCGGTGGGCACTTCCTGCCGCTGATCACAACGTACGCAGCCGCCCTTTGTGCCTACTGGTTCTTTTTCCTGGGGGCCCTCCGTACCTGACGCACCCGCGCGGTACCAAATCGGGGAGCAGAGTTTGCCATGAGCGCCGACAGCGAGTTCGACGCGACAGACTACATTCAGCACCACTTAACCAACCTGCGCCTGGATCTGACCGAGGGCACGATCGATTCGAGTGCCACCGGCTTCTGGACGCTGCACCTGGACACCGTGATCATGTCCTTCGGTCTGGGTGCCCTGTTCTGCTACGTCTTCTGGCTCGCCGCCCGTCGTGCGACCCCGGGGGTTCCGGGCGGTCTGCAGAATTTCGTCGAAGCGATCATCGAGTTCATTGAGAAGACGGTCAAAGAGACCTTCCACGCCAAGAGCCGGGTGATTGCCCCGCTGGCGCTGACCATCTTCTGCTGGGTCTTCCTGTCCAACCTTATGGACCTGGTGCCGATCGACATGGTGCCCAGCATCATGACCGCCGTAGGCGTGCCCTACTGGAAGGTTCTGCCCAGCGTCGACCTGAACTTTACCTTCGGGCTCTCTTTAAGCGTCTTTGCGCTCATCATCATCTACAGCCTGATGGGTAAAGGTGCCGGTGGGTTCATCAAGGAGTTCCTGACCCATCCGTTCGGCATCTGGCTGCTCCCGTTCAATCTCGTGCTCAACTTCGTGGAGCTCATCGCCAAGCCGATCTCCCTGTCCCTGCGACTGTTCGGGAACCTCTACGCAGCGGAGCTGATCTTCATCCTGATCTCCCTGCTGCCGTGGTGGATCCAGTGGGTGCTCGGCACCCCCTGGGCAATCTTCCACATCTTGGTCGTGCCGCTGCAGGCCTTCATCTTCATGATGCTCACCGTGGTCTACCTGGCCATGGCGTACGAGAATCACTAACTCGCAAACTTTTTTTGACTTGATCCTGAGAACCGGGAGGAACTAATGGAACTCGCAGCCCTCATTGCAGATGTCCAGGGGATCACCGCTCTGACCGTCGGTATTCTGATCGGCGCCGGCGCTATCGGCACCGCCATCGGCTTCGGCCTTCTCGGTGGGAAGTTCCTCGAGGGCGTTGCCCGCCAGCCCGAGATGGCGCCGATGCTCCAGGTTCGCATGTTCCTGGTCGCTGGTCTGCTCGACGCCGTGTCGATGATCGGCGTGGGTATCGCGCTCTTCTTCACCTTTGCCAACCCCTTCCTGGGTGCCGTGGAGGCCGCCGCCGGCGCGTAATGCCGCCGGCGCCCTGCCGCCAGCTCGACCGGAGGTGAAACCGTGAATTTTGGTGCCACATTCTGGGGCCCGATGATCAGCTTCGCGCTGTTCGTCTGGTTCACCATGAAATTCGTCTGGCCGCCGATCCAGCAGGCGCTCGCCGACCGCCAGAAGCAGATCGCTGACGGCCTTGCTGCCGGTGAGCGCGGCAAGCAGGAGCTGGACAAGGCGCAGTCCGAGGTCGAGGCCATGCTCAAGGATGCACGTGAGCAGGCCAGCCAGATCATCAACCAGGCGAACAAGCGCCAGCAGGAGATGATCGAGGAGGCCCGCGCCGAGGCCCGCTCGGAGGCCGACCGGATCCTGGCGGCCGCGCGTGAGGAGATCGATCAGGAGATCCAGCGTGCCCGCGAGGATCTGCGCAAGGAGGTCTCCAGTGTCGCCATCCAGGCCAGCAGCCGGATCCTCAAGCGCGAGGTCGATGCCAAGGCGCACAAGGATCTGATCGACGACCTGGCGACACAACTGTAGGGAGGCGTCATGGCCGAGCGCAGCACACTGGCCCGACCGTACGCACGCGCCGTCTTCGAGATGGCCGGCGACAATGCGAGCGAGCGCCAGGCCTGGTCGGAACGGCTCGCCCGCATTGCCGAGGTGGTGCAGGTACCGCAGCTACACAGCCTGCTTAGCCATCCGAGCGTCTCCGCGGAGCAGCTCAGCGACATCGTGCTGGAGGCGGCGGGGGATCTCGGCGAGCCGGGGCGCAACCTGGTTCGCCTTCTGGCGGATAACCGGCGTCTTCAGCTCGCTCCGGAGATTGCCCGGCTCTACGAGCAGCTTCGCGCCGAGGCGGAAGGCGTCGTCGAGGTCGAAGTGCTCGCGGCGCAGGAGCTTGAGCAGGCCCAGCAAGACCGGCTCGCCGAGGCCCTGCGCAAGCGGCTCGGCCGGGACGTGCGGCTGCAGACGCGGGTCGACGAGTCGCTCATCGGGGGCGCGGTCATCCGCGCCGGCGACACCACCATCGACGGCTCGGTGCGCGGCCAGCTGGACCGCCTCTCGAGTGCACTGGTTCATTGACGAGGTAGGACGATGCAACTCAATCCATCGGAGATCAGCGAGCTTATCAAGCGTCGCATCGAGAATTTCGACGCGACCGCTGAGGCGCGCAACGAAGGCACCGTGGTCAGTGTCGGCGATGGCATCTGCCGCATCCACGGGCTGGCGGACGTCATGTTCGGCGAGATGCTCGAGTTCCCCGGCGAGACCTACGGCATGGCCCTCAACCTGGAGCGCGACTCCGTGGGCGCTGTCCTCCTCGGTGAGTACGAGCACATCTCGGAGGGGGATACGGTCAAGTGCACCGGGCGCATTCTGGAGGTGCCGGTGGGCGAGGCCATGCTCGGCCGCGTCGTGGACGCCCTGGGGCACCCGGCCGACGGCAAGGGCCCGATCAAGACCGAGACCACCGAGCCCATCGAGAAAGTCGCCCCAGGCGTGATCTCGCGCGAGGGCGTGGATCAGCCCGTGCAGACCGGGCTGAAGGCGATCGACTCCATGGTGCCGATCGGCCGCGGCCAGCGTGAGCTGATCATCGGCGACCGCCAGACCGGCAAAACCGCGGTGGCCGTCGATACGATCATCAACCAGAAGAACAGCGGCATTAAGTGCATCTACGTGGCGATCGGCCAGAAGAATTCGACGGTCGCCAACGTGGTCCGCAAGCTCGAAGAGCACGGCGCGATGGACAACACCATCGTGGTCTCGGCCCCGGCAGCCGACTCGGCGGCGATGCAGTACATCAGCGCCTATGCCGGCTGCGCCATGGGCGAGTACTTCCGCGACCGCGGCCAGGACGCGCTGATCATCTACGACGACCTGACCAAGCAGGCCTGGGCCTACCGGCAGGTGTCGCTGCTCCTGCGTCGCCCGCCGGGCCGCGAGGCCTACCCCGGCGATGTCTTTTACCTCCACTCCCGGTTGCTTGAGCGCGCAGCGCGGATCAATGCCGAGGAGGTCGAGCGCCGCACCAACGGCGAAGTCAAGGGCCAGACCGGGTCGCTGACGGCGCTGCCGATCATCGAGACCCAGGCCGGCGACGTTTCCGCCTTCGTGCCGACCAACGTGATCTCGATCACCGACGGCCAGATCTACCTGGAGACGGACCTGTTCAACTCCGGCATCCGTCCGGCCATCAACGCGGGGCTTTCTGTCTCCCGGGTCGGTGGCTCCGCGCAGACGAAGATCATCAAAAAGCTCGGCGGCGGTGTCCGCCTGGCCCTGGCTCAGTATCGTGAGCTGGCGGCGTTTTCGCAGTTCGCCTCCGATCTCGACGATGCTACGCGCCAGCAGCTCGAGCGCGGTCAGCGGACCATGGAGCTGATGAAGCAGACGCAGTACCAGCCGCTGAGTGTCGGCGAGATGGCCTTCGTGCTCTTTGCCGGTAACGAGGGCTACGTGGATGACGTTGAGATCGATCAGGTCGTCCGCTTCGAGAAGGCGCTTCTCGAGTATCTGCGCGCCGAGCACGCCGAGCTGCTCAAGCGCATCACGGATACCGGTGACTACAACGACGAGATCCACGCCGAGATGCAGAAGGCGATGGACGCGTTCAAGAAGAACCGTACCTGGTAAGACTGCGCCGGCTGGGGCGCCAACGCCCCAGCTCGCCCCCTTTCTCGACCCATAGGTGACGGCATGGCCGGTGCCAAAGAAGTCAAGACGAAGATCAAGAGCGTTCAGAATACGCAGAAGATCACCAGCGCAATGGAGATGGTGGCCGCCTCCAAGATGCGCCGTGCCCAGGAGCGCATGGAGGCGACGCGCCCCTACGCCGAGAAGATCCGGCAGGCGATCGGCCACCTGGCCAGCGCGAACCCCGACTACCGCCACCCTTTCCTGGAGGAGCGGGAGTCGGTGAAGCGTGTTGGTTACATCGTCGTCTCCACCGACCGCGGGCTGTGTGGCGGCCTGAACGTGAACCTCTTCAAGGCCGCGATTCAGGATCTGCAGTCCTGGCAGGAGCAGGGTGTCTCCGCACGGGTCGTCCCCTTCGGTGCCAAGGGCATCGGCTTCTTTGAGCGGACCGGCGTTGAGATCCCGGCGGAGGTTCGCGATCTCGGGGACCGGCCCGAGCTGGAGCAGATGATCGGTCCGGTGAAGGTGCTCCTCGACGCCTACGTCGATGGGGAGATCGACCGCCTGAACCTGGTCAGCAACCGGTTCATCAACACGATGACCCAGCAGCCCACGGTCCAGCGTCTCATCCCGGTCGAGCCGGTGGAAGAGGAGGAGATGCTGGATAACTGGGACTACATCTACGAGCCGGATGCAGCATCGCTGCTCGATGACGTGCTCCGGCGCTACGTCGAGTCCCAGGTCTATCAGGGGGTGGTCGAGAACATTGCGTGCGAGATGGCGGCGCGCATGATCGCCATGAAGAGCGCCTCGGATAACGCTGGCCAGATCATCGACGATCTTCAGATTACGTACAACAAGGCGCGCCAGGCGGCGATCACGCAGGAGCTGACGGAAATCGTCTCTGGCGCCGAGGCCGTCTCCGGGTAAAACCGAATCTTTAATCACGTGTAGGCGAAGAGCCTGCGGGAAGCTATTTGAGGGGATCCGAATGAGCGCTGGAAAGATCGTTCAGGTGATTGGTGCGGTGGTCGACGTGGAGTTCCCGCGCGACCAAGTACCGAAGATCCACCACGCCCTCGTGGTCGATGAGCGGGGCCTGACCCTTGAGGTCCAGCAGCAGCTGGGCGATGGCGTCGTGCGCACGATCGCCATGGGGTCTTCTGACGGCCTGAAGCGCTCGGAGAAGGTGAGCAACACGGGCCATCCGATCTCCGTGCCGGTCGGCCAGGGGACCCTGGGCCGCATCATGGACGTCCTTGGTGAGCCAGTGGACGAGGCCGGTGAGGTCAAGACCGAGGAGCATTGGCCCATCCACCGTAAGGCGCCCTCCTATGAGGACCAGTCCGGTGGACAGGAATTGCTCGAGACCGGTATCAAGGTCATCGACCTGCTCTGCCCCTTCGCCAAGGGCGGCAAGGTCGGCCTGTTCGGTGGCGCCGGTGTCGGCAAGACCGTCAACATGATGGAGCTGATCCGCAACATCGCCATCGAGCACTCCGGCTACTCCGTCTTTGCCGGCGTCGGCGAGCGGACTCGCGAGGGCAACGACTTCTATCACGAGATGAAGGACTCCGACGTCCTCGACAAGGTCTCGCTGGTTTACGGTCAGATGAACGAGCCGCCGGGTAACCGCCTCCGCGTCGCCCTGACCGGCCTGACCATGGCCGAGTACTTCCGCGACGAGGGCCGTGACGTCCTGATGTTCATCGACAACATCTACCGTTACACCCTCGCCGGTCAGGAGGTCTCCGCGCTTCTCGGCCGCATGCCGTCCGCTGTCGGTTATCAGCCGACCCTCGCTGAGGAAATGGGTAAGCTGCAGGAGCGGATCACGTCCACGAAGACCGGCTCGATCACCTCCGTGCAGGCCGTCTATGTCCCGGCTGACGACCTCACCGACCCGTCTCCGGCGACGACGTTCGCGCACCTGGACGCCACGGTGGTGCTCTCCCGGCAAATCGCCGAGCTTGGCATCTACCCGGCGGTGGATCCGCTCGACTCCACGTCGCGGCAGCTGGACCCGCTGGTCATTGGTCAGGAGCACTACGATGTGGCCCGCGGCGTAGAGGGCGTGCTGCAGCGCTACAAGGAGCTCAAGGACATTATCGCGATCCTGGGCATGGACGAGCTGTCCGAGGACGACAAGCTCACCGTCTCCCGGGCGCGCAAGATCCAGCGGTTCCTCTCCCAGCCCTTCTTCGTGGCGGAGGTCTTTACCGGGATGCCCGGCAAGTACGTCCCGCTGAAGGACACCATTGCCTCCTTCAAGGCGATCCTCGATGGCGAGTACGACCACCTGCCGGAGCAGGCGTTCTACATGGTTGGTACCGTCGAAGAGGCCGCCGAGAAGGCGAAGAACCTTTAAGGGCGGGGTGCCATGAGCACGCTCCAAGTCGATATTGTCAGCGCCGAGGAACAGCTCTACTCCGGGGCGGCCACCATGGTGGTAGCCCCTGCGGAGGAGGGTGACGTCGGTATCACGCCTCGCCACGCGCCCCTGCTGACGCGCTTGCGCCCGGGTGAACTGCGCATCGCCGAAGAGGGCGGCGAGGAGTTCTTCTTCTATGCATCCGGCGGTCTGCTCGAGGTGCAGCCGCACAAGGTGACGGTGCTTGCCGATACCGCCGTTCGCGCCCGCGACATCGACGAGGCGGCGGCGCTGGAGGCCAAGCGCCGGGCTGAGGAGAAGCTCCGCGAACAAAAGGATGAGGTCGATTACGGCTCGGTCCAGGCGGAGCTGGCCGAGGCTATGGCGCAACTGCGCGCATTGGAGAGCCTGCGCAAGCGGGCGAAGCGCTGACCAGGAGGGTGTAGGCCATGCGGGTACCGATATCCGTGGTCGTGCTGGCTGCGGGCAAAGGGACCCGCATGCGCTCGAACCGTCCCAAGGTCCTGCAGAACCTGGCTGGACGACCGCTTCTCGGACACGTCCTCGATACGGCGTGCCGGCTCAGGCCGGACCAGATCGTCGTCGTGCAAGGCCACGGTGGCGAGCAGGTACGTGCCGCCCACCAGGCCTACCCCGTCCGCTGGGTGGAGCAGCCGCAGCAGCTCGGCACCGGGCATGCGGTTGCCTGCGCCCTGCCCGAAGTCCCCGACGATCACCGCGTACTGGTCCTCTACGGCGATGTCCCGCTGATTGAGCCCGAAGGCCTGCAGCCGTTGCTGGACGCTGAAGGCGTATCCCTGCTCACCGCCCGCGTGGCGGAGCCGCAGGGCTATGGACGTATCGTGCGGGACAGCTCGGGGCAGGTGGCAGCGATCGTCGAAGAGAAGGACGCAACCGCGCGGCAGCGCGCCATCGACGAGATCAACACGGGCCTGCTCGCGGCGCCGGCCGATTCCCTGCGCCGCTGGATGGCACAACTCTCGGCAGAGAATGCCCAGGGCGAGTACTACCTCACCGACGCCGTGACGGCCGCCCGCAACGAGGGCATGGCGGTCCATGCCGAGCCGTTGGCGGATGCGACGGAAGCGCTGGGGGTCAATGACCTCGTCCAGCTGACCGAGGTAGAGCGACACTACCAGGCCCGCTGCGCCCGCCGACTCCTGCGGGCGGGCCTGCACCTCGTCGTCCCGGAGCGTTTCACCCTGCGCGGAACCCTGAACCACGGGATCGATTGCCAGGTGGATGCCGACTGCCTCTTTGAAGGCAGCGTGGAGCTCGGCGACAACGTGACCGTCGGGACCGGGGTCGTGCTCCGCGATGCCAAGGTGGAGTCCGGCGCCCGAATTGCCCCCTATAGTGTCATTGAGGACGCGCGGGTCGGGCCGGAAGCCGAGGTCGGTCCGTTCGCTCACCTGCGTCCCGGAAGCTGCCTGGAGGAGGGCGCCCGTGTGGGGAACTTCGTCGAGATGAAGGCAGCGACCCTTGGCCCCGGCGCCAAGGCGAATCACCTCAGCTATGTCGGCGACGCCGAGGTCGGTCCCCGTGCCAACCTCGGGGCCGGTACAATCACCTGCAACTACGATGGTGCGCGCAAGCACCGTACGCGCATTGGGGCCGATGCCTTTATCGGTTCCGGCAGCCAGTTGGTGGCACCCGTAGTGATCGGCGACCGTGCAACCGTGGGTGCCGGGACGACGGTAACCTCGGAGGCCCCGCCCGACGCGCTGACGGTGGGCCGGTGCCGAGCGAGGACCATTCAGGGCTGGCAACGGCCCGGGTTGACGCCCGCGAGCCCGGCTCCGGAAGATAGCGAGGACAAGCCGGCCGGTGGCGGCGCTCAGGAATAAGGAGAGACCATGTTTGACCATACAGTTGTCGCGGTCCATTTCGAGTCCCCGTACCAGCCGCTGCTCGATGCCCTGTCGGAGCTCCAGCGTGTCGGCGCCAAGGAGTTTACGCTCGTCGATGTGCTCCGCATCGATGACCCGGACGACCTTAGCGAGTCCCACCGCGCAGAGGCCCGCCGCCGGCTGCAGCAAAAGCAGTCCGACCTGCAGGCTGCCGGCTTTCGCGTCGATATCCAGCAGCCGGTCGGCTTTCCGGCGCCGGAGCTGGCCAAGATCGGCCGCGGCTACGGTGCCCAGCTGATCCTCCTCGGATCCCGCGGCGAAGGCTTGCTCCGGGAGTTCTACCATGGCTCCACGGTCCTTGAACTCGCCCGCCAGACGGCGCTGCCGGTGCTCATGGAGCGGATCGACCCGGATCCCAACACCGTGGGCCACGGCGAGGTCTTCAGTCAGCCCCTCTTCGCCACGGACTTCTCCGGGAAGGCGGCCGCTGCCCAGGCCCTGGCGCTGGATATCGGTGAGCAGGTCGGTCACCTGACGATCCTCCACGTTACCGACGAAGACCACCGCGCCGAGGGGCAGCAGCAGCTGCAGCGGCTCGCCGGCCAGGCCGAGTCCCGCGGTATCCAGGTCACCACGCGCCTGGAGACCGGCACCCCGTCGCGAACGATCCGCAACGTCGCCGAGAAAGAGCGCGCGAGCCTGGCCATTGTGGGCAAGCGCGGCGACGGGCCGGGGCGCGACCTCGCGCTCGGCAGCACGGCACAGCAGGTCTGTCGCAACTGCCCCTGCTCGGTGCTGCTCGTGCCCAACGAGCAAGGGATCTGGATCCGCTGACATGTGCGGAATCGTTGGGGCCTGTGCGCAAAGAGATGTCGCTCCGATCCTCCTGGAAGGCCTTCGCCGACTGGAGTACCGCGGCTATGACTCCGCCGGCATTGCGCTAATCGAGCCGGAGGCCTCCCTGGTCCGGACGCGGGTCACTGGCCGGGTGGACGACCTGGCCGCCGCACTCGAGGGCCGCACGCCCCGTGGCGGCACCGGCATCGCCCACACGCGCTGGGCCACCCACGGTGTTCCCAACGATGCCAACGCCCACCCGCACACCGCCGGGGGCGAGGTGGCGCTGGTTCACAACGGCATCATCGAGAATCATGAGCGCCTGCGAGAGCGCCTGCGGGCCGAGGGCTATCAGTTCCACTCCGAGACGGATACCGAGGTCGCAGTCTCCCTGATCCAGCAGCGCCACAGCGCTGGACGAGACCTGCTGGAAGCCGTCACCGACAGCCTCGGAGAGCTGGAGGGCGCCTACGCCTTCGCCGTGATCTCCGCCCGGGAGCCGAATCGCCTGATTGCTTGTCGGCGCGGCAGTCCACTGGTCGTCGGGGTGGGCATCGGGGAGCACTTCGTAGCCTCCGATGTCGCCGCGCTGTTGCCGGTAACCCGGCAGTTCATCTTCCTCGAGGACGGCGATGTCGTGGATCTGGGCCGGGACCATCTGCGCGTCTACGATGCCGATGGCCGCCCGGTGGAGCGCCCGATCAAGACGAGCGAGCTCAGTGCCGAGTCGGTGGAGCGTGGGGGCTATCGCCACTTCATGCTCAAGGAGATCCACGAGCAGCCGAGCGCCGTCTCCGAGACGCTGGAGGGCCGCCATGCCGACGGCCGGGTCCTCGAGGCCGCTCTGGGACACGGGGCGGCGGAGCTCCTCGACAGGGCTGAGCGGCTTCAGATTGTCGCCTGCGGCACGTCGTACCATGCAGGGCTGATTGCGCGTTACTGGGCCGAGGCCTACGCCGGGCTACCCTGTGAGGTCGAGGTGGCGAGCGAGTACCGCTACCGCGCCCACGCCGTCTCGCCGGGGACGCTGGTCGTCTTCATCTCCCAGTCGGGTGAGACGGCGGACGTACTTGCTGCGCTGCGTGAGTCGCGGCGGCTCGGCTACACCGGCGCACTGGCTATTTGCAACGTTCCGGAGAGTTCGCTGGTCCGCGAAGCGGACCTGACCCTGCTGACCCGCGCTGGACCCGAGATCGGTGTGGCCTCGACCAAGGCGTTCACCACCCAGCTCACCGCCTTGCTGCTGCTGGTCGCTGCCTTCGCCCGCCGTCGAGGCCGTCCGCAGGCGGAGCGTGAGCTCATGGATGCGGCAATCACCCTGCCCGGTGCGCTTGAGCGTGCCCTGGCCGTGGAGCCCCAGGTGGCGGAGCTGGCCGAGCAGTTCGTCGATCGCGCCCATGCGCTCTTCCTGGGCCGCGGCGCCCACTACCCGGTAGCGCTGGAAGGTTCCCTCAAGCTCAAGGAGATCTCCTACATCCACGCTGAGGCGTACCCGGCCGGGGAACTCAAACACGGGCCTCTCGCCCTGGTCGATGACGCCATGCCGGTGGTGGCGGTCGCTCCACGGGACGATCTGCTCGAGAAGCTCCACTCCAATCTGCAGGAGGTGCGCGCCCGCGGAGGCCGGCTTTTTGTCTTTGCCGACGATGCAGCCGCCCTGCGTCCCGGCAATGGTTTTCACGTACTGCCGGTTCCTTCGGCCCCCGAGCCGATCTCGCCGATCATTCACACCATCCCGCTGCAGCTGCTCGCCTACCACGTAGCCGTACTCCGCGGAACCGACGTCGACAAGCCGCGCAATCTGGCGAAGTCGGTCACGGTCGAATGATAGGGTCCCTCGTATGAATCTCCGCGACCTACGTTACCTGGTCGCTGTGGCCGAGCACCGGCACTTCGGCCGTGCGGCGCGCGCGTGTTACGTCAGCCAGCCCACCCTCTCCACGCAGCTGAAAAAGCTCGAGGACTACCTCGAGGTCCAGCTGGTCGAGCGCAACCGTCGCCGTGTGCTCCTGACGCCGCTCGGCGAGGTCCTTGCGGAAAGGGCGCGCACCATCCTTGCTGCGGTGGACGACATGGTCGAAACCGCCCGCGCGCAGGCGGAGCCGATGACCGGCGATCTGCGTCTGGGCGTCATCCCGACCGTCGGACCGTACCTGCTGCCGCATGTCATCCCCGACCTGGCCAACCGCTACCCGCGGCTGCGCCTGCGCCTGCGTGAAGATCTCACCCAACGGCTTCTCGACCAGCTGCGGGCGGGTACCCTGGATGGTGCGATCCTTGCCGCCCCCGTGACCGGTGAGGATCTGGCCATGGAGCCGCTCTGCCGTGAGCCGTTCTACCTGGCGGTCCCAACCGGGCACGCTATGGATCAGGACTGGCCGGTCGAGGTGGACGACCTCCGCCAGACCGAGCTGATGCTCCTTGAAGAGGGGCACTGCATGCGGGATCAGGCCCTCGATCTCTGCCGTCAGGCCGACGTGGGCGAGGCCGCGCAGTTTCGGGCGACCAGCCTCGAGACGCTGCGTCAGATGGTGGCCGCCGGCGTGGGAGTGACGTTGCTTCCGGCCCTGGCCGCGGCTGCCTCCCGACGAGGACCGGACCGCACCGCAGTGGCGCTGCGGCCCTTTGCAGACCCCGCCCCCTACCGGGATCTTGGTCTCTACTGGCGCACGGGCTCCGCGCGGGAGGCTACGTTCCGCGAGCTGGCCGCGGCCATGCAGGAGGCCGAGGTGCTCGCGGAACCGACGCAGACACTACCCACGGTTTGATATGGATCCCGACACCCTGATTGCGGACCTGAACGAAGGGCAGCGTGAGGCCGTATGCCTTCCGCCGGGGCGCGCCCTCGTCCTCGCCGGCGCCGGCTCCGGCAAGACGCGGGTGCTGACCCGGCGCGCCGCCTATCTGGTGCAGGCTCTCGGGGCATCGCCGTTCGCCATCCTGGCGGTGACCTTCACCAACAAGGCTGCGGGGGAGATGCGCGGCCGGATCGGCGAGCTCCTTGGCATCGCCACCGCCGGCATGTGGGTCGGCACCTTCCACGGCATCGCCCACCGTCTCCTGCGCCAGCACGCCCAGCGCGCCGGACTTCCGGAAGGCTTCCAGATTCTCGATGCCGACGACCAGCTGCGACAGGTCAAGCGCATTCTGCGGGCGCGGGGCAATGACGAGAAACGGTTTCCGCCGCGCCAGGTCCGCGGGTTCATCGCCGGCCAAAAGGAGGAGGGCGTTCGTCCCGGTGACATCAACGACTCCGGCGGCGCCTACCAGGACGAACTGCTCGCCATCTACGAAGAGTACGAGCAGGCCTGTCAGCGCGGCGGTCTGGTGGACTTCGCCGAGTTACTGCTGCGCTCCTACGAATTGCTCCGTGACGACCCGGAACTGCTTGGCCACTACCGCAGGCGTTTCGCCCACATCCTGGTGGATGAGTTCCAGGACACCAACGCCCTCCAGTACCGCTGGCTCAAGCAGGTCGCGGGCAGCGAGGCGGAACTCTTCGTCGTCGGCGATGACGACCAGTCGATCTACGGCTGGCGTGGCGCTCGTGTGGAGAACCTCGACGCCTTCCGCCGGGAAATGGACGGCTGCCAGGTCGTTCGCCTGGAGCAGAACTATCGCTCCACGAGCACCATCCTCGATGCCGCCAACCGCCTCATCGAGTACAACAGCGGGCGCCTCGGCAAGCGCCTGTGGACCGACGGCCAACGCGGTGAGCCGATTACCCTCTACGCGGCCTTCAACGAGGTGGACGAGGCGCGCTGGGTAACAGACCGGATCCAGGCTCTGGTCGATGAGGGCGGGTACGGCTACGGGGACTTCGCCATCCTCTACCGCTCCAACGCTCAGTCCCGCGCCCTGGAAGAGGCACTGCTGGCGGCGCGCCTGCCGTACCGCGTCTACGGCGGCCTGCGCTTTTTCGAGCGCGCCGAGGTCAAGGACGCGCTCGCCTACCTGCGCCTGATCAGCAACCGGCACGACGACGCCAGCTTCGAGCGCGTGGTCAACACGCCGCCGCGTGGAATTGGCGCCAAGACCGTGGACGGGATCCGCTATGCGGCACGCGAGGCCGATGTCAGCCTGTGGCGGGCCGCGCGCGAGTTGGTCAGTGGCCGTGCCCTGGCCGCCCGTGCCCGGAACGCTCTCGGCCAGTTCCTCGAGCGGATTGATGAGCTGGAGCAGGCGGTAGCCGGCAGGCCCCTGCACGAGCAGGTGGAGGCGGTGATTGCCACTACCGGCCTGCGCAGCCACCACGAACGCGATGAGGCGCGGCTGGAGAACCTCGACGAGCTGGTCACGGCTGCGCGGACCTTCGCGCAGCACGACGCCGCCGCCGAGGACGGCATGGACCCCATGGCGGCATTCCTCACCCATGCAGCCCTGGAAGCCGGCGAGGGCCAGGCGGACGACTGGGAGCGCTGCGTACAGTTGATGACCCTGCATTCGGCCAAGGGGCTGGAGTTCCCGGTGGTCTTCCTGGTCGGTCTTGAGGAGGGGCTGTTCCCGCACCGGATGTCGGCGGAAGATCCGTCGCGGCTCGAGGAGGAGCGGCGGTTGTGCTATGTCGGCATGACCCGGGCACGGCAGCGCCTGCTTGTGACCCACGCCGAAAAGCGCCGAATCCACGGCGTCGATCAGCTCGCCCGGCCTTCCCGTTTTCTGCGCGAAATCCCCCCGGAAGCCCTGGAAGAATTGCGCCCGCGCATCTCCGTGCGCCGGCCGGGACAGGCCTCGGAGCCGCGCAGTGATGCAGGTTCCGGGCGGCCGAGCGATGAGCCGCCGGAGGGGTTGAGTATCGGCTCCCGCGTGGAGCACCCGCGTTTCGGTACCGGAGTGCTGCTCAGTTGCGAGGGGAGCGGTCCCAACGCCCGGTTGCAGGTGCGCTTTGACGAGGCAGGCACCAAGTGGTTGATTGCCGGCCGCGCGGGGCTCGCCCCGAGCCCCGGTTGACGCCCTGGCCCGCGCCTAAAGATCGAGCAGAATCTCCCGCTCTTGTCGCGAGGGCTGGAAGCCGCGGTCTTCGTAGTGGTCGAAGATCGCCGCCACCACCTCGTCCGGCGTGTTCACCACCTGGAAGAGGTCCATATCCTCTGGATCGATGGCTTCCTCCGCCACCAGCCGCTCCTGGAACCAATCGATCAGCTTTGCCCAGAACGGCTCGTGGACCAGCAGGATCGGGATGCGGGGCGTCTTGCCGGTCTGGACCAGCGTGAGGATCTCGGCGAGTTCATCGAGGGTCCCGAAGCCGCCCGGAAGCACGACGTACGCCGAGGCGTACTTGACGAACATCACCTTCCGCGAGAAGAAATGCCGGAAGTGCAGGGCGATATCCTGGTAGGGATTCGCATCCTGCTCCCGGGGCAGTTGAATGTTCAACCCGATGCTCGGCGACTTGCCTGCCTGGGCGCCTTTGTTCGCCGCCTCCATGATGCCGGGTCCGCCGCCGCTGACCACCGAGAACCCGGCGTCGGAAAGCGCCCGGGCCACTTCTTCGGCAAGCTGGTAGTAGGGGTGGTCCGGCGCCACCCGTGCCGAGCCGAAGACGCTAACTGAGGGCTTGATCGAGGAGAGGCGCTCAAACCCCTCCACGAATTCTGCCATGATCTGAAAGATCTTCCAGGACTCCCGCGTCAGTGTGGCGCCATTGAGCGGGATGCGTTCCTGCTGCGAGAAGGGGTCTTTGGGATCCATACGGCTCCGATCTCTGCGACGGGCATCGTGGCGACGGCCCAAGGCCTTTACCATAGCTGACTAGCCGACCGGCGCATCATCGACCGGTCTCAATCACCGCGTCAACCGAGAGAGTGCCTGCATGAGCGAACGGGATCGTCGCCTTATTCTCGTCGATGGGTCCTCGTACCTCTATCGCGCGTATTACGCCCTGCCCGCGCTGACCAATGCCGACGGCGAGCCCACCGGGGCGCTCTACGGTGTCGTCAACATGGTCCACAAGCTGCTCGCCGACGAACCGGAGGCGGCATTCGCGGTGGTCTTCGATGCCCCTGGCCGTACATTCCGCGACGATCTCTTCGATGCCTACAAAGCCCATCGTCCGCCCATGCCGGAAGAGCTGCGCCAGCAACGCGAGCCGCTCAAGGCGATCATTGCTGCCCTGGGTGTCCCCGTGCTGGAGATCGAGGGGGTCGAAGCCGACGACGTCATCGGGACCCTCGCCCGACGTGCCCCGGGGCCGGTGGTGATCTCCACCATGGACAAGGATATGGCGCAGCTCGTCAACGAGCGAGTGACGCTGCTCAATACCATGAGCGGGACCCGCCTCGACGTAGCCGGCGTGGAGGAGAAGTTCGGTGTCGGTCCGGGGGCGATCCGCGATTACCTGGCGCTCGTCGGCGATACCTCGGACAACATCCCCGGGGTCCCGAAGGTGGGCCCGAAGACCGCAGCCAAGTGGCTCAACCAGTACGGGGATCTGGAAACCCTGCGCGCCCACGCCGATGAGATACGGGGCAAAGTCGGCGAGAGCCTGCGCGAGCACCTGGAGAGCCTGCCTCTGTCGCGGGATCTGGCCACCATCCGCTGCGACCTGGACCTGGAGATCGAGCCTGACGCCCTGCAGCGTCAGGAGCCGGATGTGGAGGCGCTGCGCAGCCTCTACCAGCGCTACGATCTGCGCCGATTCCTCGCCGAACTCAACGCCGGAGAGGCGGCCGCATCGGGGAGTGATACGGCCCCGGCGCGCCGCGGCGCCGATTCCAGTGCTTACGAGATCGTCCGCGACGCGGCGGCTCTGGAGCGCTGGCTGGAGCGACTCGGCGCCAGCGAGGCCTTCGCCTTCGATCTGGAGACCGACAGCCTCAACTACATGGACGCGGCCATCGTTGGTCTTTCCTTCGCAGACCAGCCGGGCGCAGCCGCCTATGTGCCGCTGGCCCACTCCGGCCCGGGGTCGGATCCGCAGCTGGATCGGCATGAGGTGCTGGAACGCCTGCGACTGCTCCTTGAGGCGCCGCAGCCCAGCAAGGTCGGCCAGAACCTCAAGTACGACATGAGCGTGCTGGCCCGTTACGGGGTCGAGCTCGGCGGCGTTGACTACGACAGCATGCTCGAGTCCTACGTCCTCGATTCCACGGCGACCCGTCACGACATGGATTCGCTGGCGGCCAAGTACTTGGGCATCGAACCGACGAGCTACGAGCAGCTCTGCGGCAAGGGCGCCAAGCAGAAGCCATTTGCCGAGGTCGATGTGGAGCAGGCGGCCCACTACGCCGCCGAGGATGCCGACATCACCCTGCGCCTGCATTGCCACCTCTACCCCCGGCTCGAGGCGGATCGCAGCCTGCTGACGGTCTTTCATGAGCTGGAGATGCCCCTGCTGCCGGTGCTTTCGCGCATGGAGCGCCAGGGTGTACGGATCGATCAGGAGCTGCTCGGCGCTCAGAGCCGTGAGCTTGCCGAGCGCATGGCCGAGGTCGAGCAGGCTGCCCATGAAGAGGCCGGGGCGGCCTTTAATCTCGGCTCGCCGAAGCAGATCCAGACCATTCTCTTTGAGCAGATGGGGCTGCCGGTGGTCCAGAAGACGCCGAAGGGGCAGCCCTCCACGGCGGAGTCGGTCCTGGAGGAGCTCAGTGCCCAGGGCCACGAGCTGCCCCGCCTGATCCTCGAGCACCGCGGGCTTTCCAAGCTCAAGTCCACCTACACCGACAAGCTCCCGCAGCTGATCCATCCGCAAACGGGGCGGGTGCATACTTCGTATCACCAGGCAGTGGCCGCCACCGGCCGGCTCTCCTCTTCCGACCCGAATCTCCAGAACATCCCGGTCCGCACGCAGGAGGGGCGGCGGATTCGCAAGGCGTTCATCGCCGAGCCCGGTTATCGCCTGCTGACAGCGGACTACTCCCAGGTGGAGCTGCGCATCATGGCGCACCTCTCCGGTGACGAGGGGCTCCTTCGGGCCTTCGCGGAGGGGGCCGATGTCCACAGCGCCACCGCCGCCGAGGTCTTCGCGGCCGATCAGCCGGACGCGGAGCAGCGGCGTGCGGCCAAGGCGATCAACTTCGGTCTGATCTACGGGATGTCCGCGTGGGGGCTTGGCCGGCAGCTGGGTCTGCCCCGCGACGAGGCTCAGCACTACATCGACCGCTACTTCGAGCGCTATCCGGGGGTGCGGGCGTTCATGGATCGCACGCGGGAGCGGGCCCGGGAGCAGGGATACGTGGAGACGGTCTTCGGCCGGCGCCTCCATGTACCGGAGATCGAGAGCCGTAACCGCCAGCGCCGCGAATACGCGGAGCGCACGGCGATCAACGCCCCCATGCAGGGCACCGCGGCGGACCTGATCAAGCGGGCGATGATCGATGTGGATGCGGAACTGCGGGCCCACCAACCGGAGACACGGCTGGTGATGCAGGTCCACGACGAGTTAATCCTGGAGGTGCCGCAGGCGCACCTGGACGCCGTAGCGGAGCGGGTCCGGGCGATCATGATGGCCGCCGACGGCGGGCGCCTGCAGGTCCCGCTGGAGGTGGAGGTCGGGCAGGGAGACAACTGGGAGAGCGCCCATTGATGCAAATCAATGGCGCCAGGCTGCGGCATCATGGCACACTTCGCTGAAGTTGAAAGTGTCAGTCTCTCGTATAGCCTGGAGTTATTCGCCCGGTCTATGGATGGGCCGGGTGCCCTGGCGGAGAGCGTAGCGCCACCCTAGAGGAGGTAAACCTTCATGGAAGCCCTCGACCCGCTGTTGCTATCGCGGATCCAGTTTGCATTCGTCGTCTCGTTCCACGCCCTCTTCCCCGTCTTTACCATCGGCCTCGCCGCCTACATTGCGGTGCTCGAGGCCCTCTGGTACCGCTCCGACAGCCCCGTTTACCGACGCCTGTCTGAGTTCTGGACGAAGATCTTCGCCGTCGTCTTCGGCATGGGCGTCGTCTCCGGACTGGTGATGTCCTTCCAGTTCGGCACCAACTGGAGTGAGTTCTCCTTCGCCACCGCCAACTTCCTCGGCCCGATCCTCTCCTACGAGGTGCTGACCGCCTTCTTCCTCGAGGCCGTCTTCCTCGGGATCCTGCTCTTCGGCCGGGACCGTGTGCCGCGCGGTACTCACCTCTTCGCGGCCTGCATGGTGGCGATCGGCACATTCATCTCCTCGTTCTGGATCCTCTCCGCCAACTCGTGGATGCAGACCCCGGCCGGTTTCGAGTTCCGCGACGGGATCGTCCACGTGACCTCCTGGGCAGAGGCCATCTTCAATCCCTCCCTGTGGTATCGCTTCGGCCACATGGCCCTGGCCTCGCTGCTCACTGCCGGGTTCGTGGTCGCCGGCGTCAGTGCCTACTTCCTGCTGCGCAACCGCGCCGTGGAGACCAACCGCAAGGCACTGTCGATGACCCTCTGGGTGCTGCTCGCCGCGGCACCGGCCCAGGTCTTCATGGGCGATCTCCACGGCCTGAACTCCTTCGAGTATCAACCCACCAAGGTGGCGGCCATGGAGGGCAACTGGGAGACCCGCAGCGGCGCCCCGTTCTACCTCTTCGCGCTGCCTGATTCGGAGCAGGAGACCAATCGCTTCGCCGTCGGCATTCCCAACGCCGCCAGCCTCGTCCTGACCCACCAGTGGGATGGCGAGGTGCCCGGACTCAAGGAGGTCAGCGCCGAGGAGCGGCCCCCGGTGGGTATCGTCTTCTGGTCGTTCCGCATCATGCTCGCGATCGGATTCCTCATGCTCGCCGTCGCTGCGTGGAGCGCCTGGCTGCGCTGGCGCGGTACGGCCCTGGAGAATCGACGTTTCCTGACCACCTTGCAGTGGATGATCCCGCTTCCGTTCGTGGCCGTTCTCACCGGCTGGTTCGTCACCGAGGTGGGCCGCTCGCCGTGGCTGATCTACGGCGAGATGACCCTGGCCGAGGGGCTCACTCCCTCGCTGACCGGCGGCATGGCCCTGTTCAGCCTGATCGGGTACGTCCTGGTCTACGCCGTGGTCTTCACCGCCGGGGTCTACTACGTCACCCGGATCGTGCGTAAGGGCCCCGAAGCCGTCGGCAAGATCGATGAGCCCGGGCATGCCAAGCGTCCGTTCTCCGCGGCCGACGTCTCCTTCGATGACGACCCCGATTTCGCGACCGGTGGGAGGTAATACGCCATGGAACTGATCGATATCACGGCGATCTGGGTCGCCATCATCGGCCTGGGCGTCTTCATGTACGTCCTGCTCGACGGCTTCGACCTGGGCGTGGGCATCCTCTACCCGTTTGCCCCGGGCGAGACCGCACGGGACGACATGATGAACTCGGTCGCTCCGGTCTGGGACGGCAACGAGACCTGGCTGGTGCTCGGTGGCGCCGGTCTGCTCGCGGCCTTCCCGGCGGTCTACGCCATCTTTCTGCCGGCGCTCTACATCGGGGTTTTCCTGATGCTCGCCGGCCTGATCTTCCGCGGGGTCGCCTTCGAGTTCCGGTTCAAGGCCAGCCGCTCGCGCTATCTCTGGAACTGGTCGTTCGCCGGAGGCTCGATTCTCGCCGCTGCCGCCCAGGGATTTGTCGTGGGGGCGTACATCCAGGGCTTCCAGGTGGACGGTTTCACCTATGTCGGCGGTCCCTTCGACTGGCTGACGCCCTTTACCGTGTTCACCGCCGTTTCGCTGGTGCTCGGTTACGCCCTGCTGGGGGCTACCTGGGGCATTCTGAAGACCGAGGGCGCTACGCAGCAGTGGCTCTACCGTGTGACGCCGGTCCTTCTGGTTGCCGTGGTGATCTGCCTGCTGGGGGTCAGCCTGTGGACGCCGCTGACCCAGGAGCGGGTCATGGAGCGGTGGCTCTCGGAGTGGACGCTGCTCTGGCCGCTGCCGGCACTGGGGCTGGCGGCCGTTGCCCTTCTGTGGCGCAGCGTGCAGCAGCGCAATGAAGCCTATCCCTTCCTCTGCGCCCTGGCGCTCTTTGTCTCGGCCTACGTGGGCCTGCTCGCCAGCAAGTGGCCCTACGTGGTGCCACCGGAGATCACGTTCCGTGACGCGGCCTCCGCACCGGAGTCCCAGCTCTTCCTGCTCCTCGGTGTGCTCTTCCTGCTGCCGGTGGTGATGGGCTATACCGCATGGACGTACTGGGTTTTCCGCGGCAAGGTGCGTAGTGGTGTTGGCTACCACTAGGCCGGACGAGGAATGACGGAAGCATCGTCAGCAGCCGGCGGGCGCAAGCCCGCCCGTTGGCTGCTGGAGCAAGCCGGGCTCGCACGCAACGCCGTCGCTGCCGCAATCGCTGCCGGTCTGCTGGATGCGGTGCTGGTCACCGGGCAGGCAGCGCTGGTGGCTTGGGTCATCCACGCTGCGGTGATCGATGGCCGCTCGCTCGACGCGCTCATGCCGGCGATGGCCGCGCTGGGGGCCGTCTTCCTCGGCCGCGCCTTGCTCACCTGGGCGCGCAGCGCCGCCGGCGCCCGCGCCGCCTACCGCATTACCCTCGCTGTCCGGCAGCGGCTCTACCGCCACCTGACCGCCCTGGGCCCGGTGCGCCTGCAGCGCCACCACAGCGGCGCCGTGGCCAGCTCCCTGGTGGAGCAGGTGGAGGCCCTGGAGAGCTACTACGCCAACTACCTGCCGCAAATGGTGCTGGCAGTGGCCGTGCCCCTCGGGTTGATCAGTGTCGTCCTGACTCTGGATCTGCTCGCCGGATTGCTCCTGCTCATCGCCGCACCCCTGGTCCCGCTGTTCATGGCCCTGGTCGGTATCGGTGCCGAGCGCCTCTCGCAGCGCCAGCAGCAGAGCATGGCGCGGATCAGCGCGCACTTCCTCGATCGGCTGCGCGGACTGGTGACGTTGCGCATCTTTCGCGCCACGGAGGCGGCCGGCGATGCCGTGGCCCAGGCTGCGGATGAGTACCGGCGCCGCTCCCTGTCGGTGCTGCGGGTCGCGTTTCTCTCCTCGTCGGCGCTCGAGTTGATTGCCGCGATCTCCATCGCGGTGGTGGCCATTTACGTGGGCTTCTCCCTGCTCGGCTTTCTCGACTACGGGCCGGGGCCCGAGCTCGGGCTCTTCGCCGGGCTGTTCATCCTCCTCCTGGCGCCGGAGGTCTTCTTCCCGTTGCGCCGCCTGGCGCAGCACTACCACGACCGCGCTACAGCCGTCGGCGCGGCGGAGGAGATCCTCAAGGTCCTGGATGACCCGCCGCCCGCGTCGGCGCCAGAGCCGGATTCCGCACCTGCGCCCGACCGCGATGCGCAGACCGGGCTCCCCGTCCCGGCACCGGTCGCGGTGCGCTACGCGGGGGTGAGTCTTCGTTTTCCCGGTGCTGAAAGCCCCGCACTGGCGGAGCTGGAACTCTCCATCGCCGCCGGCGAGCGCGTGGTCATCTCCGGGCCGAGCGGGGCGGGGAAATCCACCCTGCTCCACCTGCTGGCGGGTTTCGTCCCGCCCGATAGCGGACGCGTGGAGGTCGGGGGCGAGCCGGCGCCCGGGTCCGGTGGTGTAGCCTGGGTCGGCCAGCGGCCGTGGCTGTTCCACGGCACGGTACGTGAGAATCTCCTCCTGGCCGATCCGGACGCCGATGAAAACCGCCTCTACGCCGCCCTGCGCGAGGCGGACCTCGCCGATGTGGTCGAGGGGCTGCCCGAAGGGCTCGACGCGCCGCTGGGCGAAGACGGCTACGGGCTCTCCGGCGGGCAGGCCAGCAGACTGGCTCTGGCGCGCGCCCTGCTCACCGGGGCGCCGCTACTGCTGCTCGATGAGCCCACGGCCGGGCTCGATCCGGACAGCCGCGCGCGCGTGCTCGCCGCCCTGGGCCGCCTTGCGGATGGCCGCCGCACGGTGCTGCTCGTGGCCCACGACCGGGAGATCCACGACTGGGGGGATCGCCACTTGATCATCGAGGCCGGACGCTGCCTGGAGGACCGCCGTGCGTGATCTCTGGCCCTTTCTTCGTGACCTGCGGCCGGAGGCGTGGCGGCTTGGGCTCGGCACCCTGCTGCTGATCATCAGCCTTGCCGCGGGGATCGGCCTGCTGGGGCTGGCCGGCTGGTTCATCGCCGCCACCGCGGTTGCCGGAATCACGGGCGCGGCCTTGGATATCTACCGGCCCAGCGCCGGTATCCGCTTCTTTGCCCTGGCACGGACGATCAGCCGGTACTTCGAGCGCCTCGTCCACCACGACGCTGTGCTGCGTGCTCTGGCCCGCTTGCGCGGCTGGCTCTTCCGCGTGCTGACCCCCATCCCCCTGGAGCGACTGGAGCGCGTGCAGCGCAGCGATCTTCTCAATCGCATGACCGCCGACGTGGAGGCCCTCGACAACCTCTACCTGCGTGTCGTCGGTCCGTCCATCGCCGGGCTGGTGACACTGGTGGGGACGGTGGTGGTGCTCAGCCTCTTCGCCGGGCCTGCGGGCGCGGCAGTGGGCGGCGTCCTGCTGGTCGGTGGTCTCCTCCTTCCGTTGCTCGCCTGGCGCCTGGGATTCCCCCACGGTGAGGCTATCGACCACCACCTGCCGCGCTTGCGTGGGGCGGGTGTGGACGCCGTACAGGGGCTCGCCGAGCTACGTGCCTGTCGGGCCGTGGGCCGCCACGAGGAGCGCCTGATGGCGGCGGCCGAGGGGCTGGCGGCTGCACGCGCCCGGGCAGCGCGGCTGACCGGTGCCGGCGAGGCGGCGGTGGGGCTGCTCGGCCACGCGGCCCTGTGGGTCGCCCTTGCCGTGGCCATCCCGCTCTACCAGCAGGGAGCCATCAGTGGGCCGGTGGTGGCGCTGTTAGCCCTGGCCGCCCTCGCTGCCGGGGAGGCGCTGACGACGCTGCCCGGCGCGTGGCAGCACCTGGGGCGGACGCGGGCGGCGGCGCGGCGGCTGCTCGAGGTGGCGGAGCAGGCCGAGCCGGCCCCGGAGCCGGACATCCTCCCGCAGCCCGACGTCCCGCAGGCGCTGGCCCTGCGTGGCGTCACCTTTCGCCACGGTCCGCACGCCGAGCCCATCCTGGAGCGGACGGACCTGCACGTGGCGGCCGGTGAAACCGTGCTCGTCCATGGCCCCTCCGGTTGCGGCAAGTCCACGTTGCTCGACCTCCTCGCCGGGTTCCGCGCGCCGGAGACGGGCACAGCCACCCTCGGCGCGGCCGATGTACGCCGGCTGCCGGAGATGGAGCGTTTCGCTCGCCTGAGCTACCTGACCCAGCGCACGGAACTCTTCGCGGATACGGTGGCCGGCAATCTGCTGATCGCTGCTCCCGAGGCCGACGAGGCCGCGATGTGGGCGGCCCTGGAGCGGGTGGGCCTGGCCGAACGGGTGCGCCAAAGCCCCGGCCAGCTCCGCGAATGGATCGGCGAGGCGGGGAGCCGGCTCTCCGGCGGTGAGGCCCGGCGCCTTGCGCTCGCCCGCCTGGTTCTTGCCGACGCACCTGTCGTCCTGCTGGATGAGCCGTTCCGCGGTCTGGACGATGCGACGGCGGCCGCCGTCGCCGCTGGTCTGGAGCCGTGGCTGACCGGGCGCACAGCGCTTGTGATCAGCCACGCACCGGAGGCTGCGCCCCGCCACGACCGCCGGATCGCGTTCGCCGAACTGATTCGTCGTCCCGATTGAAGGTCGCCGCAGTTGGCATTCCACCCGTGCTGGCGGGATAATAGCCGGCTTTTCCAGGACCGGAGCGGAGACCCTCTTCATGAAGCGACACGTGGCCAGCCTTCTGGCGCAGGCCCTGGCTTCCCTGCGCGATGCCGGCGGCCTTCCGGCGGACGTCGAATTGCCCGAGATCCAGGTCGAGCGGGCGCGGGATCGAGCCCACGGGGACTACGCGGCCAACACCGCCATGGTCCTTGCCAAGGCGGCGCGCTGTAAGCCGCGTGACCTGGCTGAGCAGATCCGGGCGCACCTGCCTGAGTCGCCGTCGATCGCCGAGGTGGCGGTCGCCGGTCCCGGGTTCCTGAACTTTACGCTGACCCCGGCCGCCCGCCACGAGGCGGTCCGCAGTGCGCTGCGTGAGGGCGGGCAGTACGGACGCAGCCAGGTGGGTGCCGGGCACCGGATCCACATTGAATTCGTCTCCGCCAACCCCACCGGGCCGCTCCACGTGGGTCACGGCCGGGGCGCGGCCTTCGGTGACGCGCTTGCCAGCGTCCTGGAGGCGGCCGGCTTCCAGGTTCACCGTGAGTACTACGTCAACGACGCCGGGCGGCAGATGGATATCCTCGCCGTCTCGTTCTGGCTGCGCTACCTGCAGGCAGCGGGTGAGGACGTGCCCTTCCCCGCCAAGGGGTATCAGGGCGCGTACATCACCGCCCATGCCCAGGAACTGCTCGAGATCGACGGCGATGCCCACGTCCACAATGCCGCGGCGATCATCGACGGCCTGCCGGACGAGGCCTCCGACCCGGAGGGCTACCTCGATGCGCTGGTCGCGCGAGCGCGGGCTTTGCTCGACCATGGCGCGTATGAGCGGGTCCTGGGGTTTGCCCTGGAGGCGATCCTGGGGGATATCCGCGCCGACCTCGACGCCTTCGGCGTCACCTACCACCAGTACTTCTCGGAGCGAGAGCTGGCCGACAACGGCCGGATCGAGGCAGCCGTGCAGCGGCTGGCCGATGCCGGCTATACCTATGAGGCCGATGGGGCATTGTGGTTCCGTGCCTCCGAGCTCGGCGACGACAAGGACCGGGTCCTGCGCCGGGAGAATGGCCTGACCACCTATTTCGCCGCCGATGTGGCCTACCACCTGGACAAGGTCGAGCGGGGCTTCGATACCCTGGTCAACGTCTGGGGGGCCGACCACCACGGGTATGTGCCGCGGGTCACGGCCTCCCTGCAGGCTCTCGGGATCGATCCATCCTGCCTCGACGTCCGCCTGGTCCAGTTCGCCGTCCTCTACCGCGGCGGTGAGAAGCTTCCCATGTCCACTCGTTCCGGCGAGTTCGTCACCCTGCGCGAGCTGCGCGACGAGGTGGGTAAGGACGCCGCCCGTTTTTTCTACGTCATGCGCCGCTCCGAGCAGCACATGGACTTCGATCTGGATCTGGCCAAGTCGGAATCCGCGGATAATCCGGTCTATTACTGCCAGTACGCGCACGCCCGGATCTGCAGCGTCATGCGCCAGCTCGAAGAGCGCGGGATGCGTGTCGCCGCGGATCCGGAGGAGGCCGCTCTGGAGCGTCTGGACGCCGAGCACGAGACCATCCTGCTCGACCTGCTCGGCCGGTATCCGGAGGTGGTCGAGGCGGCGGCTCTCTCCCGGGAACCCCATCAGGTGGCCCAGTACCTGCGGGAGCTTGCCGCGGCCTTCCACACCTATTACAACGCCGTGCCGTTTATCATCGAGGACGCGGCCCTGCGTGACGCACGGCTGACCCTGGTCCTTGCGACGCGCCAGGTGCTCGCCAACGGCCTGGGACTGCTCGGGGTGGACGCTCCAGAGGCGATGTAGGCGAAGATGGCGCAAAGAGGCGGTAAGACGGGATCCCGACAGACCGGCAAGCGGGGAAGCGGCGCACGCCCTGCCAAGCCGGCCGGCGGCTCGGGACGCCGCGGCGCGACCCCCGCACGCCGCGACACCGGCGGCTCGCTTCCGGGCTGGGTGTGGATGCTCATCGGGGCCGGTTTGGCGGTGGGCGGCTACCTGCTGATCCAGTGGCACCAGGCCCGGGATGATCGCCCGCCGGATCCAGCAGCGGAGATCGACCCCGGCGAGCCGGAGGCGGAAGAACGCGCGGAGGAGGAACGCGAGCGCAGCTTCGACTTCTACGAACTGCTGATGCAGGACGAGGTGGCTGTCCCGGAAGAGGAAGAGCTCGCGGAGTCAGACAAGCGGCGCACCGAAGACGAGGAGGATGAGATCTCCCGCGCCGCCACCTTCGAGGAAGGGCACACCTACCTTCTCCAGGCCGGCTCCTTCCGCAGCCACGACGATGCGGAGCGAATGCGGGCGACCCTGGCGCTGGTCGGCCTGCCGGCACAGATCCACACGGTGGAGCTCGACGATGGCGCCGAATGGCATCGCGTCCGTGTCGGGCCGTTCGACGATAGCGAGCGGCTTGAGGAGGCGGCACTGCGGATGGAGGACAACGATATCCAGCCGCTGATGCTGCGGCAGGATGGGTAGTCTTTTGGGTTCAGATTCTCGGTTTCACGGTTTGATGCCGGGGCTCTCGGCGGCGGGTCGGGCGCCCCGTTCCTTTTCGGTAGGAGGGATTTCATGATTGTGTTGCGCAGCATCCTGTTGCTCGCCACCTTGGCGTGCCTGGGGTTTCTGGGCTATACGCTCCATGCGGCCGATCTGGTCGGTGACCCGGGCGCCGTGGCGACGGAGCTTGAGGCGCTGGTCCTCAGCCCCTGGGTGCAGGTGGTGCTAGCTGCTTACTACCTGGGTGTGCTGTGCTTCCTCGCCGCGATCGTAGTGATCGAGAAGCGGCCGGTTCCGCGCATTCTGTGGGCTGTGGTCGGCGTGCTGCTGACCTACCCGGCCCTGGTCTTCTGGTTGCTGCTGCGCGGACTGCCGGAGATGGGCGAGCGCAGTGCCCGGCGCTTGAAGACCCTGGGTTAAGGGCCGCCCTTTTCCGCTTGGCCCTCACGGGGGCGGCCCGCACGAGGGCCGCCCCGGCCTCTGGATGCCTCCGGGGCGTGCGCCGGGTCTGCGGGTCCGGTCAGCCCGAGCCCAACTCGCTGCAGCGCAAGCGGTACAGGGCGGAGATGTCTTCATCGCCGTGGCCGGACTCGATGAGCCGATCGTAGTCCGCCAGGGTGCGATCGATCAGCTCCAGGCTCAGGCCCTTGGCAGCCAACACATCCCGGACGATACCCAGGTCCTTGCGGTGCAGCGCCAGCTTGAAGCCCGGCGGGAACTGGTCGTGGACCATGTTGGGTCCCCGGTTGTCGAGTTGCCAGTTCCCGGCAGCGCCACCGCCGACCACCCGAATGACCTGCTCCAGGTCGAGCCCTTGCCCCCTGCCGTAGGCGAGGGCGGAGGCGACTCCCTGCATGATCCCGGCCACCATGATCTGGTTGACCGCCTTGGTGGCCTGGCCGGCGCCGCTTGGCCCCATGAAGTTCGCCGAGCCGCAGATCGGGTCGAGCACGGGGCGGATGCGATCGAGAACGGCCTCGTCACCGCCGATCATCATCACCATGCTGCCTTTGCGCGCGCCTTCCGGCCCCCCGGAGACGGGGGCGTCAAGGAACCCGGCGCCGGTGGCCCGAATGCGCTCCGCGGCCTCTCGCGCCGTATCCGGCGCCACGGTGGAGGTATCGACCACCACCTTGCCGGGCTCCAACCCCTCCTTGAGGGCGTCGATGACGCCGAGCAGGTCGTTATCGGCGGAGACGCTGACCAGAATGACATCCGCCGCCGCTGCGACCGTCGCCGGCTCGTCGGCCACTGCCACCCCGTGCTCGCCGGCAAAGGCCTCGGCCTTGGAGCGCGTTCGGTTCCAGACGGCCGCAAGCAGTCCCGCCCGGGCCAGGTTGGCCGCGATCCCGTGGCCCATCGCTCCGAGTCCGATCACCCCAGCTTTCATGCACTTGCCTCCACGAAATGGTTGCCCCGCGCGTGGTCCTACGGGCTTTCCAAGTATGTACCGCCGAGCAGCCCCGCCTCCAGGTCCGCCAAGCAGGCGCGCCGGGCCGCCTCATCAAGGTCGGCCGCCGCAATCCGGCGGCGGTAGGCGCTGCTCAGCTCGCGTTCATCGAATCCCACCGAGCGTAGCACCGCACCGATGCTGTCGCCGCGCACCGCACCGGTAAAGTGGTGTCCGTGGGCATCGACCTCGACATTGACCGCGTCGGTTGCACCGAAGAGATTGTGACGGTCCCCGAGGATCTCCTGATAGGCGCCGACCAGGAACAGCCCCAGCCACTGCGGTTCCCCCGGTTCAGGCTCAGGCAGCGGCAGCGTGCTTTCGACGCCATCCCCGTCCACATAGAGCGAAATCGTGCCGTCGGAATCACACGTCAGGTCCTGCACCACACCGCGCCGGGTCGCCGGCCGGTCCAGCCCCGAGAGTGGCACGATCGGGAAGATCTGATCGATTGCCCAGATATCGGGCACCGACTGGAAGACCGAGAAGTTGGCGAAGAGCTTGTCGGCGAGCCGCTCGTTGAGCGCATCGAGCACCTCGCGCTGGTGGGGGCGGCCGGGATTGAGCCGCCCCCGCAGTCGGTAGCCGATGGCCTGGTAGCAGCGCTCCGCGTAGGCGCGCTGGCGCAGGTCAAGCATCCCGTGCAGGTAGAGGCTCTGCGTCTCCTCCAGGTAGTGGCAGGCGTCGTGATAGACCTCCGTGGCCGGACGCTGCTGATGTTCCTCCAGCGTTCTGTGGAGTTGACGAAGAACCGGGGGGGCGTCCTCCGGCGGAGCCTCGGGTTCTCCCTCGGGGCGCCGGTCGGTGTCGATCACCGGCGTGACCAGGACTGCGTGGTGGGCGGTCATCGCCCGGCCACTCTCCGTGATGATCGTCGGGTGGGGCAGGTCTGCTTCGGCGCAGGTCGCCTTGAGGGCCTGGACGACGTTGTGAGCGTACTCGTGGATGCTGTAGTTCATCGAGCAGAATGCCCGGGAGCGGGTCCCCTCGTAATCGACCCCAAGCCCGCCGCCGACATCCACCTTGGTCACCGGCGCGCCGAGCTGGCGCAGCTCGGCGTAGAAGCGGGCCCCCTCCGAAAGGCCACGGCGAATGTCGTGCACATTCGCCACCTGGGAGCCGAGATGGAAGTGAAGCAGCTCCAGACGCTGGAGCAGATCGGCTTCGCGCAGCTCCTCGATCACGGCCAGTGCGTCGGCGGCGGTCAGTCCGAATTTGGAGCGTTCCCCGCCGGTGTTCTGCCACTTGCCGGCTCCGATCGAAGCCAGCCGGATGCGCAGCCCCAGTCGGGGTGCAATGCCCAGTCGGCGTGCTTCGCGGATGATCAGCCGTGCCTCGGAGCGCTTCTCCAGTACCAGGTGGACCTGGAGGCCGAGCTGCTGCCCGCGCAGGGCGAGCCGGACGTACTCCGGGTCCTTGTAACCGTTGCAGACCACAGTGCCGCCGGCGGGCGCAAGCGCCAGGACCGCCATCAGCTCCGGCTTGCTGCCGGCTTCCAGGCCGACCTGCTGCCCGGCCCCGACGATCTCCTCGACGACCGAGCGGTGTTGGTTCACCTTGATCGGGTAGACGGGGCGGTAAGCGCCGCTGTAAGCGGCCTCGTCCATCGCGTCACGAAAGGCGCTGCGCAGGGTCGCGACCCGGTCCCGGAGGATGGCCGGAAAGCGCACGAGCACCGGCGGCGACACCCCCTGCGCGGACAGGTCCGCAATGATCCGGCGCAGATCCACGGCGGGGCCCGCGTCGCGCCGGGGGCGCACGCGCAGCCGGCCCGCGGCCACGTCGAAGTACCCGTCGCCCCAACGGGGCACGTTGTAGATCTCGCCGGCCGGGCGGTCGCTCAAGCTGTTCACCATGGCTCGCCACCGGGGTGCTGGCAGGACACGAAGGGCGGCCGGACGCCGCCACGTTGGCCGGGGATGGTAACATTCCGCGTTCAGCCGCGGCCGAAGCGGCAGCAGAGAGCATTCAAAGCGGAGGCGCGATGCGCGAGGGATGGTTCACGGAAGCGGTCGAGGACGAGGGCGTAGCCTTCTCCCTGGCCATCGATGAACGGGTGCACGAGGAGCAGAGCGAGTACCAGCAGATCGAGGTCTATCGGACCCGCCGCTGGGGTCGGCTCCTGGTTCTCGACGGCTGCGTGATGCTCACGGAGCGTGACGAGTTTCTCTACCACGAGATGATGTCCCATCCGGCTCTCTTCGCCCACCGGGAGCCGCGCCGTGTGGCCATCGTCGGTGGCGGTGACTGCGGGATCCTGCGCGAGGTCCTGCGCCACCCGGGAGTCGAGTACGCCGTTCAGGTGGAGATCGATGAGCGTGTCACCCGGGTTGCCGAGGAGCACTTCCCGGATCTGTGCGCCGCCAATACGGATGAGCGCGCCGAGTTGCGCTTCACCGACGGCCTGCGGTGGATCCGTGAAGCGGAGCCGGAGTCGCTGGACGTGGTCATCGTCGATAGCACCGATCCGGTGGGCCCGGCGGCCGGGCTGTTCACGCGGGAGTTCCTCAGCGACGTGCGCCAGGCGCTCGGGCCGGGGGGAATCGTCGTGCAGCAGAGTGAATCGCCGCTGCTCCACCGCGACTCGGTGATCGGCCCACTGCACCGTGCCGCCAACGAGGCGGGCTTCGACGGTGTGCACACCCTGACCTTCCCGGTACCCAGCTATCCGTCCGGCTGGTGGTCCGCGACCCTGATGGTCAATGGCGGTGACCCGCGCAACTTCCGCGAGAGCGACTCGGAGGAGAAACCTTTCGAGACCCGCTACTACAACGCCGACATCCACCGCGCCGCCCTGGCGGTGCCGGAACTGCTCAAGTAGCGGCGGCTGCGCCTGCAGCAGGGGCCCGGCTGCGGGCGCCTACCGCAGGCGGTCCAGACGCAGGCGCTCGCGCTCGTCGAACAACCTGCGGGCGGCGAACCAGACTGCGGCCAGGGTGCCGAAGCCGGTGCCCACCGTGATCAGGAACATGATCAGGATCTGGTACTTGACCGCCTCCATCGGTGGCGCCCCGGCGAGGATCTGACCGGTCATCATTCCCGGCAGGCTGACGATGCCGGCGGCGGCCATGGCGTTGATCATCGGGATCATGCCTGAGCGCATGGCGTCGCGGCGGATCGACTCCACCGCTTCGCTCCACGTCGCGCCCAGGGCCAGCCGGGCCTCGATGGTGCCGCGCTGCTGCCAGGCTCCGTCGGTGAGCCGGTCCACGGACAGGGCGATGCCGTTCATGGTGTTCCCGAGCAGCATGCCCAGTAGCGGGATGGCGTACTGCGGTTGATACCAGGGATCCGGCTGCACCAGCGCCACCAGAGCCATGACGGCCACGCTGAACGAGGACAGGAACATCGCCACCGTGCCCAGGCCGAACCCCCAGAAACCGGCGAACCGCCGCTTTTGCCGGGCCATGACCTCGTAACCGGCGACCAGCAGCATCACCAGGCCCATGAGTGCGACCCAGTAGAGGGTGGCGTGGGCAAAAAGGGTCTCCAGGATCAGGCCGACGAGCAGCAGCTGGACCACGGTGCGGGCTGCCGCGATCAGCATCGGCCGGGTGACGCCCAGCCGCCCGACCCAGGCGAGGACGGCCAGAAGAACCACCAGGCCGCCGGCCAGGGTGAGATCCAGCGGGTGGAGTTCGATCAATTCAGGGGTCATGCCCGCTCCCTGGCGACGCCATCGACGAGTTCGAAACGCTGAGCGCGCAGGCGTTTCGCCTGCTCCGGATCGTGGGTGACCCAGACGGCGCTCAGTCCATCGCCGCGGCGGCCTTCGACGACCCGCTCCACGGCGTCGGTGGTGGCCTCGTCGAGGTTGGCGGTGGGCTCGTCGAGAAGCAGCACCCGCGGGCCGAGGGCCACGGCCCGCGCCAGCGCCAGTCGGCTGCGCTCGCCGGTGGAGAGCCGCTCGATTCGCCACTGCGCCACATCGGGCTCGAAGCCCAGAGTGGCCAGGGTCTCGGCCTCCACCGCTGCCAAGTGGTCGCCGACGTACTCGGCCCACCAACTGCTGTCCGCCGGCAGATAGACCACCTGCCGGCGCCACTGCGGTCCGCGGAAGTGCTCCCGCGGGGTACCGTCCAGGTGCACGGTTCCCCGGCTCGGATCCAGATCGGCCAGGGCCCGTAGCAGGCGGCTCTTGCCCGAGCCGGAGGGGCCGGCGAGGGTGGCGCAGGCCCCGGCGGGTAGACGCAGCCGGGGCCAGTGGCCGACGATGCCGTAGAGGTCGTCGATACGCAGACGGGGCTCGCGCACCGGCTTACAGCGGCATGCTGGCGCCGACCCCCACGGAGAGATCCGCGCTGGCGTCGTAGAGGCCGAGGCCGACGTAGGGCCGCAGGTGGATCGGATCCAGGTCGAGGCCGGCACCGAGGATCAGGTCCATCTGGTTGCTCCCGCTCGGCGCTTCGTCGCCGCGTAGCTCGAAATTCAGGGTGGTGCCGGTATCCATGGGGTGGGCGTAGCCAATGCCCCAGTTCACGTAGGTCCCGCCGACGTCCTCGTCCTGGATGGTGTAGCCGAGCTCCCCGTAGAGCAGCCCGTCCATCAACGGCCGCTGCATGGGCAGGTTGACGTAGAAATCGAGGCCGTCGTTGGGGTAGGGGGCGATGTCGTCCGCCCCGCCGGCGCGGGCGCCGAGCTCCAGGGCGAAGAAGTCGTTGAGCTGGAGCTTGCCGAAGCCGGTGATCCCCTCCAGGCCCGACTCGTCGGGCGCCC
>PUNM01000005.1 GCA_003552625.1 Ectothiorhodospiraceae bacterium
ACGCACGCGGGGCTTGGTTCCCACCCCGCCCTTCGGCTACAATTCGTGGCGTCGCGTAGGCACCCTGTGCCGGTGTAGCTCAGTTGGTAGAGCAGCCGATTCGTAATCGGCAGGTCGGAGGGTCAAGTCCTCTCGCCGGCACCATCTACTCCCGAAAATCATCTAGATAGCGCCCAAAAGACGCCCTGCCCAACAAAAAAGCCAACAACCCTTCAAACGCTGGCTGAGCCCGGCGCTTGTCGTCTAGGTGCCCCTGTACACCGCCGTTCTCTCCGTCCACGATGCCCGAGGTGGTGCCCCACCCCGAGCATCGTGCATTTAGTGCTTCAAGAGTGCTCTCGAACTTCTCACACACTAGCTGAGACGTCACACCCCCAACGCAGCGCGTCGGACACGGACAGCACTTAGCTGACTGCCTGACGAACTGTACCTGTCCGGACAATCCCGTCTGTCGAAGGCTGAGCCCGCCCGACTAACCTCCTGAGGTTCGAGATGGATCGCCAGAGTGCTCGCCGATTGGGCCCGCTCTGGGATGAGCAAGGGCGAGTATGCCCGGGTGCACGGGCTGAAGATCAGCACGCTGCGCTGGTGGTCGAGCCACTACCCGCATTGGAGCCGCCATAGCGATGCCGCCGATCGGGCCACGGCCACCGAGCGCCGGCGTGATACCGATGAGGCGGAGGGTACCGGTACGACGCAGCACTTTCTGACCGTCGCGGCCTCGGAGCATGGCGCGGACGCACAGCCTGAGTCACTGCGGCTGACGCTCGGCTGCGCGGCACCACGGTCGAGGTGCCGCCCGGTTTCTGTGAGCAAACCCTGGGTTGGCTGCTCGCCGCCCCGGAGCGATGGCCTGACTCCTGGCCGCGCTCATTAGCAGGGTGCTGAAAAAGTCGCGGACCCCCCAGTAAGCACCCGCCTGGCGACGTATACAGCGTTGATTTTCGGTTTTCGGAATTGCTCTCGGGGACACCTACATCCTCTTCTTCAGCACCTTGTTAGCCCCGGTCGCTGATGGCGTTGCCTGCCGGTCACGCTCCAGCCAGCGCCACACGCAACTGTGGTGTTGCCCAGCCAACGTGGACACGGTGCTAGCTATTGAGCCGGGCCTCATAGTCCTCCGGGGATAGGTAGCCCAGGGTGCTATGAAGACGCTGGCGGTTGTAGTAGCCCTCGATGTACTCGAAGACGGCCTGGCGCATCGCGGCCCGCGTTGGAAATGACTCGCCATGCAATGCCCCAACCTTCAGCGAGCGGAAAAAGCTCTCCGCGCAGGCGTTGTCGTAGCAGCTTCCTTTCGCGCTCATGCTGGCGGTCAGTCCATGGTCACGGAGCAGCCGGCGATACGCCCTGGAGCATTACTGGCTGCCACGATCCGTATGCACCAGCACGCCGGTAGGGCGACCTCTCCGGTCCAATGCCATCTGAAGGGCGTCACAAGCCAACTCAGCGCTCATGCGCTCCCGCATGGCCCAGCCGATCACCTTGCGGCCGCAAAGATCGAGCACGACGGCGAGATAGAGCCACCCTTCGCCGGTCGAGAGGTAGGTGATGTCACCGACCCATTTCTGGTTCGGCTGCTCGGCCAGAAACCCTTGAGCCAAATGGTTTGGAGCAACCGGCAAGTTGTGGGCGGCGTTCGTCGTCACCTTGAACCGACGCGTGATACGCGCCCGAAGACCCTGGCGACGCATGCTCCGGGCCACCGTCTTGCGGTTGACCGAGACGCCTTGCTCGCAGAGGGCCCGCGTCAGTCGAGGTGACCCGCAGCGCTGCTTGGCTCCGTTGAAGGCCTTTTGGACCCTCTCATCGAAGATCCGCTGACGCTCTTCTCGAGCGGTGCGAGCCGCCTTATTCCGGCACCATGCGTAAAATCCGCTGCGGGCGACGCCCAGAATCCGGCACATCGCCTGGGTCCGATGCTCGTGACGGTGCTGATCGATAAATGCGTACTTCACTTCTGGTTTCTCGCGAAGTACGCCGCGGCCTTTTTTGTAATGGCCAGCTCCTCGTTCGCCTCCGAGAGCTGGCGCTTGAGCCGAGCATTTTCATCGGCAAGCGCCTGCTCACGCTGCGACTGACTGGCCGCATTGCGAGCCTTGGTCCGCCACTGGTAGATCTGCGCCGGCTGGAGGCCGAGCTGCTCGGCGGCCTCGCTGACACCGACGCGCTCGGCCAACGCCAGGGCCTCATCGCGGTATGCCTGGCTGTAGCGCGTGCGCTTGGGCTTCGTCTTGCTCTTACTCATCGGGGTAGCTTGCCTCGTCATGGATCACCTCGTCGAATGGTAGCTATTGAGGTGTCCACAGTTAGTGGGCAAGACCACCATCCGGCAGGCCCTATCTTCGGCTGGCTGCCGACCTGCACTTCGGCCTGACCGCCCCACACGCACCCGAAGCGCATTTGACGTGGCGAATGGTCGCGACCCACATGGACAGTGATACGTCGTTCGCGGCATGCATGGGCTATTTGGGCGGCATGCCCCCCGGGGTCACACCCATTCGACAGCCTCCGTTGCGCGGAGGGGCCCCTAAAGCGGGCCGTACCGCGTGCATGCGGACGGCCGAACAGCAAAAAAATGAATCGGCCAACCACCCTGCTGCGGCCGCATAGGCCGCAGCAGCGTGAACGCATACTTGACTTACGGTAGCGTTGCCCTGGTCACAGAGCGATACCCCTCGGGGCTGACGATCACGTGATCGAGCAACCGAACGTCAATGAGTTCGAAAGCCTGGCGCAGACGATCGGTGAGCTCGTGATCTTCATCCGAGGGCTCCAGTAGGCCGGAGGGGTGGTTGTGTACGGCGATAACCGCAGCCGCCCCCTGAGACAAGGCGTCCTTGACCACCTCCCGGGTGTAGACCGACGCACGCCTCAGTGTCCCTCGGAAGAGTACGTCGAAGCCGAGGCTGCGGTGCGCGTTGTCGAGGTAGAGCAAGCCGAAGACCTCGTGGTCGAAGTCACTGAGATAGGTCTGCATGGCCTGATAGACCTGGCTGGGGTTGAGGATCTTACGGCCACGGGCCAGCCGCCGGCGGGCCATGCGCTGGGCCATCTCAAACAACTCCGCCTCTGTGACTGGCTCGGCGATGACATAGGTACCGGCGGTCTCACCGGCACGCAGCTTGGTATGGATCATGGCGACTTCCTCCATTCACGCAGCCAGGGCCACACCACGGCGCTCAGCCAACTGCTCCGTCAGATTCCAAAGACCGCGGTTGAGCCTGACGTCTTCATGGACACTGCGGATCGCCCGCGTCCGTGTCCGTCGCCCCCTTCGGGATCGACCACGCAGGCCGCCCTTCAAGAGGTTCTCCTGGACACGGCTGAACACCGACCAGATGGTCCCCTCGGCATCTTCTCTGCGCCGAGCCTCGAGGACCGCGCCGGGCTCGACCGGCGAGAACTGACGCCATTGCTCGCCGTAACGAAGGGCCAGCGCTTGCTCCGCGAAATCCTGCTCCTCGACACGGGTGATCGGAGTCGAGCGGAAGGCCTCCACCCGGTCTGCGATGCGCGGGAGCTGGCCGGCTAGCTGGATCGTGTGCTCAAGGATCGACTCCACGACATGTCGACCGTGGCGCACGCGCATAGCGCCGAGCCCACCGGCCGAGGTGACCATCCCATTGGCACAGATCAGCCGGAACAGCCCCAACTCCAGCTGGAAAGCACACGTGCGGTCGTGGCTGTTGGTGAGCACCAGCTCCGGGATGCTATCGCCCACCTGAACCTGCCGACCGGGATCTTGCCGAAACCGGACCAGGTGCCGGGCCACCGGTTGGCGCTGCGGCTCTCGGCAATGGGTCTGTCGGGCGTGGACAGGGAACCAGCCCTCCCGCTCGAGGGCCTTGATGACGTGGATGGTCGGCATGAAGCCGTACTGCTTGGAGACGCCCGCATCCGGGGCCTCGGCGAAGATCGCC
>PUNM01000155.1 GCA_003552625.1 Ectothiorhodospiraceae bacterium
ACATGGCCATCATCTCGCCGGAGACGACGATGTAGATCTCCTGGGCCTTGTTCTCGCGGATGGGCATGGCGAAGCCGCCGCAGACCACGTCGCCAAGGACGTCGTAGAAGACGAAGTCCAGGTCGTCCTCGTAGGCGCCCTCCTCCTCGAGGAAGTTGATGGCGGTGATCACGCCGCGGCCGGCGCAGCCGACCCCCGGCTCCGGGCCACCGGACTCGACGCACTTGGTGTCGCCGTAGCCGACCTGCAGGACGTCCTCGAGCTCAAGGTCTTCGACGCTGCCCGCCTCGGCGGCCAGGTGCATGACCGTGTTCTGCGCCTTGGCATGGAGCATCAAGCGCGTTGAGTCGGCCTTCGGGTCGCAGCCGACGATCATCACCTTCTTGCCCTTTTCCGCCAGCGCCGCCACCAGGTTCTGTGTGGTCGTCGATTTACCGATGCCGCCCTTACCGTAGATCGCTGCTTGTCGCATGGTGTGTTTCCTCCAACCGGATTTTTCAGTTTGGCCGCCTCGCGGCTTCATCCCTCCAGAAGCAACCGTCGTGCCAAATCTCTTCGACCGCCCCGAAAAACCGCCTGCAATCTCCTCGGCCCTAATTTCGTTCTTTTTTTTCAGAGTCTTACAAACGACTCGAGCGGACGCTCCGGTCTTCGTCACCGGCGCGGCCGATTCCCGGGGAAGGTTTCAACGCCTCGTGGCAGGTGGCAGGTTCGACAAAGGCCGATGGGATGTCGGAGAGCGAACAAGGGGGCAACATCAAGCAGGAGCGACTCGGCCAGGCGAGGTGGCGCCCGGTCAGAGGTCCGTTTGCAGCTCGCCGGCCTGGTAGGCGAGCGAGAGCGCTTTGTCCTCGCACAGAGCGACGCCGTGCCGGGCCAGGAACCGACGCTCTTTCGGGGTTGCAGTGGGCATTACTGCCTCGCCCTTGGGCTCGCCCGCCTGCTGGCTGATCTCGCTGAAGAGCATCCGCTCCGTATCCCGGGTGAAGCGCAGTCCAAGCAACAGATAGCGCGCACCACGCCGGCGTGCCTTGAGAAACGCCGGAAGGGCGAACCCCCCCATCAACTCCGTCAGGTAATCGACAAAGTCGGCATCCGAGGCGATGAAGCTCGGCTCCGGGCGGGGGGTTCCAAGGGGCTTGAAAAGAATTGGCGTTGGCAGCGACGAGCCATCCGCCGCGCCTTCCTGCCAAGGGTGATACCCCACGCCGTCGTGCCGGAAAATCCGGTAACGCGGCCCTTCCTGGATGCGGGCCACCCCCTGGACCAGGGTATGGGGCGTCTGAGCCCAGGCCTCCTGAAGCTGCGTATCCCGATTCAGGTCCACCACCCAAGGGGGCCTCAGGCGCGCGACAAGATCCACCAGAGGGGCCCGCGTCCAGGCGACCTCGCCATAACAGACGTTCAGGAAGCGTTCCAGGTAGGGACGCCCACGGTCCTGCTCGACCTTCATGGCCGCGCGTGAGAATTCGTGCATGAGCACCGGCGACATGGGGCGCCCCTGATTAAGGGCCAGGATCAGCGCCTCACTCTCCGCCGGGATCGGATCCCCGCTCTCCGGATGGCGGGCCCCTTCCAGCGCCCCCGGCCCCAGTACCGGGACCCGGGAGCCGTCGGCAATCGCCGTCAGCCACCGCTCCACCTGCTGCTCAGTCAAGCGCACCGTCATGGGGGCCTCCCTGCGTCGCCATCTCGGCCCGATCCCTGCGCACCTCGCGCGCCCGCTGCTCCTGGAGGGTCGATCGAATCGTCTCCCGGACACGCTCCAGCGGGACCGTCTCCGGCGGGTGAATCTGCTCGCAGTACACGACGTGGAGGCCCATCGCCGTCTCTACCGGGCCGACCACCGTACCCGGATCCATGGCGAACACGACGGAATCGAGTTCGGCGTGGAGCTGGCCTGGCGGGACCCGGCCTACCAGCCCCCCGTGCAGCGCACTCGGGCACTCCGAGTAGCGTTCCGCGGCTGCGGCAAAGCCGCTCGGCTGCGCGGCCAGCTGCTGGACCAGTTCCTGCGCCCGTGCCCACGCCCGCTCACGCCGGTTCTCTGCGAAATCCTCATTGACCGTGATCAGCAGGTGTCGAACCGTGCGTGTTTCACCGCATTGAAACCGCTCAGGATGGGCGTGGTAGAAACGCTCCACCTCCTCGTCCGTAACCGGCGGCACCTCCGCGGCCAGGGCCTGCAAGGCGCGCTCTGGGACCTGCAGCGTGCGCCCCGGGAAACGAACCTCGTAGAGAGGGGGATCGCTCTCCCGCAGCACTCGCAAGACCTCGCCGAGCGCACCCGGCTCAGCCACCACGGTTCCCTTGACTGCCAGGCGGCGCACCGGCGTCACTCGATCACGAACCTCGAAACGGCTCTCCACCCAAGGCGCACTGGCATCGATCAGCTCCTGCTCCCGGCAGCCGACCATGCGGCCGACCTCAAGAAAGTAGACGCTGTAGATGATGTGCTCCTGAAGGAACGTACCGACATCGCGGACGTAGCCCACCTGCCCACGCTCGACGAGCAGTTCGCCGCGCTCGGCGCCTGGGAACGTGCCGTCATTGCGCACGTTGCGGGTGACACGAACGGCATCGCCAACCGAAAAACGGGCATCCTCAAGCATCGTGCATCTCCTTGCGCCGCCCGATACTCGCCACGGGGATTTCAGCGCTGACACCGCGCGCCGCCTGGCGGTGGATGCGCAACGCACCCTGCGTCGCTGCATCGGAACCGACAAAGTCGTCGTGGGCTCGTTGCAGCAGGACGCGGGCGTGCTCTGCGGCCGTCACTCCCGCCGGAGGTGGTTGCGCCGTTGCGTAGTCGTGAAAACGGCGCAGGATATGGAGCCGGTAAACCCGTACCAGCGCCGGGTCGTAGCCAACCCCCAGCGTCTCCAGCCACGCCTCGGCATCCTCGAGCGGCTCGTCCACCGGCTCCAGACTCTTTAACCACATGACGCCTCCTGTTCCTCTTGCCCGGCCCCCTGTTCGATCGCGTCGCCAAGCAGGGAACGCAACTCGGCTGGGCTTGGCCCTCGTTTGTGGATGACGCACCAGCGCCGCAACCGGGGTAAAAGTCCCCGCGCAACCTCGCGCGACACGCTCAACCCGGCTGCCCGGCACGCCTCCTGGACACCTCGCGTGCCCGAATGCTTGCCGAGAACCAGTTCGTGGCAGCGGCCCAGCAATGCGGGATCAAGGCCTTCGTAGTTGCGCGGATCCTTGATCAATCCATCAACGTGGATGCCCGCCTCATGCGAGAAGACCCCCGCGCCGACAACGCTCTTGCCCCAGGGCACCGGCCGTCCCGAAGCGGTCTCGACCAGTGCTGCGACCTGCGTCAGACCGGCGACATCGACCCCGGTCCGATAGCCGTGGAGCCTCTCCAGCGCCAGCACCACCTCTTCGAGCGCGGCATTGCCGGCGCGCTCGCCCAACCCGCAGACCGTTGTATTGACGTGGCTGGCGCCGCCGAGCACGGCGGCCAGCGTGTTGGAGGTGGCCAGGCCGAAATCGTCGTGGGCGTGCATCTCCAGTTCGAGATTGGTCGCCGCGCGCAAGCGCTGGAACAGTTCCCGGACCGTAAACGGCTCTGCAATGCCCACCGTGTCGGCGATCCGCAACCGCTGCGCCCCAGCTTCCTCGGCACACCGGGCGACGGCGAGCAGGAATTCGGGGTCGGCCCGCGTGGCGTCTTCACCCCCAACGCTCACCGCCAAGCCACAGGCGCGCGCAGCACGCACGCCGGCATCGATCTGGCGCAGCACTGCCCGCCGGTCGATCCCGAGCTTGTTCGCGATCTGCTGATCGGAAACCGGGATGGATGCATCCACTCCCCCAACCCCCAGTCCGCCGCACGCGGCCAGATCAGCCGGGTGCAGCCGCGCCCAGACCAACAGCCGCGCGCCCAGTCCGGCACCGGCCAGGGCACGAATTTCGGCGCGTTCCACGGCCCCCATCGCGGGAATCCCGACTTCCAGCTCGGGAACGCCCAAAGCGTCCAATGACCGGGCGATGGCCAGACGCTCCTTACGGCTGAAGGCCACCCCCGCCGACTGTTCCCCATCGCGCAGGGTGGTATCGTCGATGATCACCCGCCGCTCGCCGGCCGCAGACCCGGCCCGAAGCTCCTCCGCCCGAAGGGGTGCATCTCGCGTCATCACGGCTACTCCTCCGGGCCGAAGCACTCGGCGAAATCGCTACAGGCATCGCAAGAGGGCGCCCGACAGGTGTAGATCCCGGTCTCCTCGCAGAGCTGCTTGTAGAGGAACTTCTTCCACTTCATATCGCGTTCATTGTGCGCGACCAGGGTCGGGAAAGCGTCCGCGAGCAGTTGCGACAACGCGCTGCGTGCCGGCAGGCCGAGGTCCTGCCAGAGGTGGTCGCGACCGAGACAGCCGGCAGCGACAATCTGCGCCAGCCAGAATTCACTGCGGTCGATGCCAGCCCGGTAGCGTTGGATCAGATCGGCCACGTCCCCTTGTTCATCGGCGAGCAGCGGATCCAGGGCCGGCGGCTCGGGCACCGGTCCCGACGCCTCCCAGCCGGGGAAATGCCGCTGTATCAGGTGCGCGAAATCGTCGGGACCGAGGCCCATGGCCCGGGGCAGTACGCTCTGCCCCTGCCACCACGCGGCGATAAGGCGTGCAAGGTGGTGATCGTACGGGTACCCGGCGGCACCGGCGATCAGTCGCTCACTCACCTGCTCCGCCTGCCCCGGACAGGCCGGGGCGACAGACTGCGGCGGGCTGACCGTTACTGTGCTCGGCACGGCGGAGTACCTCATGGCGCCCCTCCCGACGCTAGCGCTTCGTCAGCCGCTGGCGCCCCAGCCGTCTCTTGTTGCCAGTACGCACGCCGCGCCGCCTCGCGGCGCTCCGCCAGGGCCTCCGTGCTCAGGCCGAGGGCCTCGATCTTCTCCCGGGTAAAGGCCTCACGCTGGTCCTCGCCCAGCCGGCCCACCGCATCGGCCCGGCACTGCTGGCAGTGGCTCATCTCGGGAAGATCGCCGGCACAGGCAGCGCGCAGGCCGAGCATCTCGGCGGGCGTCGGCTCCCGGTGACCGGCCAGGCCGAACGGCGTCCCGTGCTCCGGGTTCGCGATCAACGGCATGATGTTGTGCAGGCAGGCCCCTCGAGCGCGGACGGTACGAGCCACCTCCATGAGGTGGTGGTGGTTGACCTCGGGGATCGCCACGGAGTTGACTTTAACCAAAACCCCGCGGGCAGCAAGGGCTTCAATCCCCGCCAGCTGGTTTTCCAACAGCCGCGCTGCACCCAGCACCCCCCGCCGGCGCCGCTGACCGAGCGGTCGAACCCAGGGATGGATCCGGGCGCCGATCTCCGGATCGACGGCATTGACGGTGACCGTGACATGCTCGACACCGTTGGCCACGAGTGCTTCGACATGCTGGGGCAACTCCAGACCATTGGTGGACAGACACAGGCGCAGATCCGGCGCCAGCTCGCGGAGCCGCGCCAGCGTGGCGAAGGTGCGCCCTGGATTCGCCAAGGCATCCCCAGGGCCGGCGATCCCCACAACCGTCAATTCCGGAATGGCCGTGGCAACGGCCAGCGCCTTGCGCACCGCCTCCTCCGGCTCGAGCACCTCGGAGACCACCCCGGGGCGCGACTCGTTGGTGCAGTCGTACTTCCGGTTGCAGTAGTTGCAGCGGAGGTTGCACGCCGGGGCCACCGGCACATGAAGCCGAGCGTAGCGATGGTGCGCGGCTTCGGAGTAGCAGGGGTGGTCGTGGATCTTCTCCGCAGGGGCTGCCGCGGCCGAGCCTCCGAGGGCATCCGCCCCCGGAACCTCCCCCGCCGGGCAGCCCACTGTGGGTGTACAGCCTGCGGTAGAACAGAGTGCTTCCATGGTGCCTCCCGCGTTGAGCCGACCGAGGCCGCCGGCTTACCTACCACCGCCTCTGCAAACGGTGTGCCGAAGCACCCGGTCACAACCTCTCCCCGCAGGCACCGCCTCTTGAGAAAGCCCCCGGAATCGCCCAAAAGGGCCTAAAAATGCCGGGTACCGGCCACACAGCCACCCTGGTACCGGAGGGGGACCCCCCCACCCCAAGCCTCGCACGGGGCATCGAGCCGGCCTTTCGGCGTGTTCACTCCGTGACACCGGAGCGCTTGTTGTCGCCGATCCGACACTCGGCAGAGATGGGGAGAAACCGCTAGAAGTTCTTGACCTGGATATTGAGGGTCTTGATGCGGTAGGCGATCTGCCGCGGGGTCATGCCTAGCAGGCGGGCCGCCTTGGCCTGCACCCACCCCGAGCGTTCGAGCGCCGCGATGACCCGCTCGCGCTCGTCGAGTTCCGGATCATTCGGGTCGGGAGCCTGCGGGCCGGCCGGTACGGGCGAGCCGTCGGGTGCCGCTCCCCCCTCGGGAATCCCGGCGAGGGCAACCGCCTCCCCATCGATATGACCGTCTTCGCTCATGACCGCAGCCCTCTCGAGGGCATTCTCCAGCTCGCGAACGTTGCCTGGCCACGGGTAGCGCATGAGTGCACGCACGGCGCAATCCGACAGCCTCAAGGAACGCTCCTGTTTGTTGGCGATCTTCTCCACCAGGTGGCGAGCGAGCTCCGGCAAGTCCTCCAACCGCTCGCGAAGCGGCGGCATGGTGATCGTCATGACGTTGAGCCGGTAGTAGAGATCCTCACGAAAGGTCCCGTCAGCGACCGCTGCTTCGAGATCACGGTTGGTGGCGGCCAACACCCGCACGTCGACCTTGCGCGTGTGCGTGCTCCCGACGCGCTCAAACTCGCCCTCCTGCAAAACCCGCAAGAGCTTGGACTGAAAAGCCGGTGAGATTTCACCCATCTCATCGAGAAACAGGGTGCCCCCATCGGCCTGCTCGAACCGGCCGATCCGGCTCTGGGTGGCACCGGTGAAAGCCCCCCGCTCGTGGCCGAAGAGTTCGCTCTCCAGCAGGCCATCCGGAAGCGCCGCGCAGTTGAGCTTGACGAAAGCTGCCTCCGCGCGCGGGGAGTTATAGTGGATAGCGTGGGCCAGTAGCTCCTTGCCTGTGCCGGACTCGCCGCGTAGCAGCACCGTGGTATTCCACTGCGCCACGCGGCGGACCTGGTCGAAGACACTACGGATTTGGGGGGTCCGGCCCACGACGTTGTCGAATCCGTAAGCATCGCGAACCTCGCGGCGCAGTCGATCGCGCTCATCCACCAGGGCCGCCTGCTGACGCTCCACCTGCCCGGCGAGGCGAACGGTTTGCGCGACGAGGTTGGCAACCATCTGCATGAACCGCGAGCGTTCGGCAAGAAGCGCCCCGGCGCCGGCCTCCGGCTGCGCCGCAAGCACACCGACAGCGCCTCCCGATTCCCCGGCGCCCCGGATCGGGACGCCGACAAAGGGCAGCCCCGCGTCGTACAGGCCGAGGCGATCCAGAAAACGGGGCTCATCCGCCAGCCGCTGGACAACGACCGGCTCACCCGCAGCGATGATCTCCCCGATCAACCCTTCGCCCGGCCGATAGCTCACCTCACGAACAGGGATCTCACCGTGTAACGCCCGGACAATCGACTGCCCCCCTACCGGATCGCACAGGGCAACCATGCCCGAGTGCATCCCGGCGTGCTCGTGGAGAACCTCAAGGACAGCCTGCAACGTCTCCCGCAGATCCAGTGAGCGGGACAACACCCGACTGACCTGGTAGAGGGCTTCCAACTGGGCTTCGACGAGGTCGGCTCGCGCCTGTTCACGCGGCCCGACATCACTCAGTTCGGCCATCACGATCCTCCTGATCCAGGAGCCATTCCGCGTACAGCCAGTAAGGTTGCAAGAGTCGTTCCGGATGGGTGCTTAACCAGTCCCCTGCTCGAGCGGTCCCCGGAGGATGAGCACTCCCGCGGCTTTCATCAGCTGTAGCGTTTCTGACAACGCGATCCAGAACGGGCTGTTCCATGTCCGGCTTGCCACAAAAGTGGGCGGCAACTGCCCGATAACGATGCAGGCGCACCCGGGGCCGGTTCTGCGCATTGACGCGCTTACGCCCGGTGGAAGCGACGCGCCCGCCCACCTGGCACGACTGATGCTTGGAATTCGATGCGCCCGGAAGCCCCGACGCGCGATGGGCTCGCTCTCAGAGGCAGAGACGGATGACCGAATATTTGCTCCTGCTTATCGGCATCGCCCTGGTCAACAACGTGGTACTGACCCAATTCCTGGGGCTGTGCCCTTTTATGGGCGTCTCCAACCGCTTGGACACCGCACTCGGCATGGGGCTGGCCACCACCTTCGTCCTCACCCTCGCCGCCGGCTTTGGGTGGCTGATCGAGCACGCCCTGCTTCAGCCGCTGGAGCTGGAGTTCTTGCGCATCCTCAGCTTCATCCTGGTGATCGCTGGCACAGTGCAATTCACGGAGATGGCCATCGCCCGAATCAGCCCCGCGCTACACCGGGTGCTGGGGCTTTTCCTGCCCCTGATTACAACCAATTGCGCGGTCCTCGGCGTTGCACTGCTCAACATCCAGGAGGCGCACACGTTGACCCAGAGCCTGTTCTTCGGCGTCGGTGCCGCCCTTGGCTTCACCCTGGTGCTGGTTCTGTTCGCCGGGCTGCGCGAGCGCCTGGCAACCGCGGCCGTGCCAGAAGCCTTTGCCGGCGCTCCGATCGGATTCGTGGTGGCCGGCTTGCTGTCGATGGCGTTCATGGGCCTGACCGGCCTACCGGAGGGAGGATAAGCGCATGATCTACGCCGCGATGATGGTCCTCACTGGTCTCGCTGTGCTCGTCGGCGGGCTGCTTGCGCTCGCCTACCACTACCTCCGCCCTCCGCCGGATGAAACCGCCGAGCAAGTAGCCGCCCTGCTTCCCGGGACCAATTGCGGACAGTGCGGCCTGCCCGGCTGCAACGTCGGCGCGCAGGCCGTAGCCGCCGGAGAGCTCCCGGCGGACTTCTGTCCCCCGGGCGGTCGCGCCGTGGCCGAGGCCATCGCTGAGGTCACCGGCCAGGCGCTGCCCACCGGCGCGGATGACGGGATTCGCCGGGTTGCCCAGGTCACTCGGGAGGAGCAGTGCACCGGGTGCCTGAAGTGCATCAAGGCCTGCCCGACCGACGCCGTCATCGGACTGCCCAACCATGTCCACGGCGTTCTTCCGGATGCCTGCTCAGGTTGCCGGGCGTGCCTCGACGTCTGTGAGTCCGGAGCCCTGGAGATGGTGGAGGCGCCGGTAACTCTGGCCAACTGGCGCTGGCCACTGCCACGGGAGGGAATCGATCGTGCTGCTTAATCGCCCTCGCCTGATCCGCGGTGGCGTGCGCACCGAAGCACGTAAGCAGCCCACGGCTGATTGTCCGCTGGAGCCGGTGCGCCCGCGCGGCCGCCTCTACCTGTCGCTCGGCCAGCACATCGGACGACCCGCTCTGCCGGTGGTAACGCCCGGCGAGCCGGTAGCCCGCGGACAGCGGATCGGCCGCGCCGACGGGGCCCTCTCGGCCCATGTCCATGCACCAACCTCCGGGCGCGTTGCGGCGATTACCCGCCATGTGGCACCGCACCCCTCCGGGCTCCCCGTGCTCACCGTGGTCATCGAGGCTGACGGTGCCGGGCGCTGGGAAGACGACTTGCCCGAGCCGTTCACCGGGGCAGCCGGTCAGTTGCCCCCCCGAGTGATCGCTGAGCGTGTGGCCGACGCTGGGATCGTTGGCCTTGGCGGTGCCGCCTTCCCGGCAGCGGTCAAGCTCGACCCGGAGCAGCCGGTGACAACGCTGATCCTCAACGGTGGCGAATGTGAGCCGTATCTGACCTGCGACGACCGGCTCATGCGCGAACGGGCTGCCGGACTGATCGACGGTGCCGGCTTGATTGCGCACGCCCTGGGGGCCGCGCGAATCGCTGTCGGCATCGAAGACAACAAGCGCGAGGCCATCCACGCTGTTCGCCATGCAGCCGAGAAACTGGACCCACGGGTCGAGGTTACGCCGGTCCCCAGCCTCTGGCCCCAGGGGTCCGAGAAGCACTTGATCTACGCCCTGACCGGTCGCGAGGTACCAGCCGGTGCGCGGGCCGGCGACATCGGCGTCGTTGTCCACAACGTCGGGACGGCTTACGCCGTCCATCGAGCGATCCGCCACGGCCACCCCCTGATCAGCCGTCCGGTTACGGTCGGCGGGGGCGCTGTCGCCGAGCCGGGCAATTTCGAAGTGCCCCTCGGCCTTCCCTTCCAGGAGCTGCTCGAACACGCCGGCGGGCTGACAGAAGCTCCGGAACGTGTTCTCGCCGGCGGTCCCATGATGGGCCCCGTGGTCTCTTTGGAAGCCGCCGTCGCCAAGGGAACCAACGGCGTCATCGCCCTGACCGCTGATGAGGTCCGCGAGGCTCGTGAGCACCCCTGTATTCGCTGCGGCCAGTGCGTGGACGCCTGCCCCATGGGTTTGATGCCTTTCGAGATCGCCAACCGGGCGGCCCGCGACGATCTCGACGGAGCCGCTGCGCACGGCCTGATGGACTGCTTGACCTGCGGCTCCTGCGCCTACGTTTGCCCAGCCGGGCGCCCCCTCGTCCAGCTCATGCATTACGCCCGCGGCCAACGCGCTGAACAGGCCGCGGCTGCCGAGCGAGCGGATTTGCAGCGGCGTCTTGCCGAGCAGCGCGCTGAACGTCAGCGCCGGGAAGCCGAGCGCAAGCGGGCGAAGGCAGCGGCGCGCAAGCAGCAACGGCAAACCCCGGCGAGCGACGGCGGGAAGGCGCCCGCCCAAGGGCAGGAGGCCAGCAGTGACAAGCAGCCGTCGAAGGACTCGGCGGATGCCCCAAAGACGAGCGCCACTACGAATGAGGAGCCGCCGTCATGAGCGACCCCGTCGCCGGGCCGCATATCCGCCCGCCCCTGAGCCTGCCGGCACTGATGGGACAGGTCGTGCTGGCCACTGCGCCAGCGACACTCTTCAGCGTCTGGCTTTACGGGTGGCCCGCCTTCAACCTGCTGCTCATCACGCTAGCCACAGCGCTCGCTGCGGAGGCACTCTGCCTGCGCGCTTCGGGCCGATCGGTGCGCACCAACCTCGGCGACGGTTCGGCATTCGTCGCCGGATGGATCCTGGCCATGAGCCTGCCGCCCTGGGCACCTTGGTGGATCGGCGTAACGGGCGGACTCCTCGCTGTCATCGTCGGCAAGGGCATCTTCGGTGGCACCGGGCAGAACCTCTTCAATCCGGCGATGGTCGCCCGTGTGGGCCTGCTGATCGCCTTCCCGGTCGAGATGACGCGCTGGGTCGAGCCTGCGCCACTGGGCAGTAGCGAAGCGCCCGGCTTCCTGGAGGGGCTGCGGGTCACATTCACCGGGGCCGCCGATTGGGACGCGATCAGCAGCGCGACCACCCTCGATGCCACAAGAGCGGCGACCCAGGAGGGTGAGCCGGTGATGAGCGGACTGCCCGGCGACTACGAACCCATCGCCGCCCTGCTCGGCTTCACGCCCGGAAGCCTGGCGGAAGGCTCGGCACTGCTCCTCGCCCTGGGCGGTCTCTACCTGATCGTCCGCCGCGTGATCCCCTGGGAGATTCCGCTGGTGCTTCTCGGGACGCTGGCGCTGCTATCGAGTATCGGCCATCTGCTGAATCCCGAACGCTACACGGACGCCAGCGTCCACCTGCTCAGCGGCTCGAGCCTGCTCGCCGCCTTTTTCATCGCCACGGACCCGACCACGTCCCCCGCCACAAGAGCGGGAAGGGCCGTTTTTGCCGCCGGCTGCGCCGCGGTGATCTGGGTCGTGCGTACATACGGCGGCTACCCCGAGGCGACCGCGTTCGCAGTACTGCTCATGAACGCCGCCACGCCGCTGATCGATCATTGGATTCGCCCGCGCGTCTATGGTCGAACCCGCCGTGGTCTTGCGCTGCCCACGGAGCAGGAGCCGCGATGAGCACACCGCAGACACCGAGCTATCAGCAACGCCCCGCCTACCCGATAGCCCTGCTCGGCAGCGTGGCACTGCTCTGCAGCACCGCTTTGGTTATTGCTGACCTGCAGACACGCGATGCAATCGAGCAGGCCCGGGAACGCGAACTGGGTGCCCAGCTGGCGGCGGTAACCCCAGCACGCGACGCCGAGCAAGCGCCTCTGGAGCATGAGCGCACCGTTCGTTTCAACGACCAACGCCATCGCACCTGGCAGCTGCAGCACGACGGCGAAGTGATCGCTGTGGCGGTAGAGAGTGAGGCAAAGGGGTACGGCGGACCCATCCGCGTTCTTGTCGGCATCGACCCGGAAGGCACGATCCAGGCCGCTCGGGTGCTCGAACACCGGGAGACACCGGGGCTCGGCGATGACATCGAGGCAGAGCGCTCCGACTGGATCGACGCTTTCGAGGGGCGCTCCCTGACGAACCCCCCAGAAGACGACTGGGCCGTGAAGCGGGACAACGGCGCCTTCGATCAGCTAACCGGCGCAACCATTACCCCGCGCGCTGTCGTTGAAGCGGTCCACCAGGCCCTCAAGGCGTTCGAAGCGCATCAGGAGGTTCTGCTCGACCCGATGCCCCCGACTGAGAGCGCCAGCCGCCCGCCTACAGATTCAGATCGACAGACCAGCCGAGGAGACTCCCGCTATGGCGGCTGACTCCGAACCTGTTGCAGGCACTTCGCCGACCGGGCCGCTTGATGGACACGCCCCGGATGCGGATCCCCGCACCTTCCAGCCCAGCGTCTGGGGACGGATCGCCCGCGACGGCCTGTGGGAGAACAATGTCGTGTTCGCCCAGTTGCTGGCGTTGTGCCCCTTGCTTGCGGTCACGACGACGGCGACCAACGGGCTCGGCCTCGGGATTGCCACCCTCTTCGTCATGGTCGCCGCAGCGTTCCTCGTCTCAAGCCTGCGTGGGCTGATTACCGATCCGGTTCGAATACCGGTCTTTATCCTCCTCATCGCCACCCTGGTCACCCTGGTGGATCTCGTGATGGAGGCTTATCTCAACCCGCTTTACCAGGCCTTGGGGCTGTTCATCCCTTTGATCGTCACCAATTGCGCGATCCTCGGTCGCGCCGAGGTCTTTGCTTCCCGCCGTCCGGTGGGCGAGGCCGTCTTCGATGGCCTGATGATGGGGTTTGGCTTCACTGCGGTCCTCGTTGCCCTGGGTGCCGTACGCGAGTTATTGGGTGCAGGAACGCTCTTTGATCAGGCGAGCCTGCTTCTCGGTGACGCTTTCGCTACCCTGGAGATCACCGTCTGGGAGGCACACCCGGGATTCCTGCTCATGACGCTTCCACCCGGCGGTTTTATCGCCCTCGGATTCCTGATGGCGGGAAAACGGATGCTGGATCGGCGCCGCGCGGCCACCGCCAGCCGATCGCCGTAATCAGGAGACAGAGGGAGGATCGTGCGTTATGGCAGAACACCAAGAGCGTCCGACGATCACCGTCTCCGTGGCGTTCGTGGCCGACGGGGAGACCTTCTGGCGCGAGTTCCGCGTACCGCCCGGGACCACAGTGATCGAGGCTGTGGAACGCAGCGGCGTCCTTCAACGCTTCCCCGACTGGGATCTCGACTCCCTGAAACTGGGTATCTTCGCCAAGCCGGTCAAGGCAGACCGCCCCCTCGAAGACGGTGATCGCATTGAACTCTGCCGGCCGCTACGCGCCACCACGCACGACGCGCACAATGAGACGGGCGATTCCGGCTGATGTATGGAACAAACGCCTATGCGGCGGATAGGCTGGGGCCAGATAGGGGTGAGCGCACGGCTCGCTCACGCTCGGTACCAAGCATCGGAGGCAACCTGAAATGACTGATTGCCTGGAACGCGAAGCCGTGGTTCACGAAATCCGCGGGGGGCAGGCCCGGGTCCACGCAGACCGGCTCAGCGCTTGCGGAAGCTGCAGTGTCCGCGGAGGCTGCGGCGCACAACTGCTCGATCGTCACCGCACGGATCAGGGCGTATGGGTCGATAATACGATCGGCGCCCGGGTCGGCGACCCCGTCCTGCTCAGCATCCCCAGCGGCCAACTTCTCGCCGGCGCCCTCGGCGTCTACCTGATCCCGCTGGCCGGCCTACTCCTCGGCAGCCTTATTGCTGAGACCCTGCTCGGCGCAGCGCCCGCTGGCGTTGCCGCGGGGGCGGGGGTCGGGTTGGCGGGCGGCCTGGTTGCCACCCGCTGGCTTTTCCGCAAGCGTGGCCCGGGTCGCCTGAGCCTTCGACCGAACCCAAGCACTCCCCCCTTCGTACCGCGCGACCCCAAAGGCACCACGGATTAAGTGCGGGAGCGATCGCGCATGGGCACGTACTCGTAAACACCGGCGCGACGACTGTTGGCGGGTGCCGCGCTGGTTGCGTCCAGATCCGCATCCGACTCGATGGGAACCGTTTCACGCCGGGGATAGACGGGCTCCCATCGCTGCCCGATAGCGACGAAGCCCACCGGGGCCACCCCTCGGCCGACGCAGCGGCCACGCTGGCGCCACCGCTCCGCGGTATCCAGCTCCTCGGGCAGCGGCGGTTCATCACCGCTGCCATCCGGCAGCCGATACCGCGGCAGAATCGGGGTCTCGTCGGTTTCGATCATGGCTCGGGGTTGCCTCGGACGAGGCGATGCGGGGAGGAGGGACTCACGGAAGGGCGGGCCCGCGCCCCCCTTCCGTGCAGCAGTATGATGGAGGCGCGGTTACTCCTCCTCGACCGCCTTCATGGACAGCCGGATGCGCCCCTGACGATCCACCTCAAGGACCTTCACACGGACCGCATCGCCCTCAGAGAGCTCGTCGGCCACGTTCTCGACCCGGTTATTGGAGATCTGGGAAATGTGCACCAGTCCATCGCGACCGGGAAGGATATTCACGAACGCACCGAAGTCCATCAGCTTCGCGACCCGACCGTCGTAGATCTTGCCAACCTCGACGTCTGCGGTCAGGAGCTCGATCCGCTTCTTCGCTTCCTCGGCCGCTGCCTTGTCCGCGGAGGCGATGGTCACCACCCCTTCATCGCTGATGTCGATGTTCGTGCCCGTCTCCTCGGTCAACCCGCGAATCGTGGCCCCGCCCTTGCCGATGACGTCGCGAATCCGCTCCGGGTCGATCTTCATCGTCAACAGCCGCGGCGCATACTCGGACATCTGCTCCCGCGGCTTGGCGAGCACCTGGTTCATCTGCTCGAGGATGTGCAGCCGACCGGAGCGCGCCTGCTCCAGAGCCTTCTCCATGATCTCGCGGGTAATCCCGTCGATCTTGATATCCATCTGCAGCGCCGTCACGCCGTCGGAACTGCCTGCGACCTTGAAGTCCATATCTCCCAGGTGGTCCTCATCACCGAGAATGTCGGTGAGCACCGCAAAGTCATCCCCCTCCTTGATGAGCCCCATGGCGATACCCGCCACCTGCGCCTTGAGCGGCACACCGGCGTCCATAAGCGACAGGGAGGTCCCGCAGACCGTTGCCATGGAGGAGGACCCGTTCGACTCGGTGATCTCCGAGACGACCCGGATGACGTAGGGGAAATCTTCCTGGCTCGGCATCACTGCCTCGACACCGCGCTTGGCCAGCTTGCCGTGACCAATCTCGCGGCGTTTCGGCGACCCGATGAACCCGGTTTCTCCCACGCAGTAGGGAGGGAAGTTGTAGTGCAGCATGAACGGCTCGCGCCGTTCCCCCTCAAGGGCGTCGATCACCTGGGCATCGCGGCCAGTGCCAAGGGTGGTCACCACGATCGCCTGGGTCTCGCCCCGGGTGAAGATCGCCGAGCCGTGGGTACGCGGCAGGACCCCGGCCTGAACGTTGAGCGGACGTACCGTGTGGTTGTCGCGCCCGTCGATCCGCGGATTCCCGGCCAGAATGCGCCCGCGGACGATCTTCTTCTCCAGCCCCTTGAAGGCCTCGCCGACCTCGCCGGCGCTCCAGCCGTCTTCGCTATCCTCATCGGCCAGGGCCTCGATGGCCTTGTCACGCAGGGCCGCCACTTTCTCCGTGCGCTCCTGCTTGTCGGCCACCTGGTAGGCGCTCTCCAGTTCAGACTGCAGCAACTCCGCGACCCGGCGCTCGAGGGTGTCGTCCTTCTCCGGCGGCTGCCAGTCCCACCGCGGCTTGCCTGCCTCGGCGGCCATGTCGTTGATAGTGTCGATGGCGACCTGCATCTGCTCATGGCCGTAGAGCACAGCATCGAGCATGGTGCTCTCGGGCAGCAGGTTCGCTTCAGACTCCACCATGAGCACCGCATCCCGGGTGCCGGCGACAACCAGATCGAGGTCGGATTCCGCCGTCTGCGTGAAGGTCGGATTGAGCACGAACTGCCCGTTCAGGTACCCCACGCGGCAGGCACCAATCGGTCCCTCGAACGGAATCCCGGACAGAGCGAGGGCTGCTGAGGTTCCCAGCATGGCGGGCACGTCCGGATCCACTTCATCGTTGAGCGAGAGCACGGTCGCGATCACCTGCACTTCCTGCCGGAAACCCTCCGGGAAGAGGGGCCGGATCGGCCGATCGATCAGCCTGCAGGTCAGCGTCTCCTTCTCCGACGGGCGCCCCTCGCGCTTGAAGAAACCGCCCGGGATGCGGCCAGCTGCGTAGGTCCGCTCCTGGTAATTGACCGTCAACGGCAGAAAATCGCGGGCTGCCGCCGGGTCCTTCTTGCCGACCACGGTTACCAGGACGACGGTGTCCGCCATGTTGACCACAACGGCCCCATCCGCCTGGCGGGCCATCCCGCCGGTCTCCAGGGTGACCTCGTGCTCCCCGAACTGGAAACTGCGCTTGATCGGGGTCAGATTTAGCTGGCTCTCGCTCATCGTGATTACTACCTCTCGCGCTTACTTACGGATGCCCAGGCGTTCGATGACGTCCTGATAGCGGCTGCGATCCTTGCGCTTGAGGTAATCGAGCAGCTTACGGCGTTGGCTGACGAGCTTGAGAAGGCCCTGGCGGGAGTGGTGATCCTGCTTGTGGACCGAGAAATGCTCGGTGAGGTGCTGGATCCGGGCGGAGAGCAGGGCGATTTGCACCTCCGGCGATCCGGTATCCGAGGGAGACCGCCGAAACTGCTCTACGATCTCCGATTTCTGCTCTGCATTGAGTGACATGTAAATACTCCTGACCTATGCGCTCATTCTGGCCCTTTAAGAAGGGCGATAGTGTAGCCCCCTGCAGGGGGCCGGAACAAGAAATGCTCAGGCGGCGCGGGACCGCGGTTCAGGCCGCCTCACCGGCGCGCCACCAACCGTTTCGGGCCGATTCGGCCGTCATCGAGAACCTGACCCATTCCGAGAAACCGCCCGGTGCGATCGTACAGGCGAAGCCAGCCCTCCGTAGGCGCCTTCGGTACGAAGACCGGCTGCCCCTGGACGACGAAATAGGCGAGATCGTCGGCCAGCTCCACGCCGGTGTACTGATCCAGCGCCGAGTCCATCGGCAGCAGCGTTTCGTCCAGCGCCTCCAGGCCGGACTCGGACCGCGCCTCAAGCTCCGGCACCGTCCACATGCCTGGATCCTGGTACGGCCCCAACCCGAGCCGGCGCAGCGCACAGACGTGCCCCACCGTACCGAGCGCACGGGCGATATCTTCGGCCAGCGTGCGAATGTAGGTCCCCTTGGAGCAGTGAACGACCAGGTCGATCTCCGCCGCGCGCACCTCACTGGCCCGCAGGTCGTGGATCTGCACCTGCCGCGGCTCCCGCTCTACCTCGATCCCCTGACGGGCCAGGTCGTAGAGCCGCTGCCCCTTGTGCTTGATCGCCGAGTACATGGGCGGGAGCTGCTCGATACTGCCGCGGAAGCCGGCCAGCGCCTGCTCAACGCCCGTCGCATCGAACTCTGGTACCGGCTGCTCGTCCACCACTTCGCCCTCTGCATCACCGGTGTCGGTACCTACGCCAAGGCGACACGTCACCACATATCGCTTATCGGCATCGAGCAGGAAACCGGAGACCTTGGTGGCATCGCCGAAGCAGATCGGCAACAAGCCGGTCGCCAGCGGATCCAGGCTGCCGGTGTGCCCCGCCTTGCGGGCGCGGAAGAGCTGCTTGACCTGCTGCAGCGCCTTGTTCGAGGTCACCCCCGAAGGCTTGTCGAGCAGCAGCACGCCGGTGACATTACGGCCACCCCGCCTCTTCGCCATACCTTGCCTTCTCCTTACTGATTCGGTTCTTCGTCCGCCGGCGGGGCGACCTCGTCGATGATGGCACTCAGCCGTGCACCGCGGTCGAAGGCAGTGTCGTGCACGAAGTGCAGCTGCGGCGTCCGCTTGGCCCGGATACGCCGCGCCACATGGCTGCGCAGAAAGCCGTGGGCGCGGTTGAGGACGTCAACGCTGGCAGCCACCTCCTCCGCCTCCGCACCGAGGATCGAGATGTAGACCGTCGCATGGCCCAGGTCCCTGCTGACCTGCACCTCCGAGAGCGTCACCGAGCCGAGCCGCGGGTCATCGACCTCGTCGCGAATCACTTCAGCCAGCTCCCGCCGGATCTGCTCGGCGATCCGGCGGCTGCGTGGGTAGTCCTTCGGCATCGTGACCTCTACAGCGTTCGCTGCACCTCAAACCGCTCGAAGCACTCGATCTGGTCGCCGACGCGGACGTCGTTGTAGTTCTTCACGCCGATCCCGCACTCGGTACCGGAACGGACCTCGTTGACGTCATCCTTGAAACGACGCAGTGACTCGAGTTCGCCTTCAAAGATGACCACGTTGTCGCGCAGAACGCGGATCGGGTTGCGCCGCCGGACGATGCCATCGACCACAAGGCAGCCGGCCACTTGGCCCAGCTTTGAGGAGCGGAAAACATCCCGGACTTCCGCCGTACCGAGGATCCGCTCCTCCAACGTCGGCTCAAGCATGCCGGAGATGGCGTTCTTGACCTGCTCGATGGCGTCATAAATGACGCTGTAGTAGTGCAGATCGACGCCGTTCTCCTGGACCATGCGTTTTGCCGCGGCGTCAGCGCGTACGTTAAAGCCGATCAGGATCGCCTCCGAAGCGAGCGCCAGGTTCACGTCGGACTCGGTGATGCCGCCCACCCCGGAGGAGACGACGCGCACCCGTACCTCGTCGTGGGAGAGGTCTTCCAGCGACTGGCGCAGCGCCTCCGCAGAGCCGTGGACGTCCGCCTTGACCAGAAGGTTGATGGTCGCGACCTCGTCCTCCTTCATCTGCGAGAAGAGGTTCTCCATGCGCGCGGCCTGTTGCTGTGCAAGGCGCTTCTCACGCTGCCGCTCGGTGCGGTTCTCGGCGACCTCGCGCGCGGTACGCTCGTCCTCGACCACCATGAAGTCGTCGCCGGCATCGGGAAGCCCCGACAGGCCGAGCACCTCCACCGGCGTCGACGGCCCGGCTTCCTTGACTCGCTTGCCGTGCTCATCGACCAGCGCGCGGACACGGCCAAACTCCGTGCCGGAAATGACGGTATCCCCCTGATGTAGGAAGCCGTTCTGCACCAGCACCGTGGCCACCGGACCCCGTCCCTTGTCCAGTCGGGACTCGAGCACGACGCCCTGTGCATGGCAGTCGCGCACTGCGCTGAGCTCGAGAAGCTCCGCCTGGAGGACGATCGCCTCGATCAGGTCGTCGATCCCGTCACCGGTCATTGCCGAGACGTGCACGAACTGCGTCTCGCCGCCCCACTCCTCAGGAATCACCTCCATCTGGGAGAGTTCCTGCTTGACCCGGTTCGGATCCGCGTCCTCCTTGTCCATCTTGTTGACGGCCACGACGATCGGGACCTCGGCGGCGCGCGCGTGATCGACGGCCTCCTTGGTCTGGGGCATGACACCGTCATCGGCGGCAACCACCAGAACCACGATGTCCGTCATCTGGGCACCGCGGGCCCGCATGGCCGTAAAGGCCTGGTGGCCCGGCGTATCCAGGAAGGTCGCACTCCCGCTCGGGGATTCCACCCGGTAGGCCCCGATATGCTGCGTGATGCCACCCGCCTCGCCGGCCGCCACCTTGGCACGCCGGATATGGTCGAGCAGCGACGTCTTCCCATGGTCGACGTGCCCCATGACGGTGACCACCGGGGCTCGCGGGACCCGCTGACCCTCCGGCTCCTCGGCCTGGCGCAGCAGTTCCTCTTCCAGGTCCTCGTCGCGCTCGAGCTTCGGCTTGTGCCCCATCTCCTCGACGAGGATCGCTGCCGTCTCCTGATCGATGGCCTGGTTGATGGTCGCCATCACGCCCTGCTTCATCATCTCTTTGATGAGGATGGCGGCCTTGATGCTCATCCGGTCAGCCAGCTCGGCGACCGTGATCGTTTCAGGGATCTCGACCTCGCGCACAACCGGGGCCGTAGGACGCTCGAACTCCTGCTGGAGCTGGCGCGCGGCCGTGCCACCCGAGCCGCGCTTCTTGCCACGCCGGCTGGAGGCGCCACCGCCTTCGTCCTTCTTCCTTTTCTTACCCTTGGATTCTTGCTTGCGCTGCGCGCGCTCTTCGGCCTCGCGCTCGCGGCGGGCCTCCTGCTCGGCGCGCTTGCGCTCACGCTCCTCCTCGCGCTTCTTGGCCTCGTCCTGCTGGCTCTTCGGCTTCTCCTTGAGCGCCTCAGCCTGCGCCGCAGCCGTCTGCTCCGCCGCCTGCTCTTCCGGATCCTCGGCCGCAGCGGGCTCTTCTCCGGCAGAGGCTTCGGCAGATTCCTCGGGCGCCTGTCCCTCGGCCGGCACCTCATCACCTTCCGGAGCCGACGCCTCATCGGCCAGCGGTTCCGCCTGTACCTCCGCACCCTGCCCTTCGGCAGAGCCCGTGGCGGCAGCCTCATTCTGGCGCTCCGCCTCTTCCTGCTCCAGTGCGCGCTCGAGCTGCGCAGCAGCCTCTTCGGCCTCTTGGCGCTTCTGATCCTCGGCCTCGATATCGCTGCGCTTGACGTACGTCCGGCGCTTGCGCACCTCGACGTTCACCGTCCGCGTCTGCCGCGGTCCGCGCGACCCGGCATCGCGTCCCGCCGGCATCTTGAGCTGGCTATGGCTACGCCGCTTGAGGGTGATCTTCTTGGGGGATCCACTGCCCGAGCCGGCGCTCTCCTCCTCACCCGGCGTGTCACCCCCCTGGCGCAGATGGGCCAGCAGCGCTGCCTTGTCCTCTGCCGACAGGACTGCCTCGTCATCACGACGACCGAGCCCCGCCGCCTCCAGTTGGCTCTGGAGTCGCTCGACAGGGATCCCCACCGTCTGCGCAAATTGCTTAACCGTCGTTTCCGCCATAGATCACTCCCCGGACGCGGCCCAAGTCACCGACCTCGTCGTGTCCTCTCGGTTCATTCGGCGCGCGGTGCCTCTTCGCTCGCCGCGAACCACGGCTCGCGCGCCTTCATGATCAGCTTCCCGGCGCGCTCCTCGTCCATTCCTTCGATCTCCATGAGGTCGTCGACGGACTGGTCGGCAAGGTCGTCCACCGTCGTTATGCCAAGCTCAGCCAGCGCGGCCGCGGTCTCCTCGTCCATGCCCTCGAGCGCACGCAGCTCCTCGCTGGCCTGCCCGCCCTCAGCCTCTTCGGCGATAGCCTGCGCAAGCAAGACATCGCGAGCCCGGGCACGCAGGGCGTCGACCACCTCTTCATCGAACTCCTCGATCTCGAGTAGTTCCGCCGTGGGAACGTAGGCCACTTCCTCGATACTGGAGAAACCTTCCTGCACCAGGATGCCGGCCACGTCCTCATCGACATCGAGATTGTCCATGAACAGCTGCAGCAGCTCCCCGGCCTCTCGCTCGCTCTTCGCCTCCGCCTCCTGGGCGGTCATGACATTGAGTTCCCAGCCGGTCAGCTCGCTGGCCAGGCGCACGTTCTGACCACCGCGGCCAATCGCCTGCGAAAGCTGCTCTTCCGCCACGGCGATATCCATGGCGTTGCGGTCCTCATCGACGACAATCGACTCCACCTCGGCCGGCGCCAGGGCATTGATCACGAACTGCGCCGGATTCTCGTCCCACGGGATGATGTCGATACGCTCGCCGCTGAGTTCGTTGGAAACAGCCTGGACACGCGAGCCCCGCATGCCGACGCAAGCACCCACCGGATCGATACGCGGATCCAGAGCCCGCACCGAGATCTTCGCCCGCATGCCGGGGTCCCGGGCGGCACCGAGGATCTCGATCAGCCCCTGGCCCACCTCCGGGACCTCGATCTTGAACAGCTCGACCAGGAATTCATTGCAGGTGCGGCTGACGAACAGCTGCGGCCCGCGCGGCTCCGAGCGCACATCGCGCAGATACCCGCGCACCCGGTCGTTGGGGCGCACGGCCTCCCGCGGGATCAGATCCTCGCGCGAGACCAGCGCCTCCGCGTTTTCGCCCAGATCGATGATCGCGCTGCCGCGCTCCATGCGCTTGACAGTGCCATTGACCAGCTCACCGATGCGGTTCTTGTAGGCTTCAACAATCTGCGCCCGCTCGGCTTCGCGCACCTTCTGGACGATCACCTGCTTTGCGGTCTGCGCCGCTATTCGGCCGAAATCCACCGACTCGATCGGCTCTTCGACAAAGCCGCCGACCTCAGCGCTCGGGTCCCGCTCCTGCGCCCGCTCAAGGCTGATCTGCCGCTGCGGGTCCTCCACCGACTCCTCGTCCTCGACGACTTCCCAGCGCCGGTAGGTAGCGTAATCACCGCTTTGCCGATCCACCGAGACGCGGGCGTCGATGTCTTCGGCGTGGCGCTTGCGCGTCGCCGAGGCGAGGGCCGCTTCGATGGCCTCGAAGATCACCTCCCGGTCAACGCCCTTTTCATTGGAGGTGGCCTCCACGACCAACAGGATATCTTTACTCATGCCTCCGACTCCGCTGTTCTCTCGCGGCCGACGTTCGTCACGGCTCCAGGTCCAGCCGTGCCCGTTCGATCAGCTCCAGGGGAATACGCCACTCCGTGCCGTCGGGATCCCGCACGACCACATGATCGCCATCCAGCCCGACCAGCACGCCGGTCAACCGCCGGCGACCTTCGTACAGCTCGAGTAGACGCAACTTGATCCGCTCGCCGCTGAAGCGCTCGTAATCCGCCGCCTTGAAGATAGGGCGGTCCAGCCCCGGCGATGAAACCTCCAGGGAATAAGCCCCCGGGATCGGATCTTCCACGTCGAGCAATCCACTGACCTGATGGCTGACCGCCTCACAATCCTCCAGCCGGATGCCCGCCGGGGTGTCGATATAGACACGCAGCGTCCGATTGCCCTTGGCACCGATGAGCTCTACACCGACCAGCTCATAACCGAGCCCGGACACGGTTGGCTCCAGGAGTTGATGTAAGGTCTGGATTTTTGACATCCGGCACCACAAACAAAAAAAGGGCCCGAGGCCCTCCCGAATCCCCGCCGGCGCACCGGCGGCGGGCGTTTCATCGTGTGCGCGGCTCCAAACGTCCTCGCACCATCGGCCGGGCATTATACACGCCGACTTGCGCACAAAAAAGCGCGCACACGGGGCGACCGGATACAAAAAAGGCGGCCGCTGGCCGCCTTTTTCTCGAGTTGGTAGCGGGGGCAGGATTTGAACCTGCGACCTTCGGGTTATGAGCCCGACGAGCTACCAGACTGCTCCACCCCGCAACTGTCAAAGGTTATTCTAATGCACGTGCATGCAAACTTCAAACCGCGCGATCTTCACAGGCCGAGCGCCGCCTGGCACAGGGCGATAAGCCGCTCCGGGAAGATGCCCAGCACGAGAACGGCTGCGCCGTTGACCAGCAACACCCCGCGCACGGCGGCCGACGCACCGGGGCGCGGCAGTTCCGCCGACTGCTCTCCCTCCGCGGGCCGGTCGAAGTAGGCCACCTTCAGCACCCGCAGGTAGTAGAAAGCCCCGATGACCGCCGCAACCACAGCAAGGATCGCCAGCGGGATCAGCCCGGCCTCTACCGCCGACTTAAGCACCAGATACTTGGCATAGAAGCCAATGGTTCCAGGGATTCCCGTCATGGAGACCATGACCAGCAGCAGCACCCCGGCATAGACCGGGTGGCGCTCGTTCAACCCCCGCAGGTCAGCGATCTCCTCGGCCTCGAAGCCGGAGCGCGAGAGCACGGTCAACAGCCCGAAGGCCGCCGCAGCCATGATGCCGTAGGCGATCGTATAGAACAGCGCTGCCGCGTGCCCCGCGTCGGTCCCCGCACTGAAGCCCACCATGATAAAGCCGGCGTGGGCGATCGCCGAATAGGCCAGCAACCGCTTGAAGTTGGTCTGCACGATGGCCGCCAGATTGCCGAGCAGCAGCGAGACCACCGCGAGCAGGAGCAGCATCGGCTGCAGCTGATCGTGGAGCGGTCCGAGCCCATCGACAAGCAGGCGCAGGAAAAGCGCGACCGCCGCCACTTTGGGCGCCGTACTCAGAAACAGGGTCACCGGCGTGGGCGCACCCTGGTACACGTCGGGCACCCAGGCGTGGAAGGGCGCGGCCCCCAGCTTGAAGGCCACACCAACGAGCATGAAGGTCATGCCGAAGAGCAGCAGCAGCGGATCGTCGGTCTGCGCGGCGACCTCGGCGATTCGGGCCAGTTCCAGGCTGGCCGTCGCGCCGTAGACCATGGACATGCCGTAAAGCAGGATGCCCGAAGCCAGCGCCCCCAGGACGAAGTACTTCATGGCGGCCTCGGCGGCCTGTCGCGAATCGCGGTGGTAAGCCACCAGTGCATAGAGCGACAGGGACAGCAGCTCCAGTCCCATATAGAGACTCAGCAGGCTGCCGCCGGAGGCGATTACCAGCATGCCCTGGGTCGCGAACAGTGCGAGCAGGTAGAACTCCCCCTGCAACAACCCGCGCGGACGCAAGTAAGGCCGCGTGTAGGCGAGCGCCAGCGCCGCCAGCAACGCCACCGCTGCCTTGAGCACCCCGCTCAGCGAGTCCGCCACGTAGTGCCCGGAGAAGGTGATCTCGGCGATTCCCCAGTGGCTACCCAGCGCAATCGCTGCTGTAACCAGCAGGGAAAATTGCGTGAGGTAGAAAGTCAGCGTCCGCTGCGGATCGCGCGAAAAGAGATCGACAAGCAGCACGCCGCACGTCGCGGCGAGCAGCCACATTTCCGGCAGCGCCAGGGAGAATTGGGGCATCTCGAAGCTCATGGGCTCTCCTTCCTTACCGGGCAGCCGAGAGCGCTGCGGAGACGTCGTTCATTAATTCGACCAGGGTTGGCTCAGCCATGCCGATCAGTGCCTGCGGGTAGAGACCGAGGCCGAGCACGAGAAGCGCGAGGACCGCAAGCAGACCGAACTCACGGCCGTCCAGATCCTGCAGCGCAGCCACCCGATCGTTGCCGACCGGACCGAAGACCACGCGCTTGACCAGCCAGAGCGAATAGGCCGCGCCGACGATCAGCGTCAAGCCGGCTATCAGCGCGTACCAGAAGCTCGCCTGGAAGCTGCCGAGGATGACCAGAAATTCGCCGACAAATCCAGAGGTCCCCGGCAGTCCCGCGTTGGCCATGGCGAAGACCACGAAGAAGGCGCCAAAGATCGGCATGCGGTTCACCACGCCCCCGTAGTCGGCAATATTCCGGGTGTGCATACGGTCGTAGAGGACGCCGACACACAGGAACAGTGCCGCCGAGATGAACCCGTGGGAGATCAACTGTACATAGCCGCCAGTCATCGCCATCAGTGCACCATCCCCCGCATCTGCCCCGAGCCCGGCCTGGAAGATGACGAAGAAGCCGAGGGTGGCAAAGCCCATATGCGCGATGGACGAGTAGGCGATGAGGCGTTTCATGTCCTCCTGGACCATCGCCACCAAACCGATATAGACGATGGCAATCAGCGACATCGCAATAACCAGCCAGGCCAGTTCCTGGCTGGCTTCCGGCGTGATCGGCAGAGCAAAGCGCAGGAAGCCGTAGGCCCCCATCTTCAGCGTGATCGCCGCGAGGATCACCGAGCCCCCCGTCGGCGCTTCGGTGTGCGCGTCGGGCAGCCAGGTGTGGACCGGCCACATCGGGACCTTCACCGCAAAGGCGGCAAGCAGCGCCAGGAAGATGAGGATTTGCGCCTCAAGGCCAATGGCCAGGCCGTGGAAGTCAAGGATGCCGAAGCTTCCTGCCTGCGCTCGCAGGTAGAGGAAGGCGATGAGCATCAACACGGAGCCGAGGAAGGTGTAGAGAAAGAATTTGATCGTCGCGTAGATGCGGTTCGCTCCGCCCCAGATGCCAATGAGCAGGAACATCGGCACCAGCATGGCCTCCCAGAAGACATAGAAGAGGATGGCATCGAGGGCGGCGAAGACCCCGATCATCAGCCCCTCCATGATCAGGAAGGCCCCCATGTACTGCGCCGGCCGATACTGGATCCCGGTGCGGCCTGCGATGACCACCAGCAACGTGGCGAAAGCGGTCAGCACCACCAGGGGCATGGAGATCCCGTCAACGCCCAGGTGATAGTGGATATCGAAGGTCGGCACCCAGGCGCGCTTCTCCACGAACTGCATGCCGCCGCCCGGTTCGAAGGCGAACCAGAGGGCCAGGCTGAGCAGGAACGTCACCCCGGCGAATCCCGTAGCCACCTGGCGCACCGCCGCCTCCGAGCGGCGCCCGATGGCGAGCACTGCAGCGCCGCCCAGGATCGGCAGCCAAATGATCAGGCTAAGCAACCAACCGTCGAACATCCGTTCTTCCCCTGCGTTCTGGCGCGTCCGTGGAGTTTCCGCGCGCTAGGCGAACAGCGTCCGCACAACAAAGAGTGAGATCAGCAGCAGCGCGCCGATGACCATGACGAAGGCGTAGTGGTAGAGGTAGCCGGTCTGGGCATGGCGCACGCCGGCGGCAATCCGCCCCACCAGGCGGGCCGAGCCGTTGACCAAGCCGCCATCGATGATCCAGCGCTCCCCGACCAACGCCAGCCCCCGGGCCAAGGCCCGGCCGCCGCCCGTAAAGCCCTGGATGTAAAGCCAGTCGAAGCCGTACTTGTGCTCGAGGACACGCTGAACCGGCGCCAAAGGCGCTGTAACCTGCTCGCGCAGATCGGGCCGGCGGATGTAGAGCAACCACGCGACCGCGATGCCCGCAAGCACCAGGTAGAGGACGGGCGTCACCAGCGCGTGCGCCATGAAGCCGAGCACTCCGGTATAGCCGTCCGCCACCCGATCCAGCCCGGTCTGCTCGGCCAGGACGCGAATGGAGCCGTCCGCGTAGAAGAAATCGCCCACGGCCATCGGGCCGAAGGTCACCAGCCCGATCAGCACCGAGGGTACCGCCAGAAGGATCAAAGGCAGCGTCACCACCTTCGGGCTCTCATGCAGGTGCGCCTTGGCGTGGGGATCCAGGCGTTCCTCCCCGTGGAAGACCAGGAACAGCAGCCGGAAGCTGTAAAGAGCAGTGACGAAGACCCCAAGCACGAGCAGCCAGTACGCGAGCGTTGCCCAGCCACCAGCGCTGTAGCCGACAGCCTCGATGATCGCGTCCTTCGAGAAGAAGCCCGAGAAACCGGGAATGCCAATCAGCGCCAGCGTGCCAAGCAGCATGGTGATGTAAGTGATCGGCATGTACTTGGCCAATCCACCCATGCGCCGCATGTCCTGCTCGTGATGGAGCGCGATGATAACCGAGCCGGCACCGAGGAAGAGCAACGCCTTGAAGAAGGCGTGCGTGAAGAGGTGATAGACACCGGCGGCGTAGGCCGAGACGCCGAGGGCCGCCACCATGTAGCCCAGCTGCGAGAGCGTCGAGTAGGCGATCACCCGCTTGATATCGTTCTGCACCAGGCCGACCAGGCCCATGAAGAACGCCGTCAGTGCACCGACCACCAGCACCACCGTCAGCGCCACCGTGGACAGCTCGAAGAGCGGCGAGAGTCGTGCTACGAGGAAAACGCCTGCGGTCACCATGGTCGCCGCGTGAATCAAGGCGGAGATCGGCGTCGGGCCCTCCATGGAGTCGGGAAGCCAGACGTGCAACGGAACCTGCGCCGACTTGCCCATACAGCCGATGAAGATCAGCAGCGCCGCAACCGTCGCGAGGCTCCACTCGGCGGCTCCGAAGAGGTTGATGGTCGCCTCCGGATCCGCTTCAAGCGCCGTGAAGATCTCCCCGTAGTGCAGCGTCCCGAAAGCGCTCGCCAGCACCGCGATGCCGAGCAGCAGCCCCAGATCACCCACACGGTTGACCAGGAAGGCCTTGAGGTTGGCGAAGATCGCACTCTCGCGGGTATACCAGAACCCGATGAGCAGATAGGAGACCAGCCCGACCGCCTCCCAGGCGAAGAACAGCTGCAGCAGATTGTTCGCCATGACCAGCATGAGCATGGCGAAGGTGAACAGCGCGATGTAGCTGAAAAACCGCTGATAGCCTGGGTCGTCGTGCATATAGCCGATGGTGTAGATATGAACCATCAGCGCGACGAAGGTCACGGTGGCCATCATGACCGCCGTCAGCCGGTCGACCAGGAAACCGACCTCCAGGCTGAGATCGCCAACCGTGGCCCAGGTGTAGACAGTGAAGTCGATGACCTCGCGGCCGCCCCAGGCCAGAGCGTAGAGGACCCAGAAGGAGAGCACGCACGACAGGCCGACGCCGAGGATCGTGACCCAGTGTGCGCCAGCGCGCCCGATCCAGGGCCCGGCGAGCCCGGCTACGGCGGATGCGAGCAGCGGCAAGAGGACGATGGCGTAGAGGACCGTCTCCATGGCTTACCCCCTCATCGCGTCCAGGGCGGCGACATTGATATCGCCGCGTGAACGGAACAGCACCACGACGATGGCCAGCCCGATCGCTGCCTCCGCCGCTGCAACGGTGAGGATAAAGAAGACGAAGATCTGCCCGGCAAGGTCCTCCAGATAGGCGGAGAAGCCGATGAAGTTGATGTTTACGGCGAGCAGGATCAACTCGATGCACATCAACAGCAGGATCACGTTCTTGCGGTTGAGGAAGATCCCCGCCACGCCGAGGGAGAACAGTAACGCCCCCAGGATGAGGAAGTCGGACAACTCGATCATTGGGCCTTCCCGCTTGCGTTCGCTGGTCGTTCGCCCGGCCTCGGGCCCTTATTGGTTTTCACGCCGTGCCTCGGATGAGCCACTCATGCCCTTCACCATCCGCACCCGCTCCTCGGGCCGGGCGGAGAGCTGCTTGGCCACATCCTGTTGGTGTGTCCCGCCTCGTCGGCGCAGTGTCAGGCTGATCGCCGCTACGATGGCGAGAAGCAGAATCACGGCGGCGATCTCGAACGGGTAGACGTACACGGTGTAAAGGACACCGCCGATCGCCTGGATGTTATTGACGTCCGCAGCCGGCTCCGGGATGGTGCCACCGATCAGCTCGGCCCGCTCCGAGAGGATGACCGCGCCGAGCTGCACAGCCATCAACAGCGCCACGAGCAACCCTACCGGCAGATAGCGGGCGAAGCCCTCGCGCAATGGTGCGGTATTGATGTCGAGCATCATCAGCACAAAGAGAAAGAGCACCATTACCGCGCCCACATAGACGACGACGAGCGCGATGCCCAGAAACTCCGCCCCTGCCAGCACCCAGATAATGGCCGCATTGAAGAAGGCGAGCACGAGAAAGAGCGCGGCGTGCACCGGGTTGCGCACCGAGATCACCATGGTCGCCGCAAAGAGCAGAATGCCGGCGAAGATGTAGAAAAGCAGCTGTTCCATAACCGCGCAGGCTCCTTACCGGTACGGCGCATCGGCGGCACGATCGGCCGCCAGCTGGCTCTCGTATTGATCCCCCACCGCGAGCAGCGTCTGCTTGTTCACCACTCGCTCCTCCCGGCTCTCCATGTGGAAAGTGTCCAGGCGGGTCAGGACAATGGAGTCCACCGGGCACGACTCCTCACAGAAGCCGCAGTAGATGCACTTGAACAAGTCGATATCGTAGCGCGTGGTCCGCCGCGTCCCGTCGCTGCGCTGGTGAGAATCGATGGTGATGGCCAGCGCCGGACAGACGGCCTCGCAGAGCTTGCAGGCAATGCACCGCTCCTCGCCGTTCGGGTAGCGCCGCAGCGCCAGATGGCCACGGAAACGGGGCGACTTCGGGGCCCGCTCCTCAGGGAACTCCAGCGTGACGCTGCGACGAAACATATTGCGTCCCGTAAGGCGCAGGCCGCGGAGCAGCTCAGTGAGGAGGAAACTGTTCAGGTAATCGTTCAGCGAGCGCATAGCGCCACCCCCGTTAGAACCAAGGGCCCACGCCGCCGTAGACCAGCGCGGTGAGCACGACCAGCCAGACCACCGTGACCGGGATCAACACCTTCCACCCCAACCGCATCACCTGGTCGTAGCGATAGCGCGGGAAGCTGGCCCGGAACCACAGATAGCAGAAGGCGAAGAACCCGGCCTTGAGGAACAACCAAACGGTACCCGGCACCCAGTCGAACATCGGCCCGAGCACCGGCAGCCCCTCGAACGGGGAGTACCAGCCGCCGAGAAAAAGCGTGGCCCCCAGGAAGGAGATCAACAGCATGTTGGCGTACTCGGCAAGGAAGAAGACCGCGAAGGCCATGCCCGAGTACTCCACGTGGAAGCCGGCGACGATCTCCGACTCACCCTCCGCCACATCGAAAGGAGCGCGGTTGGTCTCCGCCACCCCGGAGATCCAGTAGACCAGGAACAGCGGCAGCAGCGGCAGCCAGAACCAGTTCCAGAACGGTCCCGCCTGCGCCTCGACGATCCCGCCCATGTTCATGGTGCCGGCGGCCATCAGCACGCCGACCAGGGCAAACCCCATGGCGATCTCGTAGGACACGACCTGCGCCGAGGCGCGCAGTGTGCCCAGCAGCGCATACTTGGAGTTGGAAGCCCAGCCCGCAATGATCAGCCCGTACACCCCGAGGGAGGTCATGGCGAGGATGTAGAGCAGCCCGGCGTTGATATCCGCAACCGCCATGCCCTCGCCGAAGGGGATGACCGCCCACGCCGCGAGCGCCGGCATGATCGCCAGCGCCGGAGCAATGAGAAAGAGCGTGCGGTTGGCGTAGGTGGGAATGGTGATCTCCTTGAACAGGAGTTTCAGCGCATCCGCAATCGGCTGCAAAAGCCCCCTTGGCCCGACCCGGTTGGGTCCGCGCCGGCTCTGCATATGGCCGATCACCCGCCGTTCGGCGTACGTGAAATACGCCACTGCCAGGAAAAGCGGAATGAGCACCGCCCAGATCTTGGCCGTTTCCCAGATGAGTGTCTCGAGCATGCCTGCGGTCGTCCTTCTCTCGAGCCTAGAGGGCTTCCACCGCCACCTTGCCGAAGGGGCCACCCAGGGCGGCCCGGCCGGCGAGGCCAGCAGGGATCCAGGCGGTCTCTGGCGGCACCGCCGCATCGGCTACCCAGGGCAACTCCACGCTACCGGCTGCCCCCCGGACACGGACGCGCTCGGTGCCGCCGGCAAGTCCAAGCCTCTCCACCGTGGCGGGCGCCAGCCGCACCTCCAGGCGCCCGGCAATCAGCGTCCGCTGCAGCGGCTCCGAACGGCGCACCAGCGGGTCGCCGGCGTAGATCGGCACATTGCCGGCCAGGCTCAGGCCGTCGCCCGCGATCGCAGTGCCGCCAAGCACCTCCTGCGGGTAGGACAGGGGCTCCGGGCACCGCTCCTGGCAACGGCCGGCCAGCTCGCCATAGATCTCGGCAATGTCGTTGTAGGCGAAGCCGTCCAAGGCAAGCACCGTGCCCAGCGCGCGCAGGACGCGCCAACCGGGGCGGGCATCCGCCGGCGGCTCCCCCACGCCGCGGAAACTCTGCCAACGCCCCTCGGCATTGACGAACGTGCCTGCCGACTCTCCGAATGCCCCCATCGGCAAGAGGACATCGGCCACTTCGCGCAGGGTGTCGTCGGCAAAGACCGTCAGGGCGACCACCTGCTCCGCCTCACCAAGGGCGGTCCGCGCCGCTTGCGGGTTCCATAGGTCCCGCTCCGGCTCGACATTGAGCAGGAAATACCCCTTCAGGCCCTGCGCAACCATCTCGTGGGCCGCCTTCCCGGCAGCCGCCGCCGGGTGCCCGCCCTCCTCCCGGTGCGGTACCGCACCGGCGAGCCAACCACCTACCGTGTTGGCGGCCTCCGGCAGCACGCCGAGCCGTCCACCACTTTGTTCGGCGATGAAGCCGGCCAAAGCGCGCAGCGTGGCCGCCTGCGGATGGCTGGTGGCCATATTGCCGATCAAGACCGCGGCCGTTCGCTCTTCCGTCAGCCGGCGGGCGATCTCACGAGCGGTGCCATCGATCGGCCCGGCGACTGCAGCCAGGCTATCGGGAAGACGTCCGCCGGTCTGCTCCGCCACCGCCTGGGCCACACCGCCGAGGCGCTGCACCCACTGATCCGCCGCCACCGCCTCCTCGACGGCAAGCGGGAGATTCCACTCAAAGCGCCGCGGATTCAGGGCCATGATCGGGGTTCCTGCCAGCGCGGCCTTGCGCAACCGGTGGTTGATCAGCGGCTGTTCGTGGCGGGCATAGCTGCCGACCAGCAGCACCGCCGAGGCCTCCTCCAGCTCTGCAATGCTCTGCCCCAACCACGGCACCAGCGGTGCATGCGCCTGATCTGAGGTATCCCCCTCGCGCAGCCGGTGGTCCACGTTGCCACTACCCAGTCCGCGAAGCAGGCGAGCCGACAGATAGAGCTCCTCCAGCGTGGCCGAAGGCGCGAGCAACCCGCCCAACTCGGCTGCACCGTGGCGCTCGACGACACCTTTGAGCCCCTCCGCGGCACGGTTCAGCGCAGTCTCCCACGGCACTTCATGCCACTGGCCCTCGCGCTTGACCATCGGATACTGGAGGCGATCCTCGGCCTTGAGCCCTTCCACGCCGTAGCGGTCGCGATCCGCGATCCACGTCTCGTTGATCGCCTGATTCTCGCGCGGGACGACACGCATGATCTGCCCCCGCAACGTATGCAGGGAGAGATTGGAGCCGACCCCGTCGTGCGGAGAGACCGCCGGGAAGCTGAGCAACTCCCAGGGCCGCGCCCGGAACGCAAACGGCTTGTTCGTCAGCGCCCCAACCGGGCAGAGGTCAATCACGTTGCCGGAGAGCTCCGAGTTGATGCCCTCCTCCACGTAGGTGGCAATCTCCATGTGCTCACCACGGAACATGCCACCCAGCTCCTTCTGCCCCGCCACCGTGTCCAGAAAGCGGACACAGCGCGTGCAGTGAATGCAGCGCGTCATCTGCGTGCCGACGAGCGGGCCCAGGTCTTCGTCGGCGACCACCCGCTTGCCTTCGGTAAAGCGCGAGATCCCGCGGCCGAAGCCCATGGCCACGTCCTGGAGCTCACACTCGCCGCCCTGATCGCAGATGGGGCAATCGAGGGGGTGGTTGATGAGCAGAAACTCCATCACCCCCCGCTGGGCCTTAAGCGCATGCTCCGAGGTGGTGGCCACCTTCATGCCCTCGGCCACCGGGGTCGCGCACGCTGGCATGGGCTTGGGTGCCTTCTCGATCTCCACCAGGCACATCCGGCAGTTGGCGACCACCGGCAGGTGCTTGTGGTAACAGAAGCGGGGGATATGGATCCCGGCGCGATCAGTAGCCTGGATCAGCATCTCGCCCTTGCGGGCCTCGACGGCGCTGCCGTCCACCTCGATGGTGACCGTCTCCTCGTTTGCGCTCATGCCGCCGCCTCCACCGGGGAACGACCGTGCTCGATGTAGTGCTCGAACTCGTGGCGGAAATGCTTGAGGAAGCTCTGCACCGGCATCGCCGCCGCATCGCCGAAGGCGCAGATGGTATGCCCGGCGATCTGGCCCGGCACATCCTCGAGCATTTCCAGATCCTCGGGCCGACCCCGGCCCTCGTAGATGCGCTGAATGGCCCGATACATCCAGCCGGTACCCTCACGGCACGGCGTGCACTGACCACACGACTCCGCATAGTAGAACCGGGCGATCCGGGCAAGCACCTGCACCATATCGGTGCTCTCGTCCATGACCACCACGGCGCCGGAGCCGAGCATTGACCCCGCCTGCTGGATGCTGTCATAGTCCATGGTCAGCTCCAGCATCGTCTCGGCCGGCACGACCGGCGTGGAACTCCCCCCGGGGATCACGGCCTTGAGGCGGCGGCCACCGCGAACGCCCCCGGCCATCTCCAGTAAGTCCCGGAAAGGGGTCCCCATGGGGATCTCGAAGTTGCCCGGGTTCCCGACGTGCCCCGAGACAGAGAAGATCTTCTCCCCGCCGTTGTTGGGTTTACCCAGGTTCAGGAACCACTCGGCCCCGTTACGGATCACTGCCGGAACCGACGCCAGGGTCTCGGTGTTGTTGATCGTGGTCGGCTTGCCGTAGATCCCCACCTGGGCGGGAAAAGGCGGCTTGTAGCGCGGCAGGCCTTTCTTCCCCTCCAGGGACTCCATCAGCGCCGACTCCTCGCCACAGATGTAGGCACCAGCGCCGATCAGGTTGTGGAGCCGGAAATCGAAACCGGAGCCGAGGATGTTCTCGCCGACGTACCCGGCCTCCCGGGCTTCCGCCAGAGCCTGCTCCATGCGCTCGAAGGGTTCGTGATGGAATTCGCCGCGCAGATAGTTGTAGCCGACGCTGGCCCCCATGGCGTAGCCGGCGATCACCATGCCCTCGATCACCGCGTGCGGGTTGAAACGGAGGATGTCGCGATCCTTGCAGGTGCCCGGCTCCGATTCGTCGGAATTGCAGATCAGGTACTTTTGCACCGGGCTCTGGCGCGGCATGAAGCCCCACTTGACTCCCGGCGGAAAGCCGGCACCACCGCGCCCCCGAAGCCCACTCTGCTTGACTTCCTCGATCACCGCGTCGGGCTCCATACCGCCCTTCAGGACGCGCTCCAGGGCCTGGTAACCGCCCACCTTGCGGTAGGTTTCCAGACTCCACGGCTCGTCGTAACCCAGGGTGGTAAAGCAGACTTGATTGACCATGACCCCTCCGCGCCCCGTGACTAGCTCAGCCCGTCGAGGATCTCGTCGATCCGCTCGCGGGGCAGGTGGGTGTGGTAGTGCCCATCGACGATCATCATCGGCGCCCCGGTGCAGGCAGCAAGGCACTCTTCTTCACGGACGAGGGTGATCCGGCCATCCGCCGTCGTCTCCCCCTGCCGCACGCCGAGCTTCTGCTCGGCGTAGGCGACCAGTTCATCGGCGCCGTTGAGGCAGCAGGAGAGGTTCGTGCAGAAGTTTACCTTGTGACGCCCCACCGGCTCGTCCAGGTGGAACATCGAGTAGAAGGTTGCCACTTCGAAGGCGCTCGACCGCGGCATGCCGATGTAGGCCGCAACCGCCTCCACATGCTGGCGCTGCAGTGCTCCGCCGTTGTCGTCCTGCAGGATGTGGAGCGCCGCTATGATCGCTGAGGCGCGTCCCTGCTCGTCGTCCGGGAACTTGGCCAGCCAGTGGTCAATGCGCCGGCACTGATCGGCGCTGAGAACCTTTTCGGCCACAGATTGCTCGGTCAACGGTCCACCTCCCCGAACACCACATCGATGGAGCCGATCAGCGTCACCACATCGGCGAGCATGTGGCCCCGGATCATCTCGTCCATCGCCGCCAGGTGGTAGTAGCACGGCGGCCGGACCTTAAGCCGGTACGGTTTGTTCGCGCCATCGGAGACGATGTATGTGGCGAACTCACCCTTGGGCGCTTCGACAGCGGCGTAGACCTCGCCCGGCGGGGTGCAATACCCCTCGGTGAAGAGCTTGAAGTGATGGATGAGCGATTCCATGTCGTCCTTCATCGCCTCGCGGCTCGGCGGCACCACCTTCGGGTCATCCACGCTAACGGGTCCGGGGTTCGCCCGCAGCCAGTCGATGCACTGCTTGATGATGCGCGCGGACTCGCGCATCTCCGCGACGCGAACCAAGTAGCGGTCGTAACAGTCCCCGTTGGTCCCCACGGGGATGTCGAAGTCGAGGCGATCGTAGACGGCGTACGGCTGCTTCTTGCGCAGGTCCCACTCGACGCCGGAGCCGCGCAGCATCGGCCCGGTAAAGCCCAGTTCCAGGGCTCGCTCCGGACCGACCGGACAGATGTCCACCAGTCGCTGCTTCCAGATCCGGTTGTCGGTAAGCAGGGTCTCATACTCATCGACACACCCCGGAAAGCGCTCACAGAAGTCTTCGAGGAAGTCGAGCACGGATCCCTCGCGCGCGCGGTTCATCTCCTTGAGTTCGCGCTCGCTGCGGTAGGGCGAGGGTTCGTACTTCGGCATCCGGTCCGGCAGATCCCGATGCACCCCTCCCGGGCGGTAATAGGTGGCGTGCATACGCGCCCCGGAGACCGCCTCGTAGACGTCCATGAGGTCTTCGCGCTCCCGGAAGGTATAGAGAAACGCGGTCATCGCCCCGACATCGAGCCCGTGCGTGCCGACCCACATGAGGTGATTCAGGATGCGGGTGACCTCATCCATCATGGTGCGGATGTATTGAGCGCGCAGTGGCGGCTCAATACCGAGAAGCTTCTCGATGGCGCGGACGTAGCCGTGCTCGTTGCACATCATCGAGACGTAGTCGAGCCGGTCCATGTAGCCGATCGACTGGTTATACGGCTTCGCCTCGGCGAGCTTCTCGGTGGCCCGATGCAGCAACCCGATGTGCGGATCGGCCTTGCGGACCGTCTCGCCCTCCATCTCCAGCACCAGCCGCAGCACACCATGAGCGGCCGGATGCTGCGGCCCGAAGTTCAGGGTGTAACTCTGGAACTCAGCCATCGGCCTGATCCTCCGTCGACGCCGATTGCGGCCGCCCCCGATAGCGGTTGTCGTCGCGGATCACACGCGGGACCAACACCCGTGGCTCGATCTCCACCGGGCCGTAGACCACCCGCCCCTTCTCCGGATCGTAGCGCGGCTCCACGTTGCCGATGAGCGGGAAGTCCTTGCGGAAGGGGTGCCCGACAAAGCCGTAGTCCGTGAGGATGCGCCGCAGGTCTGGATGCCCCTCGAAAATCAGCCCGTAGAGATCGAATGCCTCGCGCTCCGGCCAGTTCGCGGATGGCCAGACCCCGGTCAGGGTGGGGAGCACGGGTAGATCATCGTCCTCGGCGTAGCAGCGGACCCGGAGACGGTGATTGTGGGCCAGGGAGAGAAGATGGTAGACGCCCGCGAAACGGCGCCCGGTACTTTCCGCCACGCCCTGTACGCCGTAGATGCCGGTCAACCCCAGGCGGCCAAAGCCCGGCTCGGTGACCCCGCGGCTGAATCCCGACCCGGTGGCCTGCTCCGTGATCCATTCGTCGCTGCCGTAGGCCGCGTAGTCCACGCCGGCCACGTCGAGCAGCTGCTCGAACCGGAAGGCATCCAGGTCGCGCAGTTCCGTCATCGCGGGCACCAGATCCCCCGGGGCCAGCTCGATCGTCACTTCCCCGTACGCTAGGTGCGCCTCGATCAGGCGGCTCCCGAAGTGGCCGCGCAGCTGCTCCAGAAGGCTCTCGGGGTCAGCCATGGTCTGCGTTCCTCAACGTGCGATGGTGTTGGTGCGGCGGATCTTGTTCTGTAGCTGCAGGATGCCGTAGTAAAGGGCCTCCGCCGTCGGCGGGCAACCGGGGACGTAGATGTCCACGGGCACGATCCGGTCGCAGCCCCGGGTCACGGAGTAGGAGTAGTGGTAGTAGCCTCCGCCGTTGGCACAGGAGCCCATGGAGATGACCCACTTCGGCTCCGGCATTTGGTCGTAGACCTTGCGCAGGGCCGGCGCCATCTTGTTGCACAGTGTCCCCGCGACGATCATGACATCGGACTGACGCGGACTCGGCCGGAAGATCAGCCCGTTTCGGTCCATGTCGTAGCGCGCCCCGGCCGTGTGCATCATCTCCACCGCGCAGCAGGCCAGGCCGAAGGTCATCGGCCACAGCGAACCGGTTCGCGCCCAGTTGATCAGCTTGTCCGCAGAGGTCGTGACATACCCCCGCTCAAGCAGGCCCTCTACTCCCATTCCAGCGCCCCCTTACGCCACTCATAGAGCAATCCGATCACGAGCAGCCCGACGAACAGGCCCATGGCCACGATGCCGAAGAGGCCGACATCGTCCAACACAACAGCCCAGGGGAAGAGAAACGCGATCTCGAGATCGAAGAGGATGAACAGCAGTGCCACGAGGTAGTAGCGCACGTCGAACTTCATGCGCGAGTCCTCAAAAGCCTCGAAGCCGCACTCGTACGGCGACTGCTTTTCCGGATCTGCGCGCCGGGGACCGAGCACGAACCCGGCGACCAAAGGCAGGGCGCCGAAGACGAGCCCAACGACAATGAAGAGGAGAACCGGCAGGTAATTCTCTAGCATCGTACGCCGCTCCGCTGATGGCAACGCAGGCGGCGCACCAGATTGGGGCCCCCGCGTTAGGACTGGCTGGAGTTTACGGAGCCGCGTGAACCCGTGTCAACTCAAGCAAAAATATAAGTACCTGATCCACAGGAGGTTATAACGAGCAGAAGGGATCTTGAGCGTTGCTCTCGATCAAGGTGGCAGAGCAGCCGGAGGGCACCAAGAAGAAAACCCGCTCCCACCCTGAAAGCGGGAAGCGGGCCATCCTTGACGTTTGGTGCCGAAGGCCGGACTCGAACCGGCACGGCTTTCGCCACCGCCCCCTCAAGACGGCGTGTCTACCAATTCCACCACTTCGGCACGTTGTCGCTTTTACGGACTTGTGTCGGAATCCCGACCAGCCAAGTGCGGCACACTATACCAATGAGCCCGCGCGGGATCAACGCCGGGGCGGCCGATCAGTCGGTCTCCTCTTCATCCGGCTGGGCCGGCGCTTCCACCGGATCCCCCGGGGCTTCGGGCGCGGCGTCATCATCGGGCACCCCCGGTGCGTCCGGGCGCTCCGGCGCGTCGGGCTCCTCGGGGTCACGCTCTTCCTCGACCTCGGTGGGTTCCGGATCGTCCCCGATGATCGACGCATCCCCGCCGAGTCCGCGTGAGGCGATGACCGCCAACCCCAGGCTCGTCACGAAGAAGGTGGTGCCCAGGGTGGCAATGAGCTTGGTCATGAAGGTTGCCGCCCCCCGGGAGCCGAAGACAGTGCTCGAGGCACCGCTACCGAATGCGGCCCCCATATCCGCCCCTTTGCCCTGGTTGAGCAGGACCAGCACCACCAGGGCGATGGCGATGATGATATGGACGGCAAGCAACGCTTCAAACATGGATCGACCTCAGCCCTCCGCGGCTGCGTTGTAGATGGAAAGAAAACCCTCCGGATCCAGGGAGGCGCCCCCGATCAGGCCACCATCGATGTCCGGCTGGGCGAGGAGCTCACCGGCGTTGTCCGGCTTCATGCTCCCGCCGTAGAGAATCTGGAGGCTGTCGGCGACGTCCTGGCCATCCCGCTCGGCCACACGACCGCGAATGAATGCGTGGACGGCCTGCGCCTGCTCCGGCGTTGCGGTGCGGCCAGTGCCTATGGCCCAGACGGGCTCATAGGCGATCACAGCGCCCTGAAACGCGGCCCCGTCAACGGCATCGAAAACCGCACTGAGCTGCTCGCCGACCACCGCCTCGGTACGCTGGGCATCCCGCTCAGCGAGTGTCTCGCCGACACAGAGTATCGGGATCAGCCCCGCCTGGCGGGCCGCCTGGAACTTGCCGGCAACCCGGGCGTTATCCTCTGCGTAGAGCGTCCGCCGCTCCGAGTGCCCGACGATGACGTAGCGACACCCGGCCTCGAGGAGCATGCTGGCGGAGACCTCACCCGTGTAGGCCCCCGAATCGTACTCGCTTACGTCCTGCGCCCCGAGGGCCACGCCAAAGGGCAGCTGCGACGCTGCCGCGGGCAACAGAGGGTAAGGCGGGCAGACAGCCAGCTCCGCCTCCCCGGCGGAGTCCGCGGCACGTTCGGCGATTTGGCGGACCAGCTCCTGGTCCCCGTTCATCTTCCAATTGCCAGCAATGAACTTGCGACGCATCCCTACACCCAACCCTATCGGTGGTTTCCGTGAAGCTGCCGAAGCCTATATCTCCGCAGCCGCGAAATCAAACGCGGTCGATCGTCGCTCTCTCGGCCTGACGCTCGACCTCCGTCGCCAGCGCCTGCGCCAGACGCTGCACTTGCCCGGCATCCTCGCCCTCAACCATGACGCGAAGAAGAGGCTCGGTGCCGGATGGACGCAGGAGCACACGCCCCCGGGTCCCGAGTTCCGCCTCCGCCGCGGCGACCGCACCCCGGATTTCGTCGTTCTCAAGAACCTCTACCCCCTTGGGCAGCGGCACATTAACCAGCTCCTGGGGGAAGTACTGCATGCCGGCGACCAGTTCCGAAAGCGGCCGCCCACTGAGCACCATCGCCTCAAGCACCTGGAGCGCCGAGATGATGCCATCCCCCGTGGTGGTGCGATCGAGGCATATGATATGGCCCGAGGACTCCCCGCCGAGCCGACCGTCGACTTGCAGGAGCCGTTCCAGGACGTAGCGATCGCCCACCCGCGCCCGCTCAAGCCCGAGACCCAGTTCCTGTAGGGCCACTTCCAGCCCGAGATTCGTCATTTGCGTACCGACGACCGGGCCGTGCGCCTGACCACGGGCGACCCGAGCGGTAGCGATGACATAGAGCAGACCGTCGCCGTCGATCAACCGGCCGTGGCTGTCGGCCATGACAACCCGGTCGCCGTCCCCGTCAAAAGCGACGCCGACGTCCGCCTGCTCGGCAAGCACCCGCTCGCACAGTGCCTCCGGGTGCTGTGAGCCGCGCTCGACGTTGATGTTGAGGCCATCGGGCTCGTTGCCGATAACGATCACTTCGGCCCCCAGCTCACGGAACACGGCAGGCGCCACCTGGTACGTCGCCCCGTGGGCGCAATCGACGACCATCCGCAGCCCGCGCAGGTCGGTCTGGCGTCCCACGGCCCCTTTGCAGAACTCGATATAGCGCCCTACGGCGTCACCGACCCGCGTGGCGCGCCCCAGCTCATCGCTGCCTACCAGCTCCGGCGTGCGATCCAGCAACGCTTCGATCGCCGCCTCGGTGGCATCGTCCAGCTTGTAGCCATCGGCACCGAAGAACTTGATGCCGTTGTCGGCGTGTGGATTGTGCGATGCGCTGATCACGACGCCGGCGCCCGCGTGCAGCGTTCGGGTCAGATAGGCAATCCCGGGGGTCGGCATCGGGCCGAGCATGAGAGAGTGCACGCCGGCCGCCGCAAAGCCAGCCTCCAGCGCCGACTCGAACATATAGCCGGAGAGCCGCGTATCCTTGCCGATGACCACCTTCCGGCCGCCCTCGCTGGCCAGCACCCGTCCGGCGGCCCAGCCAAGACGCAGCACGAAATCAGGGGTGATCGGCGCCTCACCAACCCGGCCGCGTACACCGTCCGTCCCGAAGTAACGTCTTTGAGCCCCCACTGGCTTCTCCTTGCTCGGTTTCCTTTTAACCGCGAGCCGCCTGCACGACCCGTATCGCGTCGACAGTAGCGCCCACATCGTGGGCGCGAACGATCTGCGCACCCTGCCAGACCGCCAGGCTGGCCGCGGCCACGCTGCCCGCCAGGCGCTCCCCGGCCCCTCGGCCGGTCACCTTGCCGACCATCGATTTGCGTGACATGCCGACGAGAATCGGGGCACCGAGAGCAGTGAGCCGTGGCAGACTCCGCAGAATGGCGTAATTGTGCTCGACCGTCTTGCCGAAACCAAACCCGGGATCGAGCACGATCCGCTCGGCCGCGACACCCCCGTCCAGGGCGGCCCTGCGGCGCTCATCCAGAAAGCCGGCCACCTCCTCGACCACATCGTCGTACGCCGGGGCCTCCTGCATGGTGCGCGGCCGTCCCTGCATATGCATCAGGCATACGGCCACGCCCAGTTCGGCAATCGCCTGCACGGCGCCAGGCTCCTGGAGTGCGCGGATATCATTGATCAGCCCGGCGCCGGCGGCGACTGCCTCCCGCGCCACCTCAGGCTTGTAGGTATCCACGGAGATCGGGCAGTCAAGCTCACCACGCAGCGCCTCCACGACCGGAATGACCCGCTCGAGTTCCTCCTCGAGGGGGACCGGATCGGCACCGGGGCGACTCGACTCGCCGCCGACATCAATGATGTCCGCGCCGTCGCCGACCATTTCGACGGCGTGTCGGATGGCCTGATCCCGCCCAAGGAACGCGCCGCCATCAGAGAACGAGTCAGGGGTGACATTGAGCACCCCCATCACCCGCGGGCGATTCAACGAGAGAGGCCGACCCCCGCAATCGAGAGTCGGCCCGTGGAGCGCCGCTGCCATCAGTGCTCGCCGACCGGCCCGCCGATCGGCCCGCCCTGGCGACCGTCGCCGCGTTCACCGCCTTCGGCGTCGGCCTCCTCGTCCGACGTCGCCTCCGCGCCGGCTCCACCGTCACCCCCGGGGCCGTCAGCCTCGCGGTCCTCCCACCCCTTGGGCGGACTGGGTTCCTTGCCCTGCATGATCTCGTCGATCTGGCCGCGATCAATCGTCTCGTACTTCATCAGGGCGTCGGCCATCAGGTGGAGCTTGTCCAGGCTCTCCCGCAGGATCTTCTCGGCAGCGGTGTAGTTGCTGTCGATGATGGCCCGGACCTCCTCGTCGATGGCGTGCTGGGTTTCGTCCGAGACGTCCTTCTGCTGAGCCATGGAGCGGCCGAGGAAGACCTCGCCCTCCTCCTCGCCGTAGGCGAGCGGCCCGAGCCGGGCTGAAAGCCCCCACTTAGTGACCATGTTCCGGGCGATCTCAGTGGCACGCTGGATATCGTTCTGCGCCCCAGTGGTGACCCGGTCGTTGCCGAAGATCAGCTCTTCCGCGATCCGCCCCCCGAAGAGGCTGGCGATCATGCTGTCGAGCCGCTGCTTGGTGTAGCTGTAACGGTCTTCTTCAGGGAGGAACATCGTCACGCCGAGGGCGCGCCCCCGCGGGATGATGGTGACCTTGTGGACCGGATCGTGCTCCGGCGTGGTCAGCCCGACGATGGCATGACCGGCCTCGTGATAGGCGGTCAGCTTCTTCTCGTCCTCCTTCATCACCATGGACTTCCGCTCGGAGCCCATCATGATCTTGTCCTTCGCCTGCTCAAAGTCGATCTGCTCGACCTTTTCCTTGTTGGCCCGTGCGGCGAAGAGAGCCGCCTCGTTGACCAGGTTCTGCAGATCCGCCCCCGAGAAGCCCGGCGTGCCCCGAGCGATGATCTCGGGGCGAACGTCGTCCGCGACCGGCACCCGCTTCATGTGCACCTGAAGGACGTGTTCACGCCCCCGCACATCGGGCAGCGGCACCACCACCTGGCGGTCGAAGCGGCCCGGCCGCAGCAGGGCCGGATCGAGGACATCAGGCCGGTTGGTGGCGGCGATGACAATGATCCCTTCGCTGCCCTCGAAGCCGTCCATCTCCACGAGCATCTGGTTGAGGGTCTGCTCGCGCTCGTCGTGGCCGCCGCCAAGTCCGGCGCCGCGTTGCCGGCCGACGGCATCGAGCTCATCGATGAAGATGATGCACGGCGCCTGCTTCTTGGCCTGCTGGAACATGTCCCGAACCCGGGAGGCGCCGACACCGACGAACATCTCGACAAAGTCCGAACCGGAGATGGAAAAGAACGGCACCCGCGCTTCGCCGGCGATCGCCTTGGCGAGCAGGGTCTTGCCGGTCCCCGGCGGGCCGACCATGAGCACGCCGCGGGGGATCGTACCGCCGAGCTTCTGGAACTTGGCCGGATCGCGGAGGAAGTCGACGAGCTCCTTGACGTCCTCCTTGGCCTCGTCGCAGCCGGCTACGTCGGCGAACGTGTGCTTGCTCTGCTCCTCGGTCATGAGCTTGGCTTTGCTCTTGCCGAAGGACATCGCGCCCCGGCCGCCGCCACCGCCTTGCATCTGGCGCATGAAGTAGATCCAGACCGCGATCAGCAGCAGGAACGGCGTCCAAGAGATCAGGATCTGGAGGAGCATGCTGTCGGACTCAGCCTCCTCCGCGTTGATGGTGACGCCGTGCTCAAGAAGCTCACCGATCAACGCCCGGTTGTCCGTCTCCGGGTTAAAGGTCTTGTACTCCTGCCCACTCGCGTGCTGGATCGTGATCTCCTCACCCTGGATCAGCACCTCGCGGATATTGCCGCGTTCGACCTCGCGCAGGAACTCCGAGTAGGGCACCCGGTCGGCCACCTCGCCGCCCTGCTCCTGGAAGTTACTGAACACGGACATCAAAACTACGGCGATGATGACCCAGAGGATCAAATTCTTGGCCATGTCGCTCACGGCGTCACCTCAACTTGCCTGATTTCGGCACCTGATTGGCACCTTACTACACCGCCGGGCCACGAGCCAGAAGATAGACTTCGCGACTCCCCGCGCGCGAAGCATCGGGCTTGCGCACCAGCACCCGGGAAAAACGCTGCGAGAGGTCGTTGCGGAATGCGTCGAAACCCTCGCCGTGGAAAACCTTGACCAGGAAGTCGCCATCTCTCTTCAGGAATTGACCGGCAAAGTCGGCGGCAAGTTCCGCCAAACCGATCGCGGCCGGCTGATCGACGGCCGAATGGCCGGTCAGGTTGGGCGCCATATCGGAGAGCACGACATCCACCTCCCGTCCGCCGAGGGCCTCCCGCACCGCCTCCAAGCCGGCGTCGGCGGCAAAATCCTCCTGCAAAAGGGTCACCCCCGGCAGCGGTTCAATCGCCAACAGATCGATACCCAGAACAAATCCCTGCGCACCGACCTTCTGCTGCGCGTACTGGCACCATCCCCCGGGGGCCGCACCAAGGTCCACGACGGTCTGCCCCGGCCGAAACAGGCTGTCGCGCTGGTCCACCGCTTCGAGCTTGAGCGCTGCGCGCGACCGCCACCCCTCACTGCGCGCGCGACGGACAAACGGGTCCTTCTCGTGGCGCTGCCGGCGCTCCGGGGATCCACACTGGCTCTTGCGCCGCCGGCACCGGCTCATCGATTCGCCTCCCTGAGCCGCCGTGCCTCGCGGCGGGTGCGCAAAACCACCCAGAGCGCTCCGAGCACGGCCGCACCAGCGACCGCTGCCAGTTCCTGCCATCGTCCCAGATCGAGCCCCAAGGTCAGGAAATAGACGCCCAGCACCAGCACGAACACGACACCGAGTTCCACTTTGACGTCGCGCAGCGGTCCGCCGCTTGCCCGTACAACACCGCGGCGTGCTAGGCTTTCGGGCTTTCCTTCACTAGGCACCGGGAACCTCCATGGACCTTGAGCAAGAAGAGATCAAACAGCTGCGCCGCCTAGGCCATAACCTGAAACCGGTGGTCCTCACCGGAGCGGCGGGGGTGAGCAGCGGGGTATTGGAGGAGATCGAGCGTGCCCTGGATGACCACCAGCTGATCAAGGTCAAGCTCGCCGGCGCCGACAAGGAGGAGCGGCGGGCCATGACCCGGGAGATCGCCGAGCACACGGGCGCCTCGGTCGTCCAGAATATCGGCCGTGTGGTGCTGCTGTACCGCGAAAACCCGGAGCGTGGCGACCCGCTCATTTAACGACCGGCCTCCGAGGATTCAGCAACGGCGCTGACCGGCTCGTGCCGCAGGGGACCGCCGGCAACCAGCACCAGAGCCACCGCACTCGCCACGATATACAGACTCTCCGCAGCGCGCAGGGCCGAGAGATAGGCGACATCACCGGCCTGATCGGCGAGAACCTCCATGGGCGGACGCACCCAGAGCTCGCCGGCGGCGACGAGGCCCGCCAGAAGGATCAGCAGCCAAAGGCGCCAATGGGCGGCAATCGGCCGGATCCGGTGACGCAGCTGCAGTGGCACCAACACAGCCACGCAGACAAGCACCACCCACGCCGCGGTCCCGGTCAGCTCGCCGGCAAGCGCCGCTGCCTGAGCGGTCTCGTCAAGCTCCCGGAACATTACCGGCGCGGCCATGAAGCCAGCCCCCCAGAGGGTACCGGCCATGGCCGCTAGCAGGATGCGTTCTACAGCCGGAATCAGCACCCCACCTCACTCATACCGGACCTCGACGATCTCGTAGACGCGTTCACCGCCCGGCGCCTGAACGACCGCCTCGTCGCCTTCCTCCTTTCCGATCAGCGCCCGGGCGATCGGCGAGTTCACCGAGATCAGGTGCTGTTTGATATCAGCCTCGTCCTCACCGACGATCTGGTAGCTCACGGTCTCTTCCGTATCCGTATCCTCCAGCACCACGGTCGCTCCGAAGACAATCTTGGGCGCAGCCTGGACAGTGCTCGGATCAATGATCTGCGCGTTGGAGAGCTTGCCCTCAATCTCCTGGATCCGACCCTCGATGAAGCTCTGCTGCTCACGCGCTGCGTGGTATTCAGCGTTCTCCTTGAGATCGCCGTGCTCGCGAGCCTCGGCGATCGCCTGAATCACGCGCGGTCGGTCCTCATGCTTGAGCCGCTGGAGCTCCTCGCGCAGCTTCTCGGCGCCGCGTACCGTCAGCGGAATCTTGCTGCTCATCCCGTCATCTCCCTGTGCAGGGCGTGGAGGGGGCGGGCTTCCCAGTCGTTCATGTGATCCAGCGCAAGGCACGTGGCGCGAGCACCGGCGATCGTGGTCGTATAGCAAACCTTGCGCTGCAGCGCTTCACGCCGGATCGAATAGGAATCGGCGATCGCCTGCCGCCCCTCCGTCGTATTCACGATCAGATCGATCTCGTCATTCTTGATGGCGTCCACGACGTGCGGCCGGCCCTCGATGACCTTGTTGATCCGGCGAACCTCCAGGCCCGCCTCTTCGAGGGCGGCCGCCGTTCCATGGGTGGCGATCAAGTGAAAGCCGCGGCGCACCAGGTCGCGAGCCACTTCCACGGCAGCCTCCTTATCGACATCGCGCACGCTGACAAACGCGCAGCCGCCGCGCGGCAGGGTCACCCCGGCCGCGAGCTGCGCCTTGGCGTAAGCTTCCCCGAAACAGGCGCCGATCCCCATGACCTCGCCGGTGGACTTCATCTCCGGACCGAGGATCGGATCGACCCCGGGGAATTTCAGGAACGGGAAGACCGCCTCCTTGACCGAATAATAGGAGGGAATGACCTCCCCCTCCACACCCTGGTCGCTCAGGCTACGCCCGCCCATGCAGCGGGCCGCCACCTTGGCCAGCGGCACCCCGCACGCCTTGGCCACATAAGGCACCGTCCGCGACGCGCGCGGGTTGACCTCCAGCAGGAAGATGCGCTGACCCTGGATGGCAAACTGCACGTTCATCAGGCCGATGACGCCAAGCTCACGGGCAAGCAGCCGCACCTGCTCGCGTACCCGGTCCTGGATATCCTGGCCCAGGGTGTACGGGGGAATTGAGCACGCCGAGTCTCCGGAATGGACCCCTGCCTGCTCGATGTGCTGCATGATTCCGCCGATCACCACCCGCTCACCATCACTGACGGCGTCCACATCCACCTCGACGGCGTCATCCAGGAACCGGTCAAGCAATACCGGCGAGTTGTGCGACACCCGCACCGCCTCGTTCATGTACTGGCGCAGTTCGCTCTCCTCGTAGACGATCTCCATCGCCCGGCCACCGAGGACGTAGGAGGGACGCACCACTAGCGGGTAGCCGATCTCGGCGGCGAGTTCCAGCGCCTGCTGATCCGTCCGGGCGGTCCGGTTCGGCGGCTGCATCAGATCGATGCGGCCGATCAGCTCCTGAAACCGCTCGCGATCCTCCGCCAGATCAATGGAGTCCGGCGAGGTACCGATGATGGGGGCCCCGGCCGCCTCCAGGTCGCGGGCCAGCTTCAGCGGCGTCTGCCCACCGTACTGCACGATGATCCCGTCAGGGCGCTCGGTCTCCACGATCTCCATGACGTCTTCCAGGGTCAGGGGCTCAAAGTAGAGCCGATCCGACGTGTCGTAGTCGGTGGAGACCGTCTCCGGGTTGCAGTTGACCATGATCGTCTCGTAGCCGTCCTCGCGCAGAGCGAGGGAGGCGTGGACGCAGCAGTAGTCGAACTCGATCCCCTGCCCGATCCGGTTGGGACCGCCGCCAAGGACCATGATCTTGCGCCGGTCGGAGGGCTCCGCCTCGCACTCCTGCTCGTACGTGGAATAGAGGTAGGCGGTCGCCGTGGGGAACTCCGCCGCGCAGGAATCGACCCGCTTGAAGACGGGGCGCACGCCCAGCTCAAGCCGGCGCTTACGCACCTGTGGCTCCGGCACTCCCCACAAATGGGCCAGCCGTGCGTCGGAGAAGCCGCGCTGTTTGTAGCGCCGAAGCTGGAGCGCGTTGCACGAATCGAGATCACCGCCTGCGATCTCACGCTCGGTGTCGATGAGCTGCTCGATCTGCGCGAGGAACCACGGATCGATCGCTGTCATCTCGTGGACCTCATCGAGGCTGAAACCGACCCGGAACGCGTCACCGAGATGGAGAATACGCTCGGGTGTCGGCTGGCGCAGCGAGTGGCGCACCGCCTCCTTGAGATCCGAGCGCGCCGGATCGAGCCGCTCATCCAGGCCGCCGAGATCCTGCTCCAGCCCCCGAAGCGCCTTCTGGAACGACTCCTGGAAAGTGCGGCCGATGGCCATGACCTCACCGACCGACTTCATCTGCGTGGTCAGATAAGGCTGCGCCTGGGGGAACTTCTCAAAGGTGAAGCGCGGGATCTTGGTGACCACGTAGTCGATGGTCGGCTCGAACGAGGCCGGAGTGGCGCCCCCGGTGATCTCGTTGCGCAGTTCATCGAGGGTGTAGCCGACGGCCAGCTTGGCCGCCACCTTGGCGATGGGGAAACCGGTCGCCTTGGAGGC